>NZ_JBHJSJ010000017.1:0-172957 GCF_042268845.1 Kitasatospora sp. NPDC056273 | reverse complement strand
AGACAGGGTCCGTACCACGCGGTACGGACCGTCGCTCCCGTGGACGACGTCGGCCGAGCCCGGCAGGCCGGCGCGGGCACGTCGCCGTGGGCCGGGAACGGAGGTCCCGGGCCGGTGGCCGCGGTCAGTCGTCGTGGTGGTCCGGCTGCTGCTTCCGGTGGCGGGGGAGGCGGTGGGACTCGAGCGGTCGTCCGCCGGCGAGGTGCTCGGTGACGATGAGGGCGGCGGCGGCCGGGTCGACGTTGCCGTACCAGACGTCGTCCGGCTGCACGCTGACGACGGGGGCCTGGTTGCAGGGGAACTGGCAGCCCGTCTGGGTGACGAGCACGTCGTCGTCGCCGAGGCCCTGCTCGGTCAGTCCCTGGACCAGGGCGCGCAGCCCCTCCTCCACGCCCTTGGCCGCGCAGCGCGGGCCGCGGCACACCATGACCTGGTGCCGGTGGCCGGGCACGTCCTCCCAGGCCGCGGAGGTGAGGCCGGGCTCTGTGCCGGTGACGGCCTTCGTCGCCGCGGCCACCGTGGGGACCGCGGCCGGCGAGTCGGCGAGGCGGGTGGCGACGAGGAGTTCGGGACGGTGGCCCGCGCGCTCGCGCCACCAGTACGCGGCGATCCGCCGGAGCCAGGACTGGCCCGGGCCGGAAGCCGTGAGGCGGACGCCGACCAGGACCACGGTCTCGGTGCCCGCGTCGGCCAGCCTGGTCAGCTCGGCCGACAGGGACGGGTCCGCCAGCTGCAGGAACGCGATCGAGGCCCGGTGCGAGGCCGCCGCCCTGAGGAGTTCGTCACGACGGACGGCCTCCCCGGCCGACATGCCGACCAGGACCACGGCACTGCGGCGGGCGGGGGCATCCGGGGCGGGGGAGGTCATGGCGTCGTCCTTTCGTGGAGCAGTCCGTTCCACCGGATGTGCGGTCTGTCGTGCCGGGGGTGCCGTTCCACGGTGACGTCGACGCCGTAGACCTCCGCGATCGTGCGCGGGGTGAGCACCTCGGAGCCGGGCCCGTGGGCGACCAGCCGGCCGTCGAGCAGGACGGCGACCTCGTCGCAGTAGGCGGCGGCGAGTTCGAGGTCGTGCAGCGCGGCGACGGTGGTGATGCCCAGCCCGCGGACGGTTTCGAGGAAGCCGAGTTGGTGGCGCAGGTCGAGGTGGTTGGTGGGCTCGTCGAGCAGCAGCACGTCCGGCTCCTGCGCCAGCGCCCGCGCGAGCTGGACCCGCTGCCGCTCGCCGCCCGACAGCGTCGGCCAGGACCGGTCGAGCAGGTGGCCGACGTCGGCCGCGGCGACGGCGTCGGCGACCACGGACCGCTCGTGGGCGTCGGCGGCGGTGTCCGTCGGCACGGGCCAGCGGCCGCGGTGCGGCGTGCGTCCGAGCTCGATGACCTGACGGACCGGCAGCGACAGCCGGGTGTCCGCCTGCTGCTCCATGAAGGCCACCCGTCGTGCCCGCCGGCGGGCCGTGAGCGCGTGGAGGTCCTCGCCGTCCAGCAGGACCCGGCCCGCGCTCGGCCGGGTCAGTCCGGCGACCGCGCGCAGCAGGGTGGTCTTCCCGGCGCCGTTGGGCCCGAGCAGGCCCGTGATCCGGCCGGGGCGGAAGGCGATCGAGACCGCGTCCAGCAGGGTGGCTCCGCCGACGCGGACACCGAGTCCCTCCGCGCGCAGCCCGACAGGCGTCGTCGTCACTGCGCCCTCCCGTCGGCCCGCCCCTGGCGCCACAGCAGCCAGGCGAAGAACGGCGCTCCGAGCCCGGCCGTGACGACGCCGACGGGGATCTCCCGGTCGGGGAGGACCGAGCGCGCCACGACGTCGCTGCCCACCAGGAGGGACGCGCCGACCAGCGCCGACACGGGCAGCAGGAGGGCGTGGCGCGGGCCGCAGACGAGGCGGACCACGTGCGGGACGACCAGGCCGAGGAACCCGATGACGCCGGTGTTGGCGACCAGGCACGCGGTCACCAGCGCGGCGGTGGCGACGAGGACCCAGCGGGTGCGCTCGACGTGGACGCCGAGGGAGCGGGCGGCGGTCTCGCCGAAGGCGAAGGCGTCCAGGTCGCGGGCCGAGGAGGCCAGGACCGTGACACCCACCAGCGCGACCGCCAGCAGGAAGACGGCGGTGGGCCACCGCACGCCGGCGACCGAGCCCAGCGTCCACTCCATGACACCGCGCGCCGCGTCGCGGTCCCCGAGGACCATCACCACGAACGAGGTGTAGGCCCCGCACATCTGGCCGACCGCGATGCCGGCGAGCACGGTCCGGGCGGTGGGCAGCGACCGGGTTCGGGCGCCGGCCAGGGCCAGGACGACGGCGGCGGCGAGCAGGGCGCCGGCGAAGGCCGCCGTCGCCACCGCGCCGGTGCCCACGGCGCCGGTCACGCCGACGCCGAGGACGATCACGGTGACCGCGCCGGCGGCGGCTCCGTCCGAGATCCCGAGCAGGAAGGGATCGGCCAGGTCGTTCCCGGTCAGCGTCTGCAGCACCGCGCCGCAGACCGCGAGGCCGGCGCCGGTGGCGGCCGCTCCCAGCACCCGGGGCAGCCGCAGCTGCCAGACGATCTGGTCGTCCAGCAGCGTCACAGGCGGGTCGCCCAGCCCGAGACGGCGCGCCACGACCTCGATCACCGTTCCGACCGACTCGTGCTGCGAGCCCACGGCCAGGCCGAGGAGCAGGGTGCTCAGGAGCAGGGCCGCGGCGACGGCCAGGGCCGCCGTCGCGCGGCCCGGACCAGCGGGCCGCACGACGGGGTGGGGCGCGGTGGTCATGAAGCCGGGTGCAGTCGGCCCAGCCCGTCGGACACCCGGGCGGCACCGTCGGCGAGCAGCACGCCGGGGGTCGACTCGG
Organism: Kitasatospora sp. NPDC056273; assembly: GCF_042268845.1. Taxonomy (NCBI): domain Bacteria; kingdom Bacillati; phylum Actinomycetota; class Actinomycetes; order Kitasatosporales; family Streptomycetaceae; genus Kitasatospora; species Kitasatospora sp. NPDC056273. The sequence continues at coordinate 170,122 of NZ_JBHJSJ010000017.1, read as the reverse complement.
AGAACGGCACCGTCACGAAGGCCTTGCGCTGCACGGCGGTGAGCTTGCTCAGGACCGGGTCGTTCTCCAGGTAGTCGATCTTGGACTGGGCGGTGTCCCAGTCGGCGTCCGCGACCACGATGGCGTCCGGGTCCGCCGCGACGACCTTCTCCCAGCTCACGTTCTGCCAGCTGCCGGGCAGGTCCCCGAAGACGTTGCGGGCGCCCACGGCGTCGAGCACGAGTTGGGGGCCGCCCTGGCCGGTGCCGACGTACGGCGTCTTGGTGTCCGAGTCGAACCACAGGACCTTCAGGCCCTTGCCCGCGGCCGTCGCCGTGAACTGCGCCAGCTGCTGCTCCTGCTGCCGCTGGATCGCGGCGGCCCGCTCCGGGACGCCGAAGACCTTGGCGACGTCGTTCAGCTCGCCCCACGCCGCCTGCCAGGTCGTCGGCGGCACCTGGTTCTTGTCCGAGCAGCCGAACGGGGACAGGTACGACGGGACGCCCTGGCCGCGCAGCTCCTCCCGGGTGCCCGCGACCTTGTCGGTGAACGCGCTGGAGTAGGAGGCGTACAGGAAGTCGGGACGGGCCGCGAGGAGGTTCTCCTTCGTCGGGTACTTCTTGGAGAGCACCGGGACGGAGTCGTAGGCGGCCTTCCACTTCTCCGGGACGGAGTCGTCGAGGTAGGCGGTACCGGCCATGCGGGACTCCAGCCCGAGGGCCAGGGCCACCTCGGTGGCACCCTGGTTGAGCGTCACCAGCCGCTCGGGCGGCGCGCCGACCGTCACGGTGGTCCCGCAGTTGTCCACGCTGACCGGCGCGGCGCTTCCGGTCGCCCCGCCGGACGCGACGGGCGCGGGGGCGCCCGCGCAGCCTCCGACCACACCGACGAACAGCAGGGCCGTGACGGCCCGGCCGACGCGTGTCGGACCTGTGGGACGTACGGGACGTATGGAGCGCGCGGAGCGCATGGAACGTATGGATCGGACCGGATGCGGGTACGGCTGACCGCTGGGCACGTGTTCTCCAAAACCCTCGTGGAACATGTCGCGCCGTGGCCGGTCTCCTGGCTTCCGCATCAACACGCCGCGACCGACCTTCCCGAGCGGCTCTCCCAGCCCGCCCAGTGGCCCTGACCGCTGGCGAAAGCCGGTCAGCGAGGGCCGCGGAACTCCGCGGCAACAGTGGCGAGGGCCGCACCGGACTCAGACCGGTTTCCCGAACACCACGGCGATGGCACGGTATCAGGCGTGGTCAGGTCGGTGGCGACCGGCCGGTGGGATGATCGTTTGGATCCTTTGCGGGGATGGGGGGAGGGAGCGGCCACGGGGTCGGCCGGCTCCGGAGGCACGGGGGATCACCCCGGAAGGCGAAAGAAGGAGCGGTAGAGCGGCAGTTGCTCGGCGAGCATGTGGATGCCGGGGTGGGTGGCGAGGCCGAGGGCGGCGGCGGTGCGCAGCAGCGGGGTCTCGGCGGGCGTCATGATGATGTCGGCGACCAGCGCGCCGGGCGCCAGTGGGGCCGGGTCGAAGGGGAGCGGGTCGGCCGGGTCCAGGCCCAGCGGGGTGGCGTTGACCGCGAGGTCGACGCCGGCGGGCGGGCGCGGGGCGGCGGCCACGCGGCCGGGCCAGCGGGTGCCGAGCCGCTCCAGCAGGGCGTCCACCCGGCCCCCGTCGGGATCGGTGACGGTGAGTGCGGCGGCCCCTTCGGCGAGCAGGGCGGCGGCGATGGCGAGCCCCGCGCCTCCGGCGCCGGCCAGTGCCACCCGCAGCCCGGCCGGGTGGTGCCCGGCGGCGGCCAGGCCCCGGACGAACCCGGCGCCGTCGAAGTTGTCGCCGTACCAGCGGCCGTCCGGCTCGCGGCGCAGCGCGTTGGTGCTGCCCAACAGGGCGGCGGCGTCGCTGAGTTCGTCGGCGTGCCCGCACATCGCCAGCTTGTGCGGGACGGTGACCAGCAGCCCGTCCAGGTTGGCGACGGCCTTCAGCCCGCGGACGACCTCGTCCAGCCGGTCCGCCGGGGCGTGCACGGGGACGAGCACGGCGTCCACGCCGCTCGCCGCGAACAGCGGGTTGAGCAGGGCGGGCGCCTTGGCCTGTGCGACCGGGTCGCCGAGCACCGCGAACAGCCGGGTGCGGCCGGAGATCGGCGGGCGGGCGGCCGGCGCGTCGGGTGTCGGCGCGTCGGGGGTCGGCAGGTCGGGGGTCGGCAGGTCGGGGTGAAGGGACATCTCAGGCCTCCCCTGCGGCGGCGCGCGGCATGGCGTCCAGCGTGCGGGCGACCAGCGGCTCGGGGACGTCGCTGACGAGTTCGGCGCCGCGCGGGCCGTCCAGGACGAAGGAGAGCCCGTCGACGGCCTTCTTGTCCAGCCGCATGAGGGCGATCAGCGCCCCGGTGCCGACCTCCGGCGGCAGTGCGGTCGGCAGCCCGTAGTGGGCGACCACCTCGTGGTGCTCGGCGACCCGCTCGGGGCCGATCCGGCCGAGCGCCCCCGCCAGCCAGCCGGCGAAGACCGTGCCGACGCCGACCGCCTCGCCGTGGCGCAGCCGGAAGTCGGTGGCGCGTTCCAGCGCGTGGCCCAGGGTGTGGCCGTAGTTGAGGATGTGCCGCAGCCCGGTGTCGCGCTCGTCGGCGGCCACCACGGCGGCCTTGCGGGCGACGCTCGCGGCGATCTGCTCGGGCAGGGGCAGGTGGCGGAGGTCCCCGGCGCCGATGAAGTGGCAGCGGGCGATCTCCCCGTAGCCGTTGACGCGTTCGCGCGGCGGGAGGGTGTCGAGGTAGTCGGTGTCGCAGAGCACGGCGGACGGCTGCCAGTACGCGCCCACCAGGTTCTTGCCCTCCGGGAGGTTCACCGCCGTCTTGCCGCCGACGCTCGCGTCGACCTGGGCCAGCAGCGAGGTGGGCAGGTGCACCACGGGCACGCCCCGGTGGTACAGCGCGGCGGCGAGCCCGACCGCGTCGGTGGTGGTGCCGCCGCCGCAGGAGACCACGGCGTCCGCCCGGCCCAGGCCGAACGCGGTGAAGCGGCTGCACAGTTCGGCCACCCAGGCGAGGGACTTGCCCTCCTCGCCGTCCTTCGCCTCCACCACCAGGGTGTCGAGGCCGGTGTCGGGCAGCCACTCGGCGGGCCGGGCGCTGACCACCGCGACCCGGCGGGCGCCGATCCCCGCGAGCACCCCGGCCAGCCGGTGGCGGGCGCCGGGGCCGATCAGCACCGGGTAGCCGCGCTCACCCAGCTCCACGTCGATGCGCCGCAGCCCGCCGTCCGTGCGGACGAGGGTTTCTGTCGTGGTCAACTCGGCTCCCAGGGCTGGTCGGTGAGATGGTGTGCGGTGCGGTGTCGCTCGATGGGGGTGTGGCCGGGTGCGCTTCAGGCAGCGGGCTGCAGCCGCGCCAGCGCGAGGGCGCCGTGCAGCGAGGACAGCCCGCCGAGCACGGCCGTCCGGATCGCGGGGGCCGGGCCGCCGGGGCGGGCCAGCGCGGCGGCGTGCGCCTCCACCCGCGCCGTGAAGCCGGGCAGCCCGTCGGCGAACCCGCCGCCCAGCACGGTCAGTTCGGGGTGGAACAGCTCGCCGAGCGACACGGCCGCGGCCGCCAGCGCGGCGCAGGTCTCCTCGACGGCCTCCACCGCCCACGGCGCGCCCTCGGCCAGCCCGGACCGCAGCTCCGGGTACTCGACCGGCGCGCCGCGCAGCAGTTCCGCGCGCCGCAGGGTCGCGGGACCGGAGGCGGTGGCCTGCAGGCAGCCGCGCCGCCCGCAGTCGCAGACCGGGCCCCGGCGGTCGACGATCAGGTGGCCCGCCTCGCAGGAGCCGCGCCCCTGGCCCGGCAGCGGCGCGCCCCCGTGCACGACACCGCCGCCGACGCCCGTCCCGACACCCAGGTAGACCACGTGCCCGGACCCGGCGTGCACCGCCTCGGCGAGCGCGGCGAGGTCACCGTCGTCCGCCCAGGCCAGGGCGGCGGCGGGGAAGAGCCGCCGCAGCGCCGGGACGAGGTCGAAGCCGCGCCAGTCGGGGCGGCCGGGCCAGGCGAGCACCCGGCCGTCCGGGCCGAGGGTCGCGGGCACGGCCACCCCGACCGCCGCGAAGTCGCCCTCCCAGCGCTCGCGCAGGTCGGCGACCGTGCCGGCCAGCGCCGTCCAGTCGGCGTAGGCGCCGGCCACCCGGGCACCGGGCCAGCGCAGCACGGCCTCCTCGGTGCGGACCGGCCCGCCGGGCGGGCCGTCCTCGGCGCGCAGCGCCACCTTGGTGCCGCCGATGTCGATGCCGAGCACGCCCCGGGCGGCCGTCGGGGCCTGAGCCGTCGGGGCCTGCGGCGTTGGGCCCTGAGCCGCGGGGCCCTGAGCCGTCGGAGCCTGAACCGCGGGACCCGGCGCCGCCGCGGCCCGCGTCGTCGTCGTGGTGCCCCCTGCCGGGGCGCCCGTCGCGAAGCCCATCAGGACGCCGGGACCTTCGCCAGCAGCGCCTGCGCGGCGAGCCGGTAGCCGAGCGCGCCGAGCCCGACGATCACGCCCGAGGCGATCGGCGCCAGTACCGACTCGTGCCGGAAGGACTCGCGCGCCCAGACGTTGGACAGGTGCACCTCGACGAACGGCCGCGGGTAGGCGGCGAGCGCGTCGCGCAGGCCCCAGCCGGCGATCATCAGCGCGCCCGGGTTGACGATCGCCCCGACGGAGCCGTCCCAGGCGTCCTGCACCGCCTCGATCAGCTGGCCCTCGGACTCGCGCTGGACGGAGACCACCTTCCAGCCCCGGCCGGCCACCTCGGCGGCGACCGCGGCCTCGATGTCGGCCAGGGTGTCGGTGCCGTAGACCTCCGGCTCGCGGCGGCCGAGAATCCCGAGATTGGGGCCGTTCAGCAATAGCAGTTCGCTCATATTCCGGTTATAGCAGCGAATTCCCCGGACGAACCCGGAGCGGGTTGCCGAACTGCAGGACAAGGGCTTTGTAGGGGGGTGCGTAGGGGAGATGACGGGCCGGATTTCCTGGGTTAGCGTCCCGTTCCACGGTCCCCCCGACAGGAAAGGCTGCGCGGAATCATGAGTGCCCAAGGACGTCCGGCCCCGGAGTTCCCGGTCTGGCCCCAGTACGACGATGCCGAGCGCGAAGGACTGCTCAGGGCCCTGGAGCAGGGCCAGTGGTGGCGGATGGGCGGCAAGGAGGTCGACACCTTCGAGCAGGAGTTCGCCGACTACCACGGCGCCGCCAAGGCGCTCGCCGTCACCAACGGCACCCACGCGCTGGAGATCGCCCTCCAGCTGCTCGGTGTCGGCCCGGGCACCGAGGTCATCGTGCCCGCGTTCACGTTCATCTCCTCCTCCCAGGCCGCCCAGCGGCTCGGCGCCACCGCGGTGCCGGTCGACATCGACCTCGACACCTACAACCTGAGCCCCGAGGCGGCCGCCGCCGCGATCACGCCGCGGACCCGGGCGATCATGCCCGTCCACATCGCCGGCCAGATCGCCGACCTGGACGCCCTCGACAAGCTCGCCGCCGACTCGGGCGTCTCGATCGTGCAGGACGCCGCGCACGCCCACGGCGCCCGCTGGCGCGGCCGCCGGGTCGGCGAGCTGGGCTCGATCGCCGCGTTCAGCTTCCAGAACGGCAAGCTGATGACGGCCGGCGAGGGCGGCGCCGTCACCTTCCCGGAGACCGCCCAGTACGACGAGGCGTTCCTGCGGCACAGCTGCGGCCGCCCGCCGACGGACCGGAAGTACTACCACCAGACCTCCGGCTCCAACTTCCGGCTCAACGAGTTCTCCGCGAGCGTGCTGCGCGCCCAGCTCGCCCGCCTGGACGGCCAGATCAGCGTCCGCGAGGAGCGCGCCAAGCTGCTCAAGAGCCTGCTGACGGAGATCCCCGGCGTGGTGCCGCAGGGCCACGACGAGCGGGCCGACCGCGTGCCGCACTACATGGCGATGTTCCGGGTGCCCGGCCTTGGCGAGGACCGGCGCAACGCCCTGGTCGACGACCTGATCGCGCGCGGCCTGCCCGCCTTCGTGGTCTTCCGCGCCATCTACCGCTCGGACGGCTTCTGGGAGTCGGCCGCGCCCGACACCACCGTCGACGCGCTGGCCAAGGCCTGCCCCAACAGCGAGGCGCTCACCGCCGACGGCATCTGGCTGCACCACCGCACCCTCCTCGCGAGCGAGCGGGCGATAGAGGACACCGCGCAGATCATCGCCGACGCCCTGGCCGCGGTGTGAACGCGCGGGTGAGCACCGCCGGACGGGGGCCGGACGCCCCGGTGCGGGTGGCCGTCGTCGGCCTCGGCTGGGCGGGCCGCACCATCTGGCTGCCCCGGCTGACGGCCCACCGGGCCTACCGGGTCACCGCCGTCGTCGAGCCCGGCCCCGGCGGCGCGGAGCACGTGCCGGCCGGCGCCGCGCTCCTCGCCGACGCCGACCTGCTCGGCCCCGACGTCGACCTCGCGGTCGTCGCGGTGCCCAACCACCTGCACACCCCCGTGGCCGAACGCCTGCTCGCCCGCGGCATCCCGGTGTTCCTGGAGAAGCCGGTCTGCCTCAGCTCCGCCGAGGCGGACCGGCTGGCCGCCGCCGAACGCGCCGGCGGGACCGTCCTGCTGGCGGGCAGCGCCGCCCGCTACCGGCCGGACGTCGCCGCCCTCACCGAACTGGCGGCGGACCTCGGCCCGATCCGGCACGTCGACCTCGCCTGGGTCCGCGCCAGCGGTGTCCCCGACGCCGGGGGGTGGTTCACCAGCCGGCGGCTCTCCGGCGGCGGTGCCCTGGTCGACCTCGGCTGGCACCTGCTGGACACGGCCCAGGCCGTGCTCGGCGGCGACGTCCGGTTCCCGTCGGTGCTCGGCTCGCTCTCCGCCGACTTCGTCAACGACGGCAGGCGCGGCGCCGGCTGGCGCGGCACCGAGGGGCCGGACGGCGCGGGCGACGTCGAGGACACCGCCCGCGGCTTCCTGCTCACCGACACCGGCGTCTCGGTGGCGGTGCGGGCGAGCTGGGCCTCCCACGAGTCCGTCGACACCACCCGGATCACCGTGGAGGGCGCCACCGGTTCCGCGACCCTGGAGTGCACCTTCGGCTTCAGCCCGAACCGCCGGGTCCCGCGCCTCACCCGGACCCGCGACGGCGTCACCACCGACGTCCCGCTGCCCGGGGAGAACGTCGGCACCGAGTACGTGCGTCAGCTCGACGAGCTGCCCGCCGTGCTCGCCGACCCGGCCTCGCGCGGCGCGGCCGTGAAGCGCGCCCACCACACCATCTCGGTCATCGAGCGGCTCTACGCGGCGGCCCGCGCCCCGCGGCCGCGGCTCGCCGACGAGGCCGCGGCGCTCGCCGTCTGACCGTCGTCGGGGTCCGACTGCCGTCCCCGCCGTTCCCGCCGTTCCCCGCCGAGCCGCGGCTCCACCCGAGCAGCCCCGTGCCCCGGCCCCGGAGGCCGTGCCCATCCCGTCGGCCCCGGGGCGCCAGGCCCGGTCACCCGTCCGGGCAGCCCCTCGTCCCATGGAGATCCCATGCCGATCGACCAGCTCGCAGCCACCGCACCGACCACCGGGCCCGACGGCCACGCGCTCGCCGCCTTCCCCCCGCTGCGCGCGGTGGTCTTCGACCTCGACGGCGTCATCGTCGACAGCTTCGACGTGATGCGCCGGGCGTTCCTCACCGCCTACGAGGAGGTGGTCGGCGACGGCAACCCGCCGTTCGAGGAGTACTGCCGCCACCTCGGCCGCTACTTCCCGGACATCATGCGGATCATGGGGCTGCCGCTCGCCCTGGAGGAGCCCTTCGTCCGGGAGAGCTACCGGCTCGCCCCCCAGGTCACCGTGCACGCCGGGGTGCGGGAGCTGCTCGTCGACCTCAACCGGCGCGGCATCCGGCTGGCCGTGGCCACCGGCAAGAGCGGCCCCCGGGCCCGCTCGCTGCTCGACCAGCTCGGCCTGCTGCACCACTTCGACCACGTGCTCGGCTCCGACGAGGTCCCCCGGGCCAAGCCCGCGCCCGACATCGTGCTGCGCGCCCTGGAACTGCTCGACGTGCCGGCCGAACGGACCGTCATGGTCGGCGACGCCGTCACCGACCTGGCGAGCGCCCGGGGCGCCGGGGTCGGCGCGATCGCCGTGCTGTGGGGCGAGAGCGACGAGGCGGCGCTGCTCGCCGAACGGCCCGACGCGGTGCTGCGCCGGCCCGACGACCTGCTCGCCCTGCTGCCCGAACCCGTCCCGGCCCACTGACCGGCCGCGAGCCCGCCCCACCCGGCCGCCCCACCGGCCGGGCCGCCCTCCCCGCCCCGCCCCGCCGCGCCCACGCCCGGCGGGGCGGCGCCGTTCCCACCTACCGCTCAGCCGCGGCCGTGCCCGTCGCCCCTGCCCCGTCCACCGTGATTAGGGCCCGTATAGGGGGTCGGATAGGGGCGGCCCGGAGCCCCCGCCGCACGAGACTGTGACCGGCGGGAATTCGCGTACGGCCGCCCCGGAAAGGCCGCCCGGCAATTGCGCCGGCCCCGTACCGCGACATTCCGGCCAGGAAATGCAAGCCCCATTCCGCCGCCGCCCACCCCCGGTGCCGGGCGGAAATCGAATGCCCCGCCCGAGGCCCGAACCGGGCCGACCGGAATAGACCCCGAACCAACCCCGAACCAACCCTGAACCGACCCTGAACCGACCCAAGGAAGTGACGGCATGTTGCGCACCGAGCTGATCCGGCCGCTGCCCGAACTGCTGGCCGAGCACGCCCGCGACAGCTCGGACAAGACCGCGTTCCGCGACGCCGTCCGCGGCGTGACCTACGGCGAGCTCCACGCCCGCACCGGCCGGATCGCCGGCCACCTCGCCGACCTGCGCCTCCAGCCCGGCGACCGGGCCGCGATCCTGCTCGGCAACAGCGTCGAGGTGGTGGAGGCCTACTTCGGCATCCTGCGCGCCGGCGCCATCGGCGTCCCGCTCAACCCCCACGCCACCGAGGCCGAACTCACCCACCTGCTGGACGACAGCGGCGCCCGCGTCGTCATCACCGACGCCGCCCGCGCCGCCGGCCTGGACGCCCTCGCCCGCGGCCGGGCCGACCTGCGGGTGATCGTCACCGGCGAGGGCCCCGTCCCGGCCGGCACCCTCTCCTTCGAGACCCTGGCCGGCACCGACCCCGCCACCCCGGCGCGCGACGACCTCGGCCTCGACGACCCCGCCTGGATGCTCTACACCTCCGGCACCACCGGCCGGCCCAAGGGCGTGCTGTCCACCCAGCGCAACTGCCTCTGGTCGGTCGCCGCCTGCTACGTGCCGGTGCCCGGCCTGAGCGCCGAGGACCGGGTGGTCTGGCCGCTGCCGCTGTTCCACAGCCTCTCCCACATCGCCTGCGTGCTGAGCGTCACCGCGGTCGGCGCCACCGCCCGCATCCTCGACGGCTTCGCCGCGCGGGACGTCCTGGAGGCCGTCCGCGAGGAGTCCGCGACCTTCCTGGCCGGCGTGCCCACCATGTACCAGCAGCTGGTGCGCGCCGCCCGGGAGGACGGCTTCACCGCGCCGGCCCTGCGGATGTGCCTGGTCGGCGGCGCCATGACCACCGCCGCGCTGCGGCGCTCCTTCGAGGAGGCGTTCGGCGCGCCGCTCATCGACGCTTACGGCTCCACCGAGACCTGCGGCTCGATCACCGTCAACTGGCCCACCGGCGCCCGCGTCGAGGGCTCCTGCGGCCTGCCCGTCCCCGGCCTGGGCGTGCGCCTGGTCGACGTCGAGACCGGCCTGGACGCCGCCGACGGCGAGGAGGGCGAGGTCTGGGTGCGCGGCCCGAGCGTGATGCTCGGCTACCACAACCAGCCCGAGGCCACCGAGCAGGCGCTGCGCGGCGGTTGGTACCACACCGGCGACCTCGCCCGGCGGGACGGCTCCGGCTACTTCACCATCACCGGCCGGATCAAGGAACTCATCATCCGCGGCGGCGAGAACATCCACCCGGCCGAGGTCGAGGAGGTGCTGCGCGGCGTGCCCGGCGTCGCGGACGTCGCCGTCGTCGGCAAGCCCCACGAGGTGCTCGGCGAGGTGCCGGTGGCCTTCCTGGTGCCCGGCCCCGGCGGCCTCGACCCGGAGGCCCTGCTGGCCGCCTGCCGGGAACGGCTCTCCTACTTCAAGGTCCCCGAGGAGCTGTACGAGACGGAGCGCATCCCGCGCACCGCCTCCGGCAAGATCACCCGGCACGTGCTGCTCGACGCGCCCGCCCGGCTGCGGGCCGCCGGCGGCAGCCACTACGAGCACCTGTTCCGCGTCGACTGGCTGCCGCTCTCCTCCGTCCCCGGCGCCCGCTCCGCCGCCGGCACCTGGGCGGTGCTCGGCGCGGACGCCTTCGGCCTCGCCGACGCCCTCGGCGCCGCCGCCCACCCCGACCCGGCCGCGCTGGCCGCGGCCGGCCCGCTGCCCGACGTCGCCGTGCTCGGTGTCGGCGCCGGCCTGCGCACCCCCGGGCCGCTCGCCGCCGACGTCGAGGAGGCCGTGCGCGCCCTCGACGGGCAGCTCACCGCCTGGCTCGCCGAGGAACGGCTCGCCGACACCGCGCTGGTCGTCGTCACCCGGGGCGCCGCCGGCCCCGGCGGCGCCACCGACCTCGTCCAGGCCGCGCTGCGCGGCGTGGTCCGCGCCGCCCGGGTGGCGAACCCCGGCCGGTTCCTGCTGGTCGACCTCGACGCGGAGGAGAACGCCGCCGACGCCCTGGCCACCGCCGTCGCCTCCGGCGAACCCGAACTCGTCGTCCGCTCCGGCGTGGCGCTGCGCCCGCGCGCCGCCCGGGTGTCCGCCGCGCTCGCCCACGGCGAGCCCGGCGCCCGCTTCGACCCGTGCCGCACCGTCCTGGTCACCGGCGCCGACGGGCCGGCCGCCGCCGCCGTCGCCCACCACCTGGTGGCCGGACGCGGCGTGCGCCGGATCCTGCTCACCAGCCCCCACGGCCCCGCCGACCGGGCCGCCGCCGAACTCGCCGGGCGGCTCACCGCCGCCGGCGCCGAGACCACCCTCAGCGCCCTCGACCTCGCCGACCGCGACGCCCTCGCCGACTGGCTGGCCGGCCCGGGCACGCGCTTCAACGCCGTCGTCCACACCCCCGGCGCGGCCTTCCCCGGCCTCGGCGCCGCCCTCGCCGCCGCCGTCAACCTGCACGAACTGACCGCCGGCACCGAGCTGTCCGCCTTCGTCGTGCACACCCCCACCGTCGGACCGCTCGGCACCCCCGGCGCCCCCGGGGAGGCCGCCGCCGCGGCGTTCCTCGACGCCCTCGCCCACCACCGCAGCCGCCACGGCCTGCCCGGCCTCGCCCTCATCACCGGCCCCGCCGACGGGGACGGACGCCCCGTGCCGCCCGGCCTCGGCCGGCTCACCGCTCAGGAGAGCGCCGCCGCCTTCGACGCCGCCCACCTGGCCGACCACACCTCCCTGCTGCTGCTCCGGCTCGACCCCGAAGGGCTGGACGCCCTCGCCCCGCAGGACGTCCCGGCCCTGCTGCGCGACCTCATCGACACCCCGGCCGGCCCGAGCGCCCCGGACACCGCGACCGCCGCCGCGCTGCGCCGCCGCCTGGCCGGCCGCCCGGCCGCCGACCGGCAGCGCGAGCTGCTCGACCTCGTCCTCGCGGAGACCGCCGGGCTGGCCGGCGACGGCCCCGACCCGATCCGCCCCGACGGCCCGTTCAAGGACCTCGGCTTCACCTCCGCCACCGCCGTCGAACTGCGCGGCCGCCTCACCGCCGCCACCGGCCTGCGGCTGCCCGCCACCCTCGCCTTCGACCACCCCAACCCGACCGCCGTCGCGGCCTTCCTGGTGAACGCGCTGACCGGCCGTCCGGCCACCGCCGCCCGGCCCGCGCCCGTACCGCGCACCGTGCCGCCCGCCGAGGACCCCGTCGTCATCGTCGGCGCCGCCTGCCGGCTGCCCGGCGGCGTCGCCTCCCCGGCCGACCTGTGGCGGCTGGTCACCGAGGGCACCGACGCGATCACCCCCTTCCCCGCCGACCGCGGCTGGGACCTCGACGCCCTCTACGACCCGGACCCGGCCGTCCCCGGCACCTCCTACGCCCGCCACGGTGGATTCCTGCACGACGCGGGCGAGTTCGACGCCGCCTTCTTCGGGATCTCCCCGCGCGAGGCGCTCGCGACGGACCCGCAGCAGCGGCTGCTGCTGGAGACCTCCTGGGAACTGCTGGAGCGCGCGGGCATCGACCCGACCTCGCTCAAGGGGCAGCCGGTCGGCGTCTACGCGGGCCTGATGTACCACGACTACGCCACCGACCTCGCCGAGGTCCCGGACGGCCTGGAGGGCTACCTGGGCACCGGCAACGCCGGCTCGGTCGCCTCCGGCCGCATCTCCTACACCCTCGGCCTCGAAGGCCCGTCGGTGACGGTGGACACCGCCTGCTCCTCCTCCCTGGTGGCCCTGCACCTGGCCGCGCAGGCGCTGCGCGACGGCGAGTGCACGCTCGCCCTGGCCGGTGGCGCCGCGATCATGGCCCGGCCCACCTCCTTCGTCGAGTTCTCCCGCCAGCGCGCGCTCTCCGCCGACGGCCGGGCCCGCGCCTACGCGGACGGCGCCGACGGCACCGCCTGGGCCGAGGGCGTGGGCCTGGTGCTGCTGGAGCGGCTGTCGGACGCCCGGCGGCTGGGGCACGAGGTGCTGGCGGTCGTCCGGGGTTCGGCCGTCAACCAGGACGGCGCGTCCAACGGTCTGACCGCCCCGAACGGTCCCTCGCAGGAGCGGGTGATCCTCGCCGCCCTCGCCAACGCCGGGCTGACACCCGCGGACGTCGACGCCGTCGAGGGGCACGGGACGGGGACCTCGCTGGGCGACCCGATCGAGGCGCAGGCGGTGCTGGCCACGTACGGGCAGGGCCGTCCGGCCGAACAGCCGCTCTGGCTGGGGTCGTTGAAGTCCAACATCGGCCACGCCCAGGCCGCCGCCGGTGTCGCCGGCGTGATCAAGATGGTGGAGGCGCTGCGGCACGGCGTGCTGCCGAAGAGCCTGCACATCGACGCGCCCAGCACCAAGGTGGACTGGGAGTCCGGCGCGGTCGCCCTGCTCACCGAGGAACGGGCCTGGCCCGAGGTCGACCGGCCGCGCCGGGCCGCCGTCTCCTCCTTCGGCGTCAGCGGCACCAACGCCCACGTCGTCCTGGAGCAGGCCCCCGCCCAGGAGCCGGCGCACCGGGCGGTGCCCGCCGGACTCGACGGCGAACCCGACGCCGGCTCCGGCACCCCGGTGCCCTGGCTGCTCTCCGCCCGTTCCCCCGAGGCCCTGCGCGAACAGGCCGAACGGATCGCCGGGTTCACCGAGGCCAGGCCCCTCGCCGAGGCGCCGGCCGTCGCCCGCGCGCTCGCCGGCTCCCGGGCCGCGCTGGAACGGCGGGCCGTCGTGGTCGCCGCCGACCGGGCGCGGGCGCTGAGCGGGCTGCGGGCCCTGGCCGAGGGGGAGGCCACGGCCGGGCTGGTGTCCGGTCGGGCGGAGGTGAGTGGTCGGTCGGTGTTCGTCTTTCCGGGTCAGGGTTCCCAGTGGGCCGGGATGGGCCGTCGGCTGCTCGCCGAGTCCGCGGTGTTCGCGCGGGCTCTGGAGGAGGCCGCGGAGGCGCTGGAGCCCCATGTCGACTGGTCGTTGCTGGATGTGGTGAACCAGGTGCCGGGTGCCGCTTCGTTGGAGCGGGTGGATGTGGTGCAGCCGGTGTCGTTCGCGGTGAACGTCGGTTTGGCGCGGCTGTGGTCCTCGCTGGGTGTGGTGCCGGACGCGGTGGTCGGCCACTCGCAGGGGGAGATCGCGGCGGCGCACGTCGCGGGCATCCTCTCGCTGGACGACGCCGCCGCTGTGGTGGCGCTGCGGTCGCAGGCCATCGCGCGGGGCCTGGCCGGACGCGGCGGCATGGTGTCGATCGGGCTGCCGCTCGCCGAGGTGGCCGACCGGCTCCCCGCCGGGGTCGAGGTCGCCGCCGTCAACGGCCCCTCCTCGGTCGTCGTCGCCGGTGACCCGGCCGGCCTCGACACCGTGGTGGCCGCCTTCGAGGAGCGCGGCGCCCGGGTGCGCCGGATCCCCGTCGACTACGCCTCCCACACCGCCCACGTCGAGTCCATCGAGGCCGAACTCGCCGAGCTGCTGGGTTCGGTGAAGCCGCAGCCGGCCGTCGTCCCGTTCCTGTCGACGGTCGAGGGCCGCTGGCTGGAGGGTCCGGAGCTGGACGCGGGGTACTGGTACCGCAACCTGCGGCAGACCGTCCGCTTCGCCGACGCCGTCGAGACCCTGGCCGGTGACGGCTTCCGGGCGTTCGTCGAGGTCAGCGCCCACCCCGTGCTCGCGCACGCCGTCGTCGAGGCCCTGGAGGAGGCCGTCCAGGCGCCGACCGTCGTCACCGGGACCCTGCGGCGCGAGGACGGCGGCTGGGACCGCGTCCTGCTCGCCGCCGCCGAACTCCACGTCCGCGGCCTGCCCGTGGACTGGTCCACGGCCTTCCCGGACGCCGCCCTCCTCCCCGCCTCCGAGCTGCCCACCTACCCCTTCCAGCACCAGCGCTACTGGCTCCGGCCGGGCCACTCCGCCGGCGACCTCGCCGCCGTCGGCCTGGACAAGGCCGGCCACCCGCTGCTGGAGACCGAACTGCTGCTCGGCACCGAGGAAGGCGCCGTCTTCACCGGCCGGATCACCGAACGCACCCTGCCCTGGCTGGCCGACCACCGGGTCGGCGGCGCGACGCTGCTGCCCGGCACCGCGCTGCTCGACGCCCTCGCCCACGTCGGCCACCGGCTCGGCACGCCCACGGTCGAGGAACTGACCGTCTCCGCCCCGCTCGTCGTCCCGGACGGCGGCGGCCTCGACCTCCAGGTCCACGTCGGCGAGGCCGAGGACGGCCGCCGCGCCGTCCGGCTGCTCACCCGCACCGGCCCCGGCCTGCCGTGGCACGCCAACGCCACCGGAACGCTCGCCCCCGAGGGCCCGGAGCCCGCCACCGCCGACGACCTGACGGTCTGGCCGCCCGCCGGAGCCCGCCCGCTCGACACCGACGGCCTCTACGACCGGCTCACCGTCGCCTACGGCCCCGCGTTCCACGCCGTCGAGGCCGCCTGGCTCGCCGACGGCCGCCTCTACGCCCAGCTCCGCCTCCCCGACACCACCACCGACGCCGCCGCCTACGGCCTGCACCCCGCCCTGCTGGACGCCGCCCTCCACCCGCTCGGCGAGGCCGGCCTCCTCCCCGGCGCCGACGTGCCCAGGCTCGCCTTCTCCTGGGCCGGCGTGCGCCTGCACGCCACCGGCGC
The DNA here is from genome assembly GCF_042268845.1 of Kitasatospora sp. NPDC056273. Classification (NCBI taxonomy): domain Bacteria; kingdom Bacillati; phylum Actinomycetota; class Actinomycetes; order Kitasatosporales; family Streptomycetaceae; genus Kitasatospora; species Kitasatospora sp. NPDC056273. The sequence goes on along the minus strand of NZ_JBHJSJ010000017.1, from coordinate 154,900 downwards.
CGAGGCGCTGCGCGTGGTCGTCACCCCCGTCGGCCCCGACACCCTCACCATCCGGGCCGCCGACGACACCGGCGCCCCCGTCGTGGACGTCGAGGCCCTCACCGTGCGGCCGGTGGACCCGCGCGGCCTCACCGCCGGTCCGGCGGACGACGCGGCCCTGTTCGAGGTCGACTGGGTCCCCGCACCCGAGGCCGCCGACGCGCCCGCCGACTGGACCTTTTACGGCGACCTGCCCGAGGACGGCGCTCTGCCGCCCCTCGTGGTCCTGCCCGCCGGTGTGGGCGCGCCCTCCGACACCGTGCCCGAGCGCGCCCACGCCGTCGGCCACGACGTCCTGCGGGCGCTCCAGGCCTGGCTGGCCGACGACCGGACGGCCGACTCCCGGCTCGTCGTCGTCACCCGGCGCGGCGAACTCGTCCAGGAACCCGTCCGGGGCCTGGTGCGCACCGCCCAGTCGGAGAACCCCGGCCGCTTCGTCCTCGTCGAGGCCGACGACCCGGCCGACGCCGCCCGGGCGGTGGCCGCCGCACCGGACGACGAACCGCAGCTGGCGCTGCGCGACGGGCGACGGCTGGTCGCCCGCCTGCGCCGCCCGGCCGCCCGGCCCGCCCCCGCGCAGGACGCGCCGTCCCCGCTGGCCGGCGGCACCGTCCTGGTCACCGGCGCCAACGGCGGCCTGGGCCGCCTGGTGGCCCGTCACCTCGCGGCGGTCCACCGCGTCGCGGAACTCGTGCTCCTCTCCCGCTCCGCCGTACCCGCCGACCTGCTCGAAGAACTCGCCGCGCACGGCACCCTGGTCCGCGCCGAGGCCGTCGACACCGCCGACCGCACCGCGCTGGCCGCCGTCGTCGACACCCTCGCCGACCGGCTGACCGGCGTCGTCCACGTCGCCGGGATCGTCGACGACGGCGTCATCGAAGCGCTGGACGCCGCCAAGTGGCACAGCGTGCTGCGCCCGAAGGTCGACGCCGCCTGGCACCTGCACGAGCTCACCGCCGGCCTCGACCTGGCCGCCTTCGCGCTCTACTCCTCCGCCTCCGGCGTCCTCGGCGGCTCCGGCCAGGGCAACTACGCGGCCGGCAACGCCTTCCTCGACGGCCTGGCCGCCCACCGGCGCTCGCTCGGACTGCCCGCCGTGTCGCTCGCCTGGGGCCTGTGGGCCGAGGCCGCCGGCATGGGCGGCCGCCTGAGCGACACCGACCTCGCCCGGATGGCCCGGGTCGGCACCCGCCCCCTCTCCGCCGACCAGGGCCTCGCCCTCCTGGACGCCGCGCTCACCGGCGAGCCCGCGGCCGTGGTGCCGATCAGGCTCGACGTCACCGGCGTCCGCACCGAGGACCTCCCGCCGCTGCTGCGCGACCTGGCACCCGCCGCCCGCGCACCCCGCGCTCTGCGCCGGGCCGCCGCCCGCACCGCCGCGGACGGCGCCGGCACCCTCGCCCGGCGGCTCGCCGGACTCTCCGCCGCCGACCGCGACGAACTGCTGACCGCCCTCGTCCGCGACACCGCCGCCGCCGTCCTCGGCCACGGCTCGGCCGCGGCACTGGACGTCGACAAGGCGTTCAAGGAACTCGGCATCGACTCGCTCACCGCCGTCGAACTCCGCAACGCCCTCGGCACCGCCACCGGCCTGCGCCTGCCCGCCACCCTGGTGTTCAACTACCCGACGCCCAAGGCCCTCGCCGCCCACCTCGCGACCGAACTCGTCGGCGAGGAACCGGCCCCCGCCGCCCCCGCCGCCCCCGTGGCACAGGCCGCCGGGACCGAGGACGACCCGATCGCGATCGTCGCCGTCGGCTGCCGCTTCCCCGGCGGCCTCGACTCCGGCGAGGACCTCTGGCGCTTCGTCGCCGCCGGCGGCGACGCCGTCACCGGCCTGCCCGCCGACCGGGGCTGGGACCTCGACGGCAGCTACGACCCCGACCCCGACGCCCCCGGCCGCACCTACGTGCGCGGCGGCGGATTCCTGCCCGGCATCGCCGACTTCGACGCCGCCTTCTTCGGCATCAACCCGCGCGAGGCCCTGGCGATGGACCCGCAGCAGCGCCTGCTGCTCGAAGTCGCCTGGGAGACCCTGGAGCGCGCCGGACTCGACCCCACCGCCCTGCGCGCCACCCCGACCGGCGTCTTCATCGGCACCCACGGCCAGGACTACGGCACCCAGGGCACCGGCGGCGCCGCCGACGAGGGCTACCTGGTCACCGGCAACGCGGGCAGCGTGCTCTCCGGCCGCCTCTCCTACGCCCTCGGCCTCGAAGGGCCCGCGATCACCGTCGACACCGCCTGCTCCTCCTCGCTGGTCGCCCTGCACCTCGCCGCCCAGGCGCTCCGCGCCGGGGAGTGCACGCTGGCCCTGGCCGGCGGCGCCTCGGTGATGTCCACGCTCGAAGGCCTGGTCGGCTTCTCCCGGCAGCGCGGCCTCGCCGCCGACGGCCGGAGCAAGGCCTTCGCCGACGCCGCCGACGGGTTCGGGATGTCCGAGGGCGTGGGCCTGCTGTTGCTCGAACGGCTCTCCGACGCCCGGCGGTTGGGGCACGAGGTGCTGGCCGTGGTCCGGGGTTCGGCCGTCAACCAGGACGGTGCGTCCAACGGTCTGACCGCCCCGAACGGTCCCTCGCAGGAGCGGGTCATCCGGGCCGCGCTCGCCAACGCCCGCCTGACGGCCGCCGACGTCGACGCCGTCGAGGCGCACGGCACCGGCACCCCGCTCGGCGACCCGATCGAGGCACACGCCCTGCTCGCCACCTACGGCAAGGACCGTCCGGCCGAACAGCCGCTCTGGCTCGGGTCGGTGAAGTCCAACATCGGCCACACCCAGGCCGCCGCCGGTGCGGCGGGCGTGATCAAGATGGTCGAGGCGCTGCGCCACGGCGTGCTGCCGCAGACCCTCCACATCGACGCGCCCTCCTCGCACATCGACTGGTCCTCGGGCGGCATCGCCCTGCTCACCGAGCAGCGGGCCTGGCCGGAGGCCGACCGCCCGCGCCGGGCCGGCGTCTCGGCGTTCGGTGTGAGCGGGACGAACGCGCACGTGATCCTGGAGCAGGCGGAGCCGGCCGGCGGCGCCGAGCCCATCGACGGAGCCGCAACGCCCGCCGACGCAGGGGAGAACGTGGTCCCCTGGGTGGTCTCGGCCGCCTCGGAGGCGGCGCTGCGTCAGCAGGCCGCGCGGCTGGTGGCCTTCGCGGAGGGGCAGCCGGCGCCGGACCTCGCCGCCACCGCCCGGGCGCTCGTCACCGCGCGCACCCGGTTCACCGAGCGTGCCGTGGCCGTCGGCGCCGACCGGGCCGCGCTCGTCGCCGCCCTGCGGGCCCTGGCCGAGGGGGAGGCCGCGGCCGGGCTGGTGTCCGGCCGGGCGGAGGTGAGCGGTCGGTCGGTGTTCGTCTTCCCGGGTCAGGGTTCCCAGTGGGCCGGGATGGGGCGTCGGCTGCTGGCCGAGTCCGTGGTCTTCGCGGAGGCTCTCGGTGAGGTCGACAGGGCCTTGAAGCCCTATGTCGACTGGTCGTTGCTGGATGTGGTGAACCAGGTGCCGGGTGCCGCCTCGTTGGAGCGGGTGGACGTGGTGCAGCCGGTGTCGTTCGCGGTGAACGTCGGCCTGGCGCGCCTGTGGGCGTCGCTGGGCGTCATCCCTGACGCGGTGGTCGGCCACTCCCAGGGCGAGATCGCGGCGGCGCACGTCGCGGGCATCCTCTCGCTGGAGGACGCGGCGGCGGTGGTGGCGCTGCGGTCGCAGGCCATCGCGCGGGGCCTGGCCGGACGCGGCGGGATGGTCTCGGTCGGGCTGCCGCTCGCCGAGGTGGCCGACCGGCTCCCCGCCGGGGTCGAGGTCGCGGCGGTGAACGGCCCGTCCTCGGTGGTGGTGGCCGGTGACCCGGCGGGTCTGGACACGCTCGTCGTCGCGTACGAGGAGCAGGGCGTGCGCGTGCGGCGGATCGCCGTCGACTACGCCTCGCACACCTCGCACGTGGAGTCGATCGAGGCTGAACTCGCCGAGCTGCTCGGCTCCGTGAAGCCCCAGACCGCTACGATCCCCTTCCTCTCCACCGTCGAGGGCCGCTGGCTGGAGGGCCCGGAGCTGGATGCCGGGTACTGGTACCGCAACCTGCGGCAGACCGTCCGCTTCGCCGACGCCGTCGAGACCCTGGCGGGTGACGGTTTCCGGGCGTTCGTCGAGGTCAGCGCACACCCCGTGCTCGCCCACGGCATCGTCGAGGCCCTGGAGGAGGCCGTTCAGGCGCCGACCGTCGTCACCGGGACCCTGCGCCGTGAGGACGGCGGCTGGGACCGCGTCCTGCTCGCCGCCGCCGAACTCCACGTGCACGGCCTGTCCGTGGACTGGTCCACGGCCCACGCCGGAGCCGGCACCGTCCGTCCCTCCGAACTGCCCACCTACGCCTTCCAGCACCAGCGCTTCTGGCTGGAGCCCGTGGCCGCCACGGGTGACGTGACCGCGTTCGGGGTCGCCGCCGCCGAGCACCCGCTGCTCGGCACCCTGGTCGAACTGCCGGACGGGGGAGAGGTGTTCACCGGGCGGCTGTCGATCCGATCGCACCCGTGGCTGGCCGGCCACGCCGTCTCCGGGACGGTCCTGCTGCCCGGCGCGGCCTTCCTCGAACTCGCCCTGCGGGCGGGGGAGCGGACCGGTCTCGGCCGACTCGACGAGCTGGTCGTCGAGGCGCCCGGGATCCTGCCCGAGCGCGGTGGCCTCCAGGTCCGTGTCACGGTCGACCCGGCCACCGCCGACGACGACCGCCGGGCCGTCCACGTGCACTCGCGGCCCGAGGACGCGGAGGGCGGCGTGTGGACCCGGCACGCCACCGGCTTCCTGGCGGCCGAGACCGCACCGGAGTTCGGCTACGAGGCGTGGCCGCCGGCCGGCGCGGAGCCGGTCGCCCTGGACGGCTTCTACGAGCGGCTGGCCGAGGCGGGTTACGAGTACGGCGACGCGTTCCGGGGCCTGCGGGCCGCCTGGCGGTCGGGCGAGGAGGTGTTCGCCGAGGTCGCGCTGCCGGAGGAACTGACGGACTCCGCCGGGCGGTTCGGACTGCACCCGGCCCTGCTGGACGCGGCCCTGCAGTCCGCCAACCTGGGCGCGGCGCCGGTGGCCGGACCGGGGGAGGTACTGCTGCCGTTCGCCTGGAACGACGTGGCCCTGTACGCGTCCGGGGCCACCGCGCTGCGGGTGCACTCCCGCCGGGAGGGCCCGGACAGCGTCTCCTTCGCACTGACCGACCCGGTCGGCCGGCCCGTCGGTGCCGTCGGGGCGCTGGTCCTGCGGCCGGTGGCGCCCGAGCGGCTGTCCGCCGCCCGGGACACCGCCGCCGAGCACCTGTACCGCGTCGACTGGGCGCCCGCCGACCTGCCGCGGGCGGCGGACCGCCCGTCCGGGGACGATGTGCTCGACCTGACCCGCGTCCCCGAGGGGCTGTCGGTGCCGCGGGCGGCCCGGGCACTCGTCGGCGCCGCGCTCGGCGGGATCCAGGAGCACCTGGCCGGTGACTCCGCCGGCCCGCTCGCGGTCCTGACCGCGCACGGCGCCGGGGACCCGGCGGCGGCCGCCGTCCGGGGCCTGGTCCGCACCGCGCAGCTCGAACACCCGGGCCGGATCGTCCTGGTGGACACCGACGGCTCGGCGGTGCCCGCCTCACTGGTGGCCGACGCGCTCGCGTCCGGTGAACCCCATGTCGCGTGGCGCGACGGGACCGCGGTGGTGCCGCGCCTGGCGCGTGCCTCCGTCCAGGACTCGGCTGACGGGCAGGGGGTTCTGGATCCGGCGGGGACGGTGCTGGTGACCGGTGGCACGGGGACGCTGGGCGGGTTGGTGGCCCGGCATCTGGTGGAGTCGCACGGGGTGCGGCGGCTGCTGTTGGTGAGTCGCCGCGGCGTGGCGGCGCCGGGTGCGGCGGAGTTGGTGGCCGGACTCGAGGCGCTCGGTGCCGAGGTGGAGGTGGTGGCCGCCGATGTGTCGGACCGTTCGGTGGTCGACGACCTGGTCCGTCGGGTCCCGGCGGAGCGCCCGCTGACGGCGGTGGTGCACACCGCCGGCGCGCTGGCCGACGGCGTCTTCGAGACGCGGTCGGCGGAGGAGCTGGGGGAGGTGTTCGCCCCGAAGGCGGACGCGGCCTGGCACCTGCACGAGGCGACCGAGGGCCTGGGTCTCGCGGCCTTCGTCCTCTTCTCCTCCGGCGCGGGCGTGTTCGGCAGTGCCGGGCAGAGCCTGTACGGGTCGGCGAACGGTTTCCTGGACGGTCTGGCCGGGTGGCGCCGTGAGCGGGGCCTGCCGGCGGTCTCACTGGCCTGGGGCCTGTGGGCTCAGGCCAGTGGGCTGACCGGCCACCTGGACGAGGCCGATCGGGCCCGGCTGGCCCGGGGCGGCCTGGCGGCCATGGCGACGGAGGAGGCGCTGGCGCTGTTCGATGCCGCGCTGCGTTCTTCGGAGGCGCTGCTGGTCCCGACCCGGTTGGACCGCGAAGCGCTGCGCGGGCAGGCGGCGGGCGGCGAACTGAACCCGCTGCTGCGCGGCCTGGTCCGCACCCCCCGCCGCACCGCCGCCACCGCCGGAGCACCGGCCGGCGACGGCCGTGAGGTCCTGTTCCGCAGGCTCTCCGCGGTGGGCGAGGCCGAACAGCTCCGGCTGCTCCTGGACCTGGTCCGGGCCAGCGCGGCCAAGGTGCTCGGCCAGAGCATCGACGAGACGGTGAAGCCCGCTCAGGCGTTCAAGGACGTCGGCTTCGACTCGCTGACCTCGCTGCGGATCCGTACCAGCCTCACCGAGGCCACCGGTGTCCGGCTCCCGGCGACCCTGGTCTTCGACCACCCGACCCCGGCCGCCGTCGCCGAGCACCTGCGGGACCGGCTGGGCCTGGCGGGCTCGGTGGCCGTGCCGCCCGTCCTGCTCGAACTCGACCGGCTGGAGCAGGCGTTGGCGGCCACGGCCGGGACGGCCGGCGCGTCCGGGGCGCCCGACGGACTGCGCGCCCAGGTGGCCGCCCGGCTGGAGGCCCTCACCGCCCGCTGGGCGGAGTCGGGCGAGGAGCCCGAGGCCGAGGGCGTCGACCTGGGCGCCGCCTCGGACGACGAGCTCTTCGACCTGATCGACAACGAACTCGGCCTTTCCTGATGACGGATACGAGGAAGAACCCCATGTCGAACGACGACAAGCTGCGCGACTACCTCAAGCGCGTCACGGCCGACCTCCAGCAGACCAGGCGCCGCCTGCGCGACGTCGAGGCCCGGCGCACCGAGCCGATCGCCATCGTCGGGATGGCCTGCCGGCTGCCCGGCGGCGTCGCCTCCCCGGCCGACCTGTGGCGCCTGGTCCACGACGGCACCGACGCCATGGCCCCGTTCCCCCGCGACCGGGGGTGGGACGTGGACGGCCTGTACGACCCCGACCCGGACGCCGCCGGGAAGACCTACGCCGAGGAGGGCGGCTTCCTAGCCGACCCGGGCGGCTTCGACGCCGCGCTCTTCGGGATCTCCCCGCGCGAGGCGCTGGCGACGGACCCGCAGCAGCGGCTGCTGCTGGAGGCCTCCTGGGAGGCCCTGGAGCGGGCCGGCATCGACCCGGCCTCGCTCAAGGGGCAGCCGGTCGGCGTCTACGCGGGCCTGATGTACCACGACTACGCGCACCACGTGCTCAACCTCCCGGAAGGCCTGGAGGGGTACTTCGGGATCGGCAACTCGGGCTCCGTCGCCTCCGGCCGGGTCTCCTACACCCTCGGTCTCGAAGGCCCGTCGGTGACGGTGGACACCGCCTGCTCCTCCTCGCTGGTCGCCGTCCACCTGGCCGCGCAGGCGCTGCGCGACGGCGAGTGCACGCTGGCGCTGGCCGGCGGTGTCGCCGTGATGGCCACGCCAGAGGTGTTCGTCGACTTCGCCACCCAGCGCGGCCTGGCGCGCGACAGCCGCTGCAAGGCGTACGCGGACGGCGCCGACGGGACCGGGCTCGCTGAGGGTGTCGCCGTCCTCCTGCTGGAGCGGCTGTCGGACGCCCGTCGTCTGGGGCACGAGGTGCTGGCCGTGGTCCGGGGTTCGGCCGTCAACCAGGACGGCGCGTCCAATGGCCTCACCGCCCCGAACGGCCCCTCGCAGGAGCGGGTGATCCGGGCGGCCCTCGCCAACGCCCGGCTGACGGCGGCGGACGTCGACGCCGTCGAGGGCCACGGGACGGGGACCTCGCTGGGCGACCCGATCGAGGCGCAGGCGGTGCTGGCCACGTACGGGCAGGGCCGTCCGGCCGAACAGCCGCTCTGGCTGGGGTCGTTGAAGTCCAACATCGGCCACACCCAGGCGGCGGCCGGAGCGGCCGGGGTCATCAAGATGGTGGAGGCGCTGCGGCACGGCGTGCTGCCGAAGAGTCTGCACATCGACACGCCCACCTCGAAGGTCGACTGGGACTCGGGCGCGGTCGCGCTCCTCACCGAACGCCGCGACTGGCCGGAGGTCGACCGGCCGCGCCGGGCCGCCGTCTCCTCCTTCGGCGTCAGCGGCACCAACGCCCACGTGATCCTGGAGCAGGCCCCGGCCGGGGACGCCCCGCAGCCGGAGGCCGAACCGACCGGTGCCGCACTGCCGTTGGTGCTGTCGGCCGCCTCCGAGGACGCCCTGCGGGCCCAGGCCGGCGCCTGGGGCCGGCTCCTGGCCGAGCAGCCGGACACCGGCCTGGCCCGTACCGCCCGCACCCTCGTCACCGCGCGGGCCGCGCTGGAGCAGCGCGCCGTGGTGGTGGCCGCCGACCGCGCGGACACGGTGGCGGCGCTGGACGCGGTGGCACGGGGGGAGGAGGCGGCGGGTGTCGTCTCCGGTCGGGCGGAGGTGAGCGGTCGGTCGGTGTTCGTCTTCCCGGGTCAGGGTTCCCAGTGGGTGGGGATGGGGCGTCGGCTGCTCGCGGAGTCGGCGGTGTTCGCGGAGGCGCTCGGTGAGGTCGACAAGGCTCTGAGGGCTTATGTCGACTGGTCGTTGCTGGATGTGGTGAACCAGGTGCCGGGTGCCGCCTCGCTGGAGCGGGTGGACGTGGTGCAGCCGGTGTCGTTCGCGGTGAACGTCGGCCTGGCGCGCCTGTGGGCGTCGCTGGGTGTGGTGCCGGAGGCGGTGGTGGGCCACTCGCAGGGGGAGATCGCGGCGGCGCACGTCGCGGGCATCCTCTCGCTGGACGACGCCGCCGCTGTGGTGGCGTTGCGGTCGCAGGCCATCGCCCGAGGTCTGGCCGGACGCGGCGGGATGGTGTCGGTCGGGCTGCCGCTCGCCGAGGTGGCCGACCGGCTCCCCGCCGGGGTCGAGGTCGCGGCCGTGAACGGCCCGTCCTCGGTGGTCGTCGCCGGTGACCCGGCGGGACTGGACACGCTCGTCGTCGCGTACGAGGAGCAGGGCGTGCGGGTGCGCCGGATTCCGGTGGACTACGCCTCGCACACCTCGCACGTGGAGTCGATCGAGGCCGAACTCGCCGAGCTGCTCGGCGCGGTGAAGCCTCAGCCGGCCGTCGTCCCGTTCCTCTCCACCGTCGAGGGCCGCTGGCTGGAGGGCCCGGAGCTGGACGCGGGGTACTGGTACCGCAACCTGCGGCAGACCGTCCGCTTCGCCGAGGCCGTCGGGACCTTGGCCGGTGACGGCTTCCGGGCGTTCGTCGAGGTCAGCGCCCACCCCGTGCTCGCGCACGCCGTCGTCGAGGCCCTGGAGGAGGCTGTCCAGGCGCCGACCGTCGTCACCGGCACGCTGCGGCGTGAGGACGGCGGCTGGGACCGCGTCCTGCTCGCCGCCGCCGAACTCCATGTGCACGGCCTGTCCGTGGACTGGTCCACGGCCTACCCGGACGCCGCCCTCCTCCCCGCCTCCGAGCTGCCCACCTACCCCTTCCAGCACCAGCGCTACTGGCTGGAGACCCGCCCCGCCACCGACGTGGGCGCCGCCGGGCTGGCGCCCGTCGGGCACCCGCTGCTGGGCGCGGCGGTGCAGCTGCCCGAGGGCGGGGCGCTCCTCACCGGACGGCTCGACCCGAAGGACCACCCGTGGCTCGCGGACCACGCCGTCGCCGGCACCGTCCTCGCCCCGGGGGCCGCGCTGCTGGAGCTGGCCTCGCGGGCCGGCGACGAGGCGGGCACGCCCACCGTCGAGGAGCTGGTGATCGAGGCCCCGCTGCTCGTCCCCGGGCGCGGCGCCCTGCAGTTGCACCTGCGGGTGGACGCGCCGGAGGACGACGCCCCCGGCGGCCGGCGGCCGTTCGCCCTGTACTCGCGGCCCGAGGACGGCGAGGGCGGTGCCTGGACCAGGCACGCCACCGGTTTCCTGGCGGCCGAGACCGCACCGGAGTTCGACTACGAGGCGTGGCCGCCGGCCGGCGCGGAGCCGGTCGCCCTGGACGGCTTCTACGAGCGGCTGGCGGACCGCGGCTTCGGCTACGGACCGGCGTTCCGGGGGCTGCGGGCCGTCTGGCGGCTCGACGGTGAGGTGCACGCCGAGGTGTCCCTGCCCGCCGGCCGGGCCGCCGAGGACTTCGGCATCCACCCGGTGCTGCTGGACGCCGCCCTGCAGGCCACCAACTTCCTGGGCATCGCCGAGCCGGAGCCGGGCCACGTCCTGCTGCCGTTCGCCTGGAACGACGTGGCCCTGTTCGCCACGCGTCCCACTGCTCTGCGGGTGCACGCCCGGCAGACCGGCCCGCACGCGTTCTCGCTCGTCCTCACCGACCCGACCGGCGGACCGGTGGCCTCGGTCGGCTCCCTGTCGCTGCGGCAGGTGCCGGTCGACCGGCTCGCCGGCCTCGGCGGGGCCGGTACCGACCACCTCTACCAGGTGGGCTGGACGCCTCTCGTCCTGCCCGCCGGCGCGGCTGGTGTCGCCGCCCCGGCGGTGCTGGACCTGACCGCCGGGACGGCCGAGGGGCCCGAGGGCGCCCGGGCGCTGGTCGGCCGGGTCTCGGAGTTCCTGCACCAGGGGCTCACCGATCCCGCCCGGAGCGGGGCGCCGCTGGCGGTCGTGACCGGGCCCCCGGACGCGGACCCGGCGGTCAACGCGGTGTGGGGGCTGGTCCGTTCGGTCCAGCAGGAGCAGCCCGGCCGGATCGTGCTCCTCGGCGGCGAAGGGACGGGCTTCCCCGCCGCGGCGGTGGACCCGTCGGTGGTGGGCGGCCTGCTGGCGTCCGGCGAGACCCAGGCGCTCTGGCGCGACGGCGGTGTGGTGGTGCCGCGGCTGGCGCGTGCCTCCGCTCCGGCCTCCGCCGACGGGCACGGCGTCCTGGATCCGGCGGGGACGGTGCTGGTGACGGGTGGTACGGGGACGTTGGGCGGGTTGGTGGCCCGGCATCTGGTGGAGTCGCACGGGGTGCGGCGGCTGGTGCTGGTGAGTCGTCGTGGTGGGGCGGCGCCGGGTGCGGCGGAGTTGGTGGCCGGGCTCGAGGCGCTCGGTGCCGAGGTGGAGGTGGTGGCCGCCGATGTGTCGGACCGTTCGGTGGTCGACGACCTGGTCCGTCGGGTTCCGGAGGGGCGTCCGCTGACGGCGGTGGTGCACACGGCCGGTGCGCTGGCCGACGGTGTGTTCGAGGGGCAGCCCGCAGGGCGGCTGGGGGAGGTGTTCGCGCCGAAGGCGGACGCGGCCTGGCACCTGCACGAGGCGACCGAGGGCCTGGGCCTGGCGGCCTTCGTCCTCTTCTCCTCCGGCGCCAGTGTGTTCGGGAACGCCGGGCAGAGCCTGTACGGGTCGGCGAACGGTTTCCTGGACGGTCTGGCGGGGTGGCGTCGTGAGCGCGGTCTGCCGGCGGTGTCGCTGGCCTGGGGCCTGTGGGCTCAGGCGAGTGGGCTGACCGGGCACCTGGACGAGGCGGACCGGGCCCGGCTGGCGCGGGGTGGTCTCAAGGCCCTGGCGACGGAGGAGGCGCTGGCGCTGTTCGACGCCGCGCTGCGTTCTCCGGAGGCGCTGCTGGTCCCGACCCGGTTGGACCGTGAGGCGCTGCGCGGGCAGGCGGCGGGCGGCGAGTTGAACCCGCTGCTGCGCGGTCTGGTCCGCACGCCCCGGCGCACCGCCGCCACCGGAGCGCCCGCCGACGACGCGGCGGACTTCGCCGCCCGGCTGGCCGCGCTGCCGGAGCGCGAGCAGCACCGCGAGGTCCTCGACCTGGTGCGCTCCGCCGCCGCCGCCGTCCTCGGGCACCCGTCCAAGAACGCCGTCGCCGCCGCCCAGGCCTTCAAGGAGGCCGGGTTCGACTCGCTCGGCGCGGTGCAGCTGCGCAACCGGCTGGCCCGGGCGACCGGCGTCCGGCTCCCGGCGACCCTGGTCTTCGACCACCCGACCCCGCTCGCGCTCGCCCGCCACCTACGGTCCGAGCTGCTGCCGGAGCCGGTGGCGGGCCCGGCGGCCGTGACCCCCGGGCCGCGCGCGGCCGGCCCGGACGCGGGACCGGCGCCCGTGGACGGGCCCGCCATCGCGGACCTGGACATCGACGGCCTCGTCGCCCGCGCCCTGCGCGGCCGCGGCTGAACCGCCCACCCGACCGTGCCCGACCCGACCGTGCCCGACCCGTCCGCGCCCGACCCGACCGCGCGGACCCACCGAGCCGACGCACCGCGCTCACCGACCCGCGCCCGTTCGTCCGCGCTCGGCGCCCGGCGCACCATCCGAAAGGCTGACATGACCACCACCACCAACGACGGCGCGGCCGCCCTCGACCAGACGGCGAGGCTGGTCGAGGCACTGCGGGCCGCGCTCCAGGACAACGAACAACTCGCCTCCGAGAAGGCCGCGTTGGAGGCGGCGGCCGGTGAGCCGATCGCCATCGTCGGGATGGCCTGCCGGCTGCCGGGCGACGTCGCCTCCCCGGCCGACCTGTGGCAGCTGGTCGCCGACGGACGCGACGGCGTGGCCGAGTTCCCCGAGGACCGCGGCTGGGACCTCGACGGACTCTTCGACCCCGACCCGGACCGGGCCGGCCGCTCCTACGTCCGCGAGGGCGGATTCCTGCACGGCGCCGCCGACTTCGACGCCGCCTTCTTCGGGATCTCGCCGCGCGAGGCGCTCGCCATGGACCCGCAGCAGCGGCTCCTGCTGGAGACCTCCTGGGAGGCCCTGGAGCGGGCCGGCCTGGACCCGGCGGGCCTGCGCGGCACGGCCGTCGGCGTGTTCTCCGGCGTCATGTACCACGACTACGCCACCGGTCTGCGAAGCGTGCCCGCCGGGCTCGAAGGCTTCCTCGCCACCGGCACCTCCGGCTCCGTGGCCTCGGGCCGGGTCGCCTACACGCTCGGCCTGGAGGGGCCCGCGATCACCGTCGACACCGCCTGCTCCTCCTCGCTGGTCGCCGTCCACCTGGCCGCCCAGTCGCTGCGCAGCGGCGAGTCCACGCTGGCGCTGGCCGGCGGCGTCGCGGTGATGTCCCAGCCCTCGCCGTTCGTGGAGTTCTCCCGGCAGCGCGGCCTGGCGACCGACGGGCGCTGCAAGGCCTTCGCGGACGCCGCCGACGGCACCGGCTGGGCGGAGGGCGTGGCCGTCCTCGTCCTGGAGCGGCTGTCGGACGCCCGGCGCCTGGGGCACGAGGTGCTGGCCGTGGTCCGGGGTTCGGCCGTCAACCAGGACGGCGCGTCCAACGGTCTCACCGCGCCCAACGGGCCCGCTCAGCAGCGGGTGATCCGGGCCGCGCTCGCCAACGCCCGGCTGACGGCCGCCGACGTCGACGCCGTCGAGGGCCACGGCACCGGCACCCCGCTGGGCGACCCGATCGAGGCGCAGGCGGTGCTGGCCACCTACGGGCAGGGCCGTCCGGCCGAACGGCCGCTCTGGCTGGGGTCGTTGAAGTCCAACATCGGCCACACCCAGGCAGCCGCCGGCGTCGCCGGCGTGATCAAGATGGTCGAGGCGCTGCGCCACGGCGTGCTGCCGCGGACCCTCCACGTGGACGCGCCGACGACCCAGGTCGACTGGTCGGTCGGGGAGGTGCGGCTGCTGACGGAGGCCCGGCCGTGGCCGGCGGCCGACCGCCCGCGCCGGGCCGCCGTGTCGGCCTTCGGGGTGAGCGGCACCAACGCCCACGTCATCCTGGAGGAGGCGCCCGCCGCAAAGCCCGCCGCCGAGCCCACCGCCCCCGAGGCCGCCGCCGTCCCCTGGCTGCTGTCCGCCGCTTCCACCGGCGCCCTGCGCGCCCAGGCGGAGCGGCTGCTCGACTACACCGAGGCACGCGGCCCGGCACCCGCCGACGCGGCCCGGACGCTGGCCGAGGCCCGGACCCTGCTGGCGCACCGCGCCGTCGTGGTGGCCGACGCGCTCGACGGCCACCGCACCGGCCTGGCCGCGCTCGCGGGCGACGCCGCCTCGCCCGCCCTGGTCACCGGCACGGCGGACGTCGCCGGGCAGACCGTCTTCGTCTTCCCGGGCCAGGGTTCCCAGTGGGCGGGGATGGGTCGTCGGCTGCTCGCCGAGTCGGCGGTCTTCGCGGAGGCGCTCGGTGAGGTCGACAAGGCCTTGACGTCCTATGTCGACTGGTCGTTGCTGGATGTGGTGAACCAGGTGCCGGGTGCCGCTTCGCTGGAGCGGGTGGACGTGGTGCAGCCGGTGTCGTTCGCGGTGAACGTCGGCCTGGCGCGCCTGTGGGCGTCGCTGGGTGTGGTGCCTGACGCGGTGGTCGGTCACTCCCAGGGCGAGATCGCGGCGGCGCATGTCGCGGGAATCCTCTCCCTGGACGACGCGGCGGCCGTGGTGGCGCTGCGGTCGCAGGCCATCGCGCGGGGTCTGGCGGGCCGGGGCGGCATGGTCTCGGTCGGCCTTCCCCGGGAGCGGGTGGCGAGCGCGCTGCCGGAGGGCGTCGAGCTCGCGGCCGTGAACGGCCCCTCCTCGGTGGTCGTCGCCGGTGACCCGGCCGCGCTCGACACCCTGGTGGCCGCGTACGAGGAGCAGGGCGTGCGGGTCCGCCGGATCCCGGTGGACTACGCCTCGCACACCTCGCATGTGGAGTCGATCGAGGCCGAACTCGCCGAGCTGCTGGGCTCCGTGAAGCCGCAGACCGCCGCGATCCCCTTCCTCTCCACCGTCGAGAACCGCTGGCTGGAGGGTCCGGAGCTGGACGCGGGGTACTGGTACCGCAACCTGCGGCAGACCGTCCGCTTCGCCGAGGCCGTCGACAGCCTCGCCGCCGCCGAGTACCGGGCGTTCGTCGAGGTCAGCGCCCACCCCGTACTCGCCCACGGCATCGTCGAGGCCCTGGAGGCGGCCTCCGTGCGCGACGCGGCCGTCACCGGCACCCTGCGGCGCGACGAGGGCGGCTGGGACCGCGTCCTGCTCTCGGCCGCCGCGCTGCACGTCCGCGGCGTGGAGGTCGACTGGTCGGCCTCCTACGCGGGCGCCGGCACCCTCCCCGCCTCCGAGCTTCCGACCTACCCCTTCCAACACCGGCACTACTGGCTGGAGTCGGTGCCCGTGACGACCACCCCCGCAGGAGATTCCCCGATGGCCACCGAGACCGAGCCCGACACCACCACCGAGGAGGCGCCCGGCGCCGTCCTCGCCCGCCGGCTGGCGGACGCCGACCCGGGGGAGCGCCTGGCCGTGCTGGTCGACGTGGTCCGCACGGAGGTCGCGGCCGTCCTCGGACACGAGGGCACCGACGAGATCGGGGCGGACGCCGTCTTCTTCGACATCGGCTTCGTCTCGCTGACCGCCGTCGAGCTGCGCAACCGCCTCCAGAACGTCACCGGGCTCGAACTGCCCGCCCTGCTCGCCTTCGACCAGCCCACCCCGGAGCGGATCGCCGGCCACCTCCTCTCCCTGCTCGTCGAGACCGGCTCCGCCGAGACCGGACTGACCGACACCGAAGCGTCCGAGACCGTGCCCGCCGAGCAGCGGACCGAAGGGAAGTGACCGCCGTGTTCGACACCGCCGCCTACCTCAAGGCCCTCGACTACGACGGCCCGCTCGACCCCACCGCCGACACCCTGCGCGAGCTGCACCGGCGCCACCTGATCGCCATCCCGTACGACTCCTCGCTCAACACCGCCCGCGGCGAGGCCCTGTGGGCGGGCGTCGACATCGACGTCGACGCCGTGTTCGACGCCGTCGTGCTCGGCGGCCGGGGCGGCGTCTGCTACGAACTGAACGGGCTCTTCCTCGCGCTGCTGCGCGAACTCGGCTACGAGACCGGGCTGTTCTCGGCCGGGATCCGGCAGGTGGACGACAGCTTCGGGCCGGACCTGGAGCACGTCCTCGGCTTCGTCCGGCTGGACGGCGACCTCTGGCTGGTCGACGTCGGCTTCGTCGGCCCGTCCTACCTGGAGCCGCTGCGGGTGGTGCCCGACGAGGTGCAGCCGCAGTTCGGCACCGACTTCCGCGTCGTGCGCGCGGACACCGGCCACCACGTGGTGCAGCGCCGGGGCCGGGTCGGCGACTGGCGCGCCGTCTACCGGTTCCACGCGCGGCCGCGCGCCTTCGCGGACTGGCTGGTCCCCTCGCCGGAGCTGGACCGGTTCGCCCGGGCCCTGGCCGGCTCCGGCATCGTGGTGCGCGGCCGGGCCTTCGAGGGCGGCCAGCGGATCCTGATCGGCACCCGCCTGGTCGTCGTCGAGGACGGCACCGAGCGGCTGCGCGGCCTCGCCGACCCGGAGGAGCACGCCCGGGTGCTCGCCGAGATCCTGCGGAAGGACGCGGCCACCGCATGAGCACCCCCGTCCACACCGCCACCGCCGCCGCTGTGGGAGACGGCGACGGCTTCGACACCGACGTCGCGATCGTCGGCTACGGGCCGGTCGGCCAGACCGCCGCCCTGCTGCTGGCCGCCCGCGGCCACCGGGTCACCGTGCTGGAGCGCTTCCCCCGGCCGTACCCGATGCCGCGGGCGGTCTCCTTCGACGGCGAGTCCGCCCGCATCCTCGCCGCCACCGGCGTGGGCGCGGCCCTGGACGAGCACGTCGAGTCCTCCCGGGACTACGTCTGGCACAACGCCGACGGGCAGACCCTCTTCCGGGTGGACGTCGAGGACGCCGGCCGCTCCGGCTGGCCCGACTCCAGCGCCGTCTACCAGCCGGGCCTGGAGGCCGCGCTGGCCGCCCACGGCGAGCGGTACCCCACGCTGCGCGTCCTGCGCGGCCACCGGGTGACCGCACTCGCCGACCGAGGCGACGCGGTCACGCTCACGGTCGAAGGACCGCGGACCGGCCCGTCGGGCGGCCCGCTCACCGCCCGCTGGGTGATCGGCTGCGACGGCGCCAACAGCGTGGTGCGCGAGGAGGCCGGGCTGACCGCCACCGACTTCGCGTTCTTCAACGACTGGCTGACCTGCGACGTCGTCCCGCACGACGGCCGGGAGTTCGTCCCCAACAACCTCCAGGTCTGCGACCCGGCCCGGCCGCGCACCGCCGTCTCCGCCGGGCCGGGCCACCGGCGCTGGGAGTTCATGCGGCTCGACCACGAGTCGCCCGAGGAGTTCGGCGGCGAGGCCAACGTCTGGAAGCTGCTCTCGCTGTTCGACATCGACCCCGGCAACGCCACCCTGCTGCGGCACGCCGTCTACACCTTCCAGGCGCGCTACGCGGACCAGTGGCGACGCGGCCGGGTGCTGATCGCCGGGGACGCCGCCCACCTGATGCCGCCGTTCGCCGGGCAGGGCATGTGCTCGGGCCTCCGGGACGCCGCCAACCTCGCCTGGAAGCTGGACCTGGTGCTCACCGGCCGGGCCGGCGAAGGGCTGCTCGACAGCTACACCGCCGAGCGGCGCGAGCACGTGCGGCACGCGCTCACCATGTCGATGGACCTGGGCCGGGTCATCTGCCAGACCGACCCGGCCGCGGCCCGCGACCGCGACACCGTCATGCTGGCCGCCCAGGAGCGCGCCCGGCGCGGCGCGGAGGTCGGCGCGGCCAGGCCGCGCACCCCGGTCCAGCCGCTCACGGCGGGCCTGCGGCACGGCGGCGGCCCGGCCGGCGACCTGGTCGTCCAGGGGCGGGTGACGGCGGCCGGCCGGCCCGCCGGGCTCTTCGACGACGTGGTGGGGCGCGGCTTCGTGCTGCTCACCACCGAGCCGCCGGAGAGCCTGCTCACCGCCGGGGACCGCGCCTGGCTGGCCGACCTCGGCGGCCACGCGGTGAGGGTGCTCGCGGCCGCCGCCGAGGAGCCCCCGGCGGGCGCGGTGGGCGACACCGACGGGGTGTACCTGCCGTACCTGGCCGAGGCCGGGGCGGTCGCGGTGCTGGTCCGGCCGGACTTCTACGTCTACGGCGCGGCGGTGGACCGGACGGAGCTGGCCGCGCTCCTCGAAGCGCTCCGAACCGACCTCGCCTCCTGACGGCCCGTCCGCCGTAACCCGCCTGAACCCGTGGGGAGTTGACCGCCCCCTCCCGCGCACGTGCTGACGGCCCGCTCCCCCTCCGCGTGGAGGAGCGGGCCGTCGGTCCGGGTGGGCGGTCCTCAGACCGCCACGGGCGCCCGCCTGGCGGAGTGCTCCAGCAGGATCTCCGCCACCACGCGCGCCAGGTCGAGGGTCTGGCGCCCGTTCAGCCGCGGGTCGCAGCCGGTCAGGTAGCGCTCGGGGAGCTGCTCCTCGCGCAGGTCCTCGCGACCGCCGAGGCACTCGGTCACGTCGTCGCCGGTCAGCTCCAGGTGCAGGCCGCCGGGGTGGCTGCCTATCGCCCGGTGCACGGCGAAGTACCCGCTCACCTCGGCGGCGATCCGGTCGAAGCGGCGGGTCTTCAGCCCGCCGGCCGCCGTCTCGGTGTTGCCGTGCATCGGGTCGCAGAGCCAGACCACCGGGTGTCCCGCGTCCGCCACCGCCTCCACCAGCGGCGGCAGCACGTCGGACACCCGGTCCGCGCCCATCCGGCTGATCAGCGTCAGCCGGCCGGGGACGCGGTCCGGGTCCAGCGCCTCGGCGTAGGCGACGGCCTGCTCCGGGGTGGTGGACGGGCCCAGCTTGAGGCCCAGCGGGTTGGCGATCCGGCGGGCCAGGGCGACGTGCGCGCCGTCGAGTTCGCGGGTCCGCTCGCCGATCCACAGGAAGTGGCCGGACAGCGCGTACCCGTCGCGCACCAGCGGCACCTCGTAGTCGAGCAGCAGGGCCTCGTGACCGGCGAACAGCTCGGTGCGGGTCGCGTCGGCCACCGAGTCCAGCACGTCGAGCGCTGCGCCGGCGCCGTCGTACGCGGTGAGCATCCGCCGCGGGTCCGGTGTGCGGGCCTCGGCCGTCGCCGCGAGGCCGTTGACGATGTCGCCCCGGTAGGAGGGCAGCCCGTCCGGGCCCGTCGGGCTGGAGCGCGGCTTGGCGTACTGCCCGGCGACGCGTCCGACCGGCACCACCGGCAGGCCGGAGGCGACCTCGAACAGGGTCGCGCAGTGCAGCAGGGCGTGCAGGTTGGCGCGCACGTGCTCGGGGGTGTTGCCGGCGAAGGTCTCGGCGCAGTCCCCGCCCTGGACGACCAGGGCCCGGCCGAGCGCGGCCTCGGCCAGGCGCTCCCGGAGCCGGTCCACGGCGGCGGGCTCCACCAGGGGCGGCAGGGCGCCGAGCGCGGCGCGCACCTCGCGCACCCGTTCCTGATCGGGCCACTGCGGTTGCTGGCCGGCGGTCAGGCCCGCCAGGGCCCGGGCGAGGTCGGGCCCGGTGCCGTCGTGCACCGTCAGGCTGGTGGCGGTCGGCGTGGTCATCGGCGTCGTCATCCCGTCTTCCTCAGGTTGGCCCACAGATCGGCGGGCAGGTCCTTGCGTCGGCGTACCCCGAGCTTGCGGTAGACCCGGGTGAGGTGCTGTTCCACGGTGCTCGCCGTGACGTACAGGCGTCCGGCGATCTCGCGGTTGGTGTAGCCGAGTACGGCGAGCGAGGCGACCCGCCGCTCGGACTCGGTGAGCGCGTCGACCCCGCCCGGCTCCCGTGCGTCGGCGGCGGGGCCGCTCTCGCCGAGGTCCGCCGAGACCGACAGCAGCTCCTGGACGAGCGGCTGCAGGGCGCACATGTTCGCCACGTGCAGGGCCTGGCGCAGCAGCAGCCGGGCCCGGCGCCTGTTGCCGGAGCCCTGGTGCACCCGGCTCAGGTCGGTGAGCACCCGCACCTGCTCGTAGCGGTCGCCGGAGGCCTCGGTGAGGTCGACGGCCTCGGTGAGCAGGGGGCCGCGCCGCCCGGCCGGCCCGGCCGCGGCGAGCAGTCGCAGCGCCGGGCCGCGGTTGTGCGGCAGGTCGGCGTCGGCCCGGCTGAGCTGTTCGTGGATCAGCCGCCAGGCGCGGTCCCGGTTGTCCAGCCGCAGCCAGGCGTCGGCGGCCTGGGTGCGCCAGGGCACCACCCCGGCGCCGTCCAGGCCCCAGGTGCGCAGCAGTTCGCCGCAGGACAGGAAGTCGGCGAGTGCCGCGTGGCCGTGCCGGGTCGCCTGGTAGTGCTCGCCGCGGGCGAACAGGTAGTGCAGCCCGTACAGGCTCTGGAACATGGCCTCACCGACGGCGTGGGTGAGGTGCTTGGCGGCCGAGCGGTGCTCGCCGGTGCGGCTCTCGGCGATGACCAGCGTGCCCAGCGGCAGGCCCACCGCGATGCCCCAGGAGGTGGGGCTGAGGTGGGTCAGCGCGGCCCGGCTGTGCTCGGCCGCCGTGGTCGGCTCGCCGAGCCGCAGGGCCGCCTCGGCGTGCGCCGCCGAGTACAGGGCCGTCGCGGTCGGGGCCTCGCGGCGCGCGGCGGTGCCGAGCAGCCGTTGGCTCCAGACCGCCGCGGTGTCGGCGCGCCCGGCCTGGAGCAGCACCCGCAGCGCGAGCAGCGCGGCCTCCTCGGCCCACGCGGTGCGGCCGTGCAGGTGGGCGTCGTGCAGCACCTGCTGGGCGTGGTCGACGGTCTCCGTGGCCCGTCCCCGGGTGAGCGCCCCGGCGAGTGCGGCGGCGGCCCGCAGCTGCGGGTCGACGTCCGGGGCGACCGTGTGCCGCAGGTCGGCGGGCAGCACCGGGACGCGGCGGCCCCGGGCCAGGCCCGGGTGGGTGTAGGCGAGCCAGGTCTCGACGTCGCGCAGTGCGCCCGTCTCGGCGGGGGAGGCCGGTCCGGCCGGTCCGGTCCGGGCGCGCAGCAGGTCCAGGACGGCCAGCGCCTCCTCGCCGCGGCCGTGCCACAGCAGGTACCGGACGAGGACGAGCGCCTCGGCGAGCCCGAGGTGCCCGGCCCGGACCGCGGCGGTGAGCGGCACCAGGTGCCGGGCCGCCGCCGAGGGGTTGAGCTGCCACTCGGCCTGCGCCAGCCGGTGCCGGAGCACCGCCCGGTCGTTCTCCTCGGCGGCCTCCTTGTGGGCCAGGCTCAGGCAGGCGACGGCGGTGCGGTGACGGTGGTCGAGCAGGGCGTGCTCGGCCGCCTCGGTCAGCGCGGCGACCGCCCACGGCGCGGGCGCCCGCCCGGCCTCGACCAGGTGCCGGGCCACCTCGGCGGCGGGGCTGCCCGTCTCGTGGGCCAACTGGGCGGCCCGCAGCCGCAGTTCGGTGCGCTCGTGCGGGGCGAGGTCCTCCAGGACGGCGGCGCGGGCGGCCGCGGTGCGCAGCCGTCCCTCGCCGTCCAGCAGTCCGGCGGCGGTGAGCGTGGCGCGGGTCCGGGCGACCGCGTCGGCGCTCTCCCGCTCGCCCAGCAGCCGGGCCACGTCCTCGGCCGGGGCCTCCTCGCCGAGCACGGCCTGGGCCTGGACGACCCGCAGCACGCCGGGGCCGGCCCGGTGGAGGCAGCTCAGCAGGGCCGGGCCGTAGCGCGGTTCGGGCTCGTCGGCGCGGTCGAGGTGCTCCTCGACGAGGGCGTGCAGCAGCAGCGGGTTGCCGCCGGCCACGTCCACCAGGCCGGGGCCGCGGTGACGGGCGTCCTCCTCGCCCAGGCCCTCGGTGACCAGGCGCAGCGCGCCGGCCCGGGACAGCGGGGCCAGCGCGAGGCGGTGCGCGTGCGGGTGGCGCAGCAGTTCGGCGTGCAGCCGGCGCCGCGCGGGCCACGGGGTGCTGCCGTCGGTGAGGACCAGCAGCACCCGGCTCTGCGGCAGGTGGCGGACGAGGTGGCGCAGGAAGTGCAGGGACGCCTCGTCGGCGTGGCCGATGTCCTCGACGCAGAGCAGCACCGGGGTGTCGGCGGCGGCCGCGAGCAGGGCGGTGGTCAGGTCGCGGCAGGCGCGCAGCAGCGCGGGCGACGGCGGGCCGGCCGGGTCGCCGGCCGCGCCGGTGCCGTTGAGGGCGCTGCCGTTGAGGGCAGTGCCGTTGAGGGCGGCGCCGCCGGCACTCCCGGCCGGGTCGGCGAGGACGGCCGGGTCGGCCAGCGCGGCCAGCCGCTCGGCGTGCTTGGCGGGCCAGCCGGGGGAGTGGGCGATCCGGTCGGCGATCCCGAAGGGCAGGTCCCGCTCCTGGGCGGAACAGCCCGCGCCCACGACCAGGACTCCGCGCTCGGCGGCCCGGGCGGTGAACACCCGCAGCAGCTCGCTCTTGCCGCTGCCGAGGGGTCCGTCGACCAGTGCCACCCGGCCCGCGCGGCCGAGACATTCGGCGAGCAGGTGGTCGAGTCTGTCGATGTGCGCGTCACGTTCCAGCAGGGAAGGCACCGGGTACCCCCGACCTCGTCTCTTGTAGGCGTCCGGCCGCCGGTCCCCGGCGGCTCCCCCGGGGCGGTGGCGACGGCCACCCGCTCCCGGTCGAACCCATCATGGGGACACCCCGCCCATCGCCCGGGAACTGATCGCTCATGGGCGGGCCACTGCCGCCGGGGCGGCCGGGTGGGCAGGGCTGGTCCAGGGTCCTGACGGTCTTTCATCGTCCCTGCTCAGGGGCGTGGAGGAGGACGAGTGGGCGGGTGAGGGGCCGACCGGAGGCGTGGCGGAGGCCGGCCGCGATGCCGGTGCGGCCGTGGTCGCGGAGGGTGTTGATCGCGGACGGCGTTGATCGCGGGGTCGCGCGGGGTCGCGCGGGGTCGCCGTGTTCCCGGGCCCGTGGCCGGTGCTGATCTCGGGGGGCGTCCTGGCGGAAGGCGGTGTCGCGGACGGAGCGGAGCCGGGGTCTCGACCATGCGGATCACGCGGTCCACGGGGATCACGCGGACCACGGGGATCCACCGGCAACGCCGGCCGGTCCAGCAGGCCGGCGCCGTTACGACGCCCCCGTGGCCCGCACGCCTGCCCGATCACCGCGACGTCGAATCAGCCCGGCCGGTCGGCGGCGGCGAATTCGCCTCGGGGAATACCGGGTGGGGGGTCGCCATCGATAGCGTAGATCGAAGTCGACGTGCGGTCAACGGAAGGCCCCGGATCGATCTGATGTACCATCGGGCACATTCTCCGGAATGGCTTTCTCCGGAATCGCAGGGAATCAAGGGGGTAGGGGTGCGATTCAACGTTCTGGGGCCGCTTGAAGTGCTCTCCGACGGCACCGACGTGCCCATTCGCGGCTTGCAGCAGAGGGCCCTGCTCGGTGTTCTGCTGCTCCGCGCGAATAGCGTGGTGGGTATCAACGAGATAGTCGCCGCACTCTGGGGCGATGATCGTCCGTCCACGGCGCGGAAAATGGTGCAGAACTCGGTGGCCGGGCTGCGCCGCACATTCCAGGCGGTCGGGGAGCCGGCGGACGGGAAACCCGCGCTGAATACCACTGTGCCCGGATACGTGCTCAGAATCGAGCCTGAACAGCTCGATCTCACGGAATTTCATGAGCTTGTCACATTGGGCCGGGCCCGACTGGCGGCCGGCGACTGGACGCGGGCCTCGGAACTGCTGCGCCGCGCCCTCGGCCTGTGGCGCGGTCCGGTGCTCGCCGACGTGAGCGACGCCGGGCTCACCTGGCCCGAGCTGGCCGCCCTCCAGGGCACCCGGCTCGCCGTCCACGAGGACTGCATCCAGGCCGAGTTGGCGATGGGGCGGGACCGCGAGCTGATCGGCGAACTGGAGTCCATGCTGGAGGCCGAGCCGACCCGGGAACGCCTGGTCGCCCAGTTGATGGTCGTGCTCTACAACTGCGGGCGCCAGTCCGAGGCGCTGGACCGCTACCGGCGCACCCGGGACCTGCTCGCCGACCGCTTCGGCCTGGAGCCCGGCCGCGACCTGCGACGCCTCCAGCGCGCGATCCTCAGCCACGACCCGGCCCTGGCGCTGCGGCTCACCACCGCCCCGGGCGGCGCGGCGGACTTCCCGCCCCCGGCCGGCCCCCGCCCCGCCCGCGCCCGCCGACGACCGCGCCGACGACAGCCGCGCAGGCCGCGCAGGGACCGCCGACGCCCCGGGCGCCGAGCACGCCTTCCGCCCGTCCTGGGAACGGGTCGAGCGGCGCGCGGCCAGCGTCGTCATGGTCCGCGCCCAGTGGACGGCCGAAGGCGGCGCCCTCGCCCCCGAGCGCGTCGACCACGCCGTCAAGGAGCTGACCGCCGACATCCGGCGCGAGATGGCACCCTTCGGCGGACACGTGCGCCGCGCCTTCGGCTCGGTGTGGCTGGTCGTCTTCGGCGTCCCCCGGGCCCACGAGGACGACGCCGAGCGGGCCCTGCGCGCCGCCCTCGCCCTGCACCGCCACTTCGAGGCGCCCGGACCGGCCGCCCCCGGGGCCACCGCTGCCGGACCGGTGCCCGGCAGCGGGGCCGCCGCCACCCGGCCGGTCACCCACCTCGTGGTCGGCACCGGCGAGGTGGTGGTCACCTACGACGACAGCGCGCCCGAGCCCGTGGAAGTCACCGGAGAGGTCCTGGACGCCTGCCACCACCTGCTGTTGCAGGTCCCCCGCGGGGAACTGTGGGCCGCCGACGCCACCGTCGAGACCGGCGGCGCCGACCTCGGCTTCGCCCCGGTCCCCGGCGTCCCCGGCGTCCACCGCCCCGCGCCCGCCCGTCGCGACGGCCGCGGGCCGTCCGGGCATCCCGCCGAACCGCCGTTCCTGGAGCGCACCCACGAGCTGAACCTGCTGCGCGGCGCCTACCAGGACAGCGTCCGCCGCCAACTGCCGTACCTGGTCACGGTGCTGGGCGAGCCCGGCATCGGCAAGACCCGGCTGATCGGGGAGTTCGCCGCCGCGCTGCGCGACGGCGCCGGACCGCCGGCGCCCCGGGTGCTCCACGCGGGCACCCCGGCCTTCGACGCCCACACCCCCTACGAGCCGCTGGCCGGCCTGGTCCGCGCCTACACGGGCATCCGCGCCGGCGCGCCGGCGGCCGTCGTCCTGCCCGCACTGACCAACGTCGTGCGCGGGCTCCTCCCGCACGCCGACACCGGACCGATCGTCACCGCGCTCGCCGCCTGCCTCGGCCTGCCCGCCCCGGCCGCCTCCGCCGAGGGGCCGGACGGCGGCGCCGTCCCACGGGAGGAAGTCCTCGGCGCGCTGCGGCAGTTCCTGGAGGAGGCGGCCGCCGAGCGCCCGCTGGTGGTCGTCCTGGACGACCTCCACCGCGCCGCCGACTTCGTCCGCTCCTTCGTCGAGGACCTCACCGTCCGGCTCGGCCCGGTCGCCCTGCTGCTGATCGTCGGCGCCCGTTCCGAACTGCTCCACACCAGGCCCTCCTGGGGGTGTGCCAAGCGCCGCTCGGTCCTGCTGCACGTGGCACCGCTGTCCACCGCGGCCACCGCCACCGTGATCGGCGCCGCCTCCGGCCGCCGCCACCCGACGCCCGCCGACGACCGCCGCGCGGCCCTCGCCGACGGCAACCCGCTGTTCGCCCAGGCCTACGCGCGGGCGGCGGACGCCGGCGCCGACCACCCGCCGGCCGTCCTCGCCGTCGCCGCCGCCCAGCTCGACGGCCTCGACCGCACCACCCGCTCGGTGCTGCGCGACGCCGCCGTCGTCGGCGGCACGCTGTGGCGCGGCGCGGTCGAGGCCGTCAGCCAGCGCGACCCCGAGGAGGTCGGCCGCAGCCTGGAGCTCCTGGAGTCGCGCGAACTGCTGCGCCGGGTGCGCCGCAGCGGCGTCCCCGGAGACGTCGAGTACGCCTTCCGGTACGCCGTCAGCCGTGATGTCGCGCTCGCCCAGCTGCCCGGCCGCGTCCTGGTCGAACGCCATCTGCGGGCGGCGGACTGGGCCGCCCTGCTGGACGTGCCCCGCCCCGGGCTGCTGGCCTTCCACCACGACCGCGCCATCGCGCTCGCCGAGGCGGACGGCACCCCGGTGGAGGCGATGGAGCGCCGTGCCTGGGAAGCCCTGGTCGGGGCGTCCGCCCGGGCCGCCGCCGCGGGCGACGACGCGCTCGCGGTCAGCTGTCTCGACCACGCCCTGGACCGCTGCCCGCCCGGGGAGCCCGAGCGGGTCTGGCTGGTCACCCACCACCGCCGCATCCGCGACAGCCTCGGCGCCCGCGCCCATCGCCGCCGCCCGGCCGTTACCGGCTGACCCCGGCGGGGACGGGCAGCGCCGGGGCGAGGTCCCGCACGCGTTCCAGCGAGCGGATCTTCTCCTCGACGTCGGTGACGTTGTTGGTCACCATCAGCTCGTCCGCGCCGGTGCGCTCCAGCAGGTCCGTCAGCGCCCGGCGGACCTCCTCGGCGTCACCGACCGCCTGGGTGCTGAGCAGCGCGTCGGCGGAGGCCCGCTCGGCCTCCGTCCACGGGTACGCCGCCGCCTCCTCGACGGTGGGCAGCGGCGCGATCGGCGAGGCGCCGTTCAGCCGCAGCACCGGGAACAGCGCCGGCGCCGTCAGCCGGCGCGCGTGCTCCGTGGTCTCCCCGCACACCGTGTAGGCGGTGACGATCGCGTGCGGCCGCTCGGCCCGGGCCGAGGGCCGGAAGCTCTGCCGGTACGCCCGCAGCGCCTCCTCGGTGCCGCGCGAGTTGAAGAAGTGGTGGGCGAACGCGTACGGCAGCCCGCGCCGGCCCGCGTCCACGGCGCTGCGCACACTGGCACCCAGCAGCCACGGTCGGGGAGGCCGCGGCGGCTCCGGCAGGGCCTCCAGCCGCTGGTAGACGTGCCCGTCCGGGAAGCCGCCGTCGACGAAGGCGAGCAGCTCCTCCAACGCCGCCGGGAAGTCCTCGTCGGGCGCCCGGCGCAGCGCGTGGGAGAGCAGCGGGTCCGCGCCCGAGCGGCCGATGCCCAGGTCCACCCGGCCGGGGAACAGCGCGGCCAGCGTCCGGAAGGACTCCGCGACGGCGTACGGCGGGTGGTTGGGCAGGATCACCCCGCCCGCGCCGATCCGGATCCGGCTGGTCCGCTCGCCGAGCGCGGCCAGCAGGACGGCCGGCACGGAGCCGGCGATCCCGCGCGAGTTGTGGTGCTCGGCCACCCAGAACCGGGTGTAGCCCAGCTCGTCGGCGGCCGCCACCAGCCGGCGGGTGCCGACCAGGGTCTCGGCGGGGCTGCCGGCGGAGTCGATGGACGATATGTCGAGGACGGACAGCGGGACGGTCGGGGAACTGCTGGTCATGCGGGGGTGCTCCTTACTCGGGGTGTCACGCGTACCAGGTGGGGCGGGGGACTTCGCCGTGCAGGAGGTGGCGCCCCACCACGCGGGCGCGCCCCGGGTCGTCCTCGTGCACCCGCCGCGCCCGGGTGTCCCGCCAGTAGCGGTCCAGCCC
The DNA here is from genome assembly GCF_042268845.1 of Kitasatospora sp. NPDC056273. NCBI lineage: Bacteria > Bacillati > Actinomycetota > Actinomycetes > Kitasatosporales > Streptomycetaceae > Kitasatospora > Kitasatospora sp. NPDC056273. The sequence goes on along the minus strand of NZ_JBHJSJ010000017.1, from coordinate 127,481 downwards.
GGCCGCGGCCTCGGCGCCGCCGGGGCAGGCCGCCCCGAGCACGCCGGCGGTGACCGCGTCGGCGGCCGCGCCGGCCTGCGCGGCCAGCGCCGCGACCCGGACGGCGTGCCGGCCGCGCTCCTCCTCGGTCACCGTGCGGCGCCGCGCGTGCAGGGCGTCCGCCTCGGCGCCGACGGCGTCGGCGAACGCCTCCACCGCCCACAGCGCGGAGGCCAGGGCGCCGTAGTGCCGGGCCGCGTCCGCGGCGGCGGCCTCGGTCAGCGGCGCCTGCGACCACTGCTCGCGGGCGTGCCGGGCGGCGGCGTCCAGCGCGCCCCGGGCCGCGCCGATCAGCGCGTTGGCCTGGGCGAGCTGGAAGGCCGGGGTGAGGAAGGTGTTGTAGACCCGGGGCACGAAGGTCTTGTCGACGTGGCCGAGCGCCCCGGTCCACGGGATGTTCGCGCCGTCGGCGACCACCGTCCCGGCGGCCAGCGACCGCAGCCCGAACTCCTCGGCTCCGGGCTCGAAGGACAGCCCCAGGTGGTCGGTCATCGCGAGCGCGCTGATCGGGGTGTCGCCGTCCTCCAGGAAGCCCTCCAGGATGGTGATGTCCGACACCGGGTGGCCCAGGACGCGCTCCAGCCGCCCGTGGAACAGCATCTCGCGGCCGGTGTCCTGGATCACCAGGGGCGCCGAGCGGGGCTTCGAGGACCCGCTGTAGAACCACCGGGCCCGGGCCGACACCTCGGCGATGTGCTGGATCTTCTCGTCGGTGCCGATGAACTCGGCGATCGACACCCACACGTAGTGGTGGGCCAGCAGCTCGCCCACCGAGGCGTCGGCCGCCGCGACGGTGCGCACCACCCGGAACGCGGTGGACCAGTCCTGGCCGGCCCCGCCGTACTCGACCGGCCCCAGCAGGGTCACCAGGCCGGACTCCTTCAGCAGCCGGATCTCCCGCACCGGCGGGGTGCCCTCGCGGTCGCGCCGGGCGGCGCCGGGCGCCAGCAGCGCCGCGACCTCCTCGGCCCGCCGCAGCCACGCCTCGGCGGCCTCGGGGACGGCGTCCGTCGTCGTGTCAGTCATGTCTCCCACTTCGTGACGTGCTCGCCGTCCTGCCCGGCGACGTGTTCGGTGTCCTGCTCGGTGTTCTGCTCCGGGGCCTGCTGCGGGTCCTGCCGGGGGTCGTCGCGGCCGGTGACGTCGGCGCCGTGCGTCCTGCCCGAGCCGTCCGTACTGCCCGTACTGCCCGTACTGCCCGCGCCGTCCGCACCGTCCGAGCCGGGCAGCCGCAGGACGGCGTCCAGCAGGGCCCGGGTGTACGGGTGGGCGGGGGCCTCGAAGATCCGCTCGGTCTCGCCCTCCTCGACGACCGACCCGCCGCGCATGATCAGCACCCGGTCGGCGACCTGCCGCACCACGGCCAGGTCGTGGGTGATGAACAGCAGGGCGATGCCCCGCTCGCGCCGCAGCCGGTCCAGCAGCTCCAGCACCTGCGCCTGCACCGAGACGTCCAGCGCCGAGACCGGCTCGTCGCAGACCAGCACCCGCGGACGGCCCGCCAACGCCCGGGCGATGGCCACCCGCTGGCGCTGACCGCCGGACAGCTGGTGCGGCCGGCGGGAGAGCAGCTCGGCCGGCAGGCCGACCTGGTCGAGGAGTTCCGCGCACCGCCGGGCCCGCTCGGCGCGCCGCAGTCCCGGCAGCGCCTCGCCGATGATCCGCGCCACGGTGAACCGGGGGTCCGCCGAGGCGTACGGGTCCTGCTGGACGAACTGGATCGCCGAGCGCGAGGCCCGGCGCCGCCGCTCCGGCAGCGCCGACCAGGGCCGCCCGTGCAGCAGCACCTCCCCGGCGTCGGGACGGGACAGACCCATCGCGACCCGCGCCAGCGTGGTCTTGCCCGAGCCGGACTCGCCGACCACGCCCAGCGCCTCGCCCGCCCGGAGGGTGAACCCGACCTCGTCGAGGGCCCTCGGCCCGCCCGGGGCGAAGGACTTGACCAGCCCGCGCCCGGTCAGCACCGGGGCCGCCTCCTCGGCGTCCGGTGCCTCGGTGTCCGGTGCCTCGGCCGGTGCCGGGGCCTGGGCGGGACGGGCCGGCGGGCGGCCCGAGGGCACCGCGTCCAGCAGCATCCGGGTGTACGGGTGCTCCGGGGCGGACAGCACCCGGCCGGTCGGCCCGCTCTCCACCACCTCGCCCCGCCGCAGCACCAGCACCCGGTCCGCCAACTGCGCCACCACCGCCAGGTCGTGACTGACCAGCAGCAGTCCCCGGCCCTCGTCCTTGAGCCGGCCGAGCAGCGCCAGGATCTGTGCCTGGACGATCGCGTCCAGCGCCGTGGTCGGCTCGTCGGCGATCAGCAGCGGGGCGTCGGCGGCCAGCGCCGAGGCGATCAGCGCGCGCTGGCGCAGCCCGCCGGAGAGCTGGTGCGGGTACTGGGTGCGCCGGGCCTCCGGCTCCGGCACGCCCACCGCCGTGAGCAGTTCCACCACCCGGGCGCCGACGTCCGGGCCGGCGGTGCCGCCGAGGCGGGCCGCCTCGGCGATCTCGGCGCCGACGGTGCGCAGCGGGTCCAGCGCGGTCAGCGCGTCCTGGAAGACCACGGCGACCCGCCGGCCGCGCACCGCGCGCCACTGCCGTTCGCCGAAGCCGGCGGTGTCCGTCCCTGCCACCTCCAGGGTCCGGGCGGAGACCCGGGCCCTGGCGCCCGCCAGCCCGATGAGGGAACGCGAGGTGACGGACTTGCCCGAGCCGGACTCGCCGACCAGCGCCACGCACTCCCCGGGGCCGATGGCCAGTGACACCCCGTCCACGGCGGGCCGCGGCGCGCCGGGGAACGACACCCGCAGTCCCTCCACCCGCACGAGCGGGCCCGGCACCGGCGCACCGGTGTCCCCGGCCGTCGCCTCCGCACCGGTCGCTTCCGTTGTCGTCGTCGTCATCGCACCGCCCTCAGCTGCAGCGAACGGCCGATCAGCGTGGTGCAGACCACCACGACCGAGACGGCCAGGCCGGGTGAGATCGAGATCCACCAGGCCGTCTGGAGGAAGTCCTTGCCGTCGGCGACCATCGAGCCCCAGTCCGCCTCCGGCGGGACCGGGCCCAGGCCGAGCAGGCTGAGCCCGGAGCCCGAGATGATGGCCGAGCCCAGCCCGATGGAGGCCAGCACCACCAGCGGGCCGCCGACGTTCGGCAGCACGTGCCGCAGCACCGACCGCCAGGCCGGCACCCCCAGCACCCGCGCCGCCTCCACGTACTCCGAGCGCAGCACCAGCCGTGCCTGGCCGCGCACCAGCCGGGCGTAGTGGGGCACCCCGGCGATGCCGATGGCGATCGCCACGTTGACCGTGCCGCCGCCCAGAACCGCCACCACCACCAGCGCGAGCAGCAGTTCGGGGAAGCCCAGCAGCACGTCCACCAGCCGCATCAGGACGAAGTCGACGCGCCGTCCGCCGCAGCCGGCGACCAGGCCGAGCAGCGCGCCGCCGCCCACCCCGATCAGCGTCGCGCCGACCGCGATCAGCAGCGACAGCCGGGTGCCGTGCACCAGCCGCGACCAGACGTCCCGGCCGAGTTGGTCGGTGCCCAGCCAGTGCTCGGCACCGGGCGGGCGCAGCGCCGCCGCGACGTCCGTCGCCGCGGGGGAGTGGGTGGCGAACACCCCGGGGAAGGCCAGGACGAGCGCCACCGCGGCCAGCAGGACCAGCGGCACCAGGCGGGCGGGCGAGCGCAGCAGCGCGCCCCGGCGGGCGGCGGCCGCGGCCGGCCGGTCGAGGAGGGCGGTCACGGTGCTCATGCCGCTCCTCCCTCGCGCAGCCGGGGGTCGATCAGCGGGTGGAGCACGTCCACCAGGGTGTTGATGACCACGAACGCCGCGCTGGAGATGACCACCAGGGCGCTGACCACCGGCAGGTCGCGCGAGCCGACCGCGTTGGCCAGCACCCGGCCCAGGCCGGGCCGGGTGAAGATGTTCTCCACCAGCACCGCGCCGCCGAACAGGCTGCCCAGTACGAAGCCGGCCAGCGTGGTCAGCGGCAGCAGCGCGTGCCGCAGGGTGTGCCGCAGCAGTACCGCCGTCGCGCCCAGGCCGCGCGAGCGCGCGGTCAGCACGAACGGGCGGCCGTCGGCGCTCTCCAGCTCCTGGCGGATCACCTGGGCGAGCACCCCGGCCAGCGGCAGCGCCAGCGCCAGCGTCGGCAGCACCAGCGCCGCCGGCCCGTCCGCCCCGATCGAGGGCAGCGCGTGCAGCCGGTAGGAGAACACCGTCAGCAGGATGATGCCCAGCCAGAACGAGGGCATCGACACCATCAGCAGCTCGGCGACACCGGCGGCGGCGCGCACCGCCCGGCCCCGGCCGGCCGTCAGGGTGGCCGCCAGCACCGCCAGCACCAGCGCGGTGACCAGCGCGGACACCGCCAGCTCGACGGTCGGGCCGAGCTGGCTGCCGAGCAGCCGCTCGATCGGCTCGTTGAGCTGGTACGACCAGCCGAGGCCGCCGCTCGCCAACCGGGCGAGCTGGCGGCCGTACTGGACGAGCAGCGGGTCGTTCAGGCCGTTCTCGGCGATCACCTGGTCACGCAGGGCCGGGGTGCCGGCGGCGCCCGGCCCGATCAGTCCGTCCACGATGTCGCCGGGGGCGAGGTGGAGGGCGAAGAACGTCACCGTGAGCGTCCCCCACACCACCACCAGCCCCGCCGCGAGCCGCCGGGCGACGAACCTGGCCCAGGGCGGCACGTGCCGGGCACTGTTCGACACCTCAGGCCACCCCGATGCCGTAGAAGTCGGTGTTGGCGTCGACGTCCAGGACCAGCCCGTTCACCTTGCCGTGCCGGGCGACGTCCATGGTGGCGATGTAGGCCGGGAAGGAGTACGCCTGCTCGACGATCTTCCGCTGGACCTTGCGGTACAGCTCGGCGCGCCGCTCGGCGTCCACGGTCGCCTCGGCCTCGTCCAGCCAGCCGTCGATCTCGGCGTCCTTGACCCGGCTGCCGTTCGCCCCGCCGCCCCCGAACTGGGACTTGGAGTGGTAGAGACTGCCCAGCAGGACCGGGTCGGAGCCCTGCCAGGCGAAGGCGAACACGTCGTAGTCGCCCTTGCCGGTGCGCCCGATGGAGCCCGCGGAGTCCAGCGGCACCAGCTTCAGCTCGATGCCGACCTGCTTCAGCGCGTCCTGCACGCCCACGTCGAAGGTGTGGTTCTGGGCCGAGACGAAGGTCTGCACGTACGGCTGCTCGGCGCTGAGGCGCTTGCCGTCCCTGGTGCGGTAGCCGTCGGCGTCCCGCCCGGTCCAGCCGGCCTCGTCCAGCAGCTTCTCCGCCTTCTCCTTGCTGTACTCCCAGGCCGGCTTGGCGAACGACGGCTCGGCGCCGGGGGTGGAGGGCGCCAGCGGCCCCCAGGCCTGCTCGTACTCGCCCTGGAAGACGCCCTTGACGATCCCGGCGAAGTCGATGGCGTGCCGGACGGCCTGCCGGGTGCGCGGGTCGTCGAACGGCGCGCGGGCGGTGTTGAGGTAGTAGGTGTAGGGGACGCCGGGGACCGCCTTGCGGACCACCTCGACGCCGTTGCGGCCGCGCAGGCCGGCCAGCCGGTTGGCGGGGATCAGCTCGGCGGCGTCGACCTGACCGGACGTCAGGGCGCCGACCCGGGAGGCGTCCTCCTTCAGCAGCAGCACGACGATGCTCTCCAGCTTCGCCGGCCCCTGGTGGGCGGCGGTCGGCGGGGCCCAGTCGTAGTCGGACCGGCGCTTGAACACCGCCTGCTGACCCGGCGTCACCGACTCGAAGGTGAACGGGCCGGTGCCGACGACGAACGCGCCGCCGGAGGAGAGGTCGCCCGCGTGGTCGCGCAGCGCGACGGGGGAGTGGAAGCCGAGGAAGGTGCTCCCCGCCGAGTTGAGGAACGAGGCGTGGGGGGCCGTCAGGTGCACGGCCACCGTGCGCGGGTCGACCACCTCGGTCTCCTGGTAGGGGCCGAGCAGGCCGGCCGCCCGCTTGGACGCCGTCTTCGCCGCCGTGACGTGCTCGAAGTTCGCCTTCACCGCCGCCGCGTCGAACGGGGTGCCGTCGCTGAAGGTCACGCCGGTGCGCAGGGTGAAGGTGTAGGTGAGGCCGTCGGGCGAGACCGTCCACGACTCGGCCAGCCACGGCTTGACGGTCCCGTCCGGAGCGATCGCGACCAGCGACTCCAGCACCGGGCGCAGCAGCCGCCCGGTGACGGCGGTGGACGCGGCGTGCGGGTCCCAGCTGTCGGGTTCGACGGCGGCGCCGTAGCGCAGGGTGCCGCCGCCGGCGCTCTTCGCGGAGGGCGGGGCGGAGGAGTCGGAGCAGGCCGTGAGGACGGCGGGGCCGATGACGGCGGCGGCGGTCAGGGTGACCGGGAGACGGAGGAAACGGCGTCTGGTGTACATGGGTTCTTTCTCGATCCTGCGCGAGGCGGGGAACGGTGGGCGGCGTGAGGCCCGCCCACCCCGCGGGGGAGACGCTGATGGACCCGGCCGCGGACGATGCGACGAGTCTGCTGGCTCCGTCCGGATCCGACCCCCCTGACCGTCCCCCTAAGCGGGCCCTTTCCCGGGGCCCGCGGGTTTCGCGGCGGGATCCTCGTGGGTGTGCTCGGCCGGTGTCTCGGCCGGCGTGCTCGGCCGGTGTGCTCCGACGTGGTGCTCCGACGCGGCGCTCCGACGTGGTGCGGAGTGCGGCGCGGCCCCGGCGGCGGTGCGCGCCGTCGGGGTGGTGCGGCCGTTCCGGGAGGCCCTCCGGAACGGCCGCACGGGGACCGTCAAACGTGCGGTACGGGGGTGTCCGCAGACTTGAGGTCCGACTCGGGGGCGCTCTCGGCGCCGTCCGCGGGGCTGCGCAGGACGAAGGCGGCCACCAGGACGCCGACCGCCACGAACAGGGCGCTGAGCCCGTAGGAGAGGTGGAAGCCGCCGGTGAGCGCCGCCACCTTGCTGTCGCCCTCGCCGAGCAGCGTCGCGGTGCGGGAGGCGGCCACCGTGGCGAGCACGGCGGTGCCGATCGAGGCGCCGACCTGCTGGGTGGTGTTCACCAGGCCGGAGGCGATGCCGGCGTCGTTGGGCGAGGTGACCGACATGGCCTGGCCGATCAGCGCCGGCATGGCCGCGCCGAAGCCGAGGCCGAGCAGCACGAACGGCGGCACGATGTCGGCGAGGAAGCTCCCGTCGCTCGGCACCCGGGCCAGCAGCGCGAGCGCCGCGGCCACCAGCAGCAGGCCGACGACCAGCACCCGGCGGGGCCCGAACTTCTGGTTCAGCTTGACCGCGAAGCCCAGCGAGACGATCGCGATGGTGACCGGCGCGGGCAGGAAGGCGAGCCCGGTCTTCAGCGCGTCGTAGCCCAGGACGTTCTGGAAGTACAGCGCGGTGCAGAACTGGTAGCCGAACAGGCCGGCGACCATCAGGACCATGATGCCGTTGGCGCCGGAGACCGCCCGGGAGCGGAAGATGTGCAGCGGCAGCAGGGGCTTGGCCGCGTACGCCTGGCGGATCACGAAACCGACCAGCAGTACCAGCGAGCCGGCCAGCAGGCCCAGCGTGCGGGCGTCGCCCCAGGTGTACTCCTCGGCCTTGATGATCGTGTAGACCAGCAGCATCAGACCGCCGGTGGCGAGCACCGAACCGATCAGGTCGGCGCCCTCGCGCAGCCCGGCCCCCTTCCCGCCCGGCACCACGCTCTGCGTCAGCACGAGCGCCACCAGGCCGATCGGCACGTTGACGTAGAACACCCACGGCCAGCTGAAGCTCTGCGTCAGCACGCCGCCCAGGATCAGGCCCAGCGAGGCGCCGGCCGCGGAGACGAACGCGTACGCCGCCAGTGCCTTGGCGCGCTCGCCGGCGTCGGGGAACAGGGTGATGATCATGCCCAGGACGACGGCCGAGGCGAGCGCCCCGCCGACCCCCTGGACGAACCGGAACACCACCAGCGCCGTCGAGGAGGAGGACAGGCCGCAGGCCAGCGAGGCCACCGTGAACAGGCCCAGGCCCGCGCTGAAGACGCGCTTGCCGCCCAGCAGGTCGCCCAGCCGGCCGGAGAGCAGCAGCAGCCCGGCGAAGGCGATGAGGTAGGCGTTGACCACCCAGGCCAGGCCGGACTGGGTGAAGCCGAGGTCGGTCTGGATGGTCGGGAGGGCGACGGTCACGATCGAACCGTCGAGGATGATCATCAGGTTGCCGGTGCAGAGGAGCCCCAGTGCCAACCAGCGTGACCTGGAAGGCTGGAGGGACGGCGGGGCTTGCGTGGTCATCGGAGCAGTCCTTCGGGGGAATGGCCCGGGAGGGGCGCCCGGTGGCGCCCGCGCTCCCTGAGGGCACTTCTTGTTACAGCGACCATCATGTGTGACCATCAAGTCCACCGTAAGGAGGCACTTTCATGTTCCTGGGGAACAACGATGTGATCGAGGACATCGACGAGACCGGCGGCCTCGACGACCCGGCCCCCGCCCGCGAGGCGTGCACCGTCCTGGAGGCGCTCAACCGGATCAGCGGCAAGTGGGCGATCGGCATCCTGCTCAACCTCAGCCACGGCCCGGTCCGCTTCACCGAACTCGAACGGTCCGTACCCGGAATCAGCCGCCGCATGCTCACCCTGACACTGCGGAACCTCGAACGCGACGGACTGATCGAACGCACCGTCTACGCGACCGTGCCGCCCAAGGTGGAGTACCGCGGCACCGAGATGGCCGCCGAACTCTACGCCTCCCTCAAGGGCCTCACCGCCTGGGCGGAACGCCACCGCGACGCCATCGCCCTCTCGCGGGACTCCTACGACCGGGAGCAGCTGGCGGCGGGCGCCGGGGACCTCTGAGGCCAGGCCCTCCGCTATGCGAAGGGCGAGCCCGTCATCATGCTCGACGGGCTCGCCCGGATACTCCGCGTCGACCGGCAGGAGGCGGCCCGCCGGGTCCTGGCCCCAGCCGTTCGGCGCGGCGGCGTCCGAAGAACTGCCGGAGGAAGCACGGACGTTGGTGGCGAATCAGGGTTCGGCCTGACCGCGTCGATCCTGGGCTACGTCAGCTTGTAGGCCATCTCGGCGAGTTCGAGTGCCTGGCGGAGCGTGTTCTCGTCCGTGATCTGCACGCTCACCCGGTAGGCCCGGTGGCCCTTGGGGACGAGATAGGCGTCCGGCGCGATGCCGTGAAGGGCCGCGGCGTCGCTGTCGTAGTTGAGCCGCAGGTTGACCACGCCGGTGTCGGCGTGGACGTACGCGAACCCGCCGAGCTGGCTTCCCTGCCGTCGCAGGCGCAGGTAGTCGCTGTAGTCGAGGGGTTCTCCCTCCTGGTGGGTCTTCCGCTTGACCCCGTGCAGCGCGGCGTTGGGCCACGACGTCGTCTCCTCGAGGAACGAGATGAACTGCTCCGCGGCGGGGTTCCGGGTCAGCATCTTCCTCACCTCCGCCTGGCCCTCGGCCGCGAGGCCGGGAATCGGCAGCGACTGCCGGCTGCCCCCGACCGCCGCGTCCTCCCCTGCGGTGGCACGGCTGGCGGGTGTCGGGCCCACTCCCATCGCGGCAATGAGCTGCCTTCCCACGTCGGACGCGTCCAGCTCTTCTGCCGTGCCCTCCACCTGGATGAACGTGACCTTCACTTCAACCCCTCCCTGAGTTGCATCGGTACATGGAAAGTAGCATCAACTCCCAATGCATGAAATGTACTTAGGAGGCCCCGAAGCAGGAGGTGCCGGGTGCCGGAGAAAACGGATATCGGGCACAGAACCATCACATCGCGGGTAGGCGCAGGCTCCTACCGTCGTAGCATGAGGGGTGTGGAGTTGCGCCAGTTGCGGTACTTCGGCGCGGTGGTCGGCGGGGGTGACCGGCTGCCGGCCGGCGAACCTGTCAATCGGCCGCCGGGGTGATCTCGTACATCCCGGGGCCGTCCAGGTAGCGCACCGTGTTGAGGTCGCGCTGCAGAACGGCGTCCACCGGGTGGCTGAGCGTCAGAGTGACCGGATACTCGCGGTCGTAGGTGGTTGAGGTGATGGCGTCACCGGGCCTCACCAGCTCGGTGAGGGAGTGGAAGCTCGCCAGTTGCTCGAGCTGGTCGAGCGCGCGGTAGCCCCGCAGTCGGCCCGTAGTCGGAGCGACCAGTGCCGCCCAGGCGAACGCGTGCTGCCGTTGGTAGGGCCGGCCCGCCCGGGCCCGGAACCGCTCGGGCCGGACGTAGGCGTCGACGGTCCACTCCAGCTGGCCCTCGCCCAGGACCTCGGCCGTGTAGTAGGGCAGCCCCGAGACGCGGGCACCCACCTCGACCAGTCGCGGGCCGTCCGGGGTCAGCTTGATCTCCAGGTGTGCCGCGCCGTACCGGATGCCGAGGGCGTCCAGCACCCGGCGGCCGTAGCCGAAGAGCTCGCCGACCGGCTGTTCGTCGCAGCGCAGCAGCACCTGCGCGGTCACCAGGTCCCGCACCCCGTTGGCCTGGATCCGCTCGGTGCGCCAGGCGTCGGTCAGCTGGTGCACACCCGCGCAACTGACCGTGTTCACGATGTACTCGGCGCCCACCAGGTACTCCTGGGCGACGACCTCGGTGATCGGCTCGCCCAGCACCACGCGGCGGTCGCGGAGCGCGCGCAGCGCGGCGACCGAGTCCTGCGGAGCGTCGCAGAACGACACGCCGTCGCCCCAGTAGCCGCGCAGGGGTTTGACGACCACGGTCCCGCCCAGTTCCTCGTGCCAGGCCAGCAGTTCGGCCTCGTCACCGGTTCGCAGCTGCCGCATGCCGGGGACGCCCTGAGCCTTGATCGTTTCGATCTGCACGTACTTGTCGCGCCGCGCGCTGCTCAGGGCGGTGCCGTTGGAGGCCAGCCCCAGCCGCTCGGAGAGGGCGTCGGCGAGCTCCACCCCGGTCTCGCGACCGGCCAGGACCGCGACCGGCCCCAGCGCGGCGAGTTGTGCGGTCAGGACGTCCAACTCGCCGTCGTGGACGAGCACATGGCCGAAGGCCCGGTCGTCCACCGGATCGAGTCCGACCGGAGGGGCGGGAGTGCTCCGGACCTGGATCACCTCGCCGCCCAGTGCGCCGAAGGCGCCGGTGAACCCGGAGGACGTGCCGAACGCGTCGACGACGGCGACACGGAATGCTGACATCGGTTGCCTGCCTACTGGTTGGCCGGAGCGGAGCCGGGGTGGATGAGATAGGCGCGAAGCGCGAGGAGCCGGTACACCGCATTGGTGAGCACGTGCCGGACGCTGAACCCCGACGTGCCGGGGTCCCGGCCGTCCAGGATGTCGTGTTCGCCGCCCTGCTCGCGGATACCGCGACGGGTCAGCCCGGTCCGCTCCCGGAACGCCTCGGGGAGCGCGTGCCGGGTGACGCCCAGGTGCGCCATCCGGAAGTCCACGAACTTGTCGATCACCCTGACCAGCCGGGCGCGCCCCGCGCGGTCGAGCACCAGCCGTCCCTCCCGCAGCCGCTGGGACACGTTCGCCCCGCGGATGGAATCGCCGCGCCACCGCGCGATGGCGGGCCGCGACCACGAGGGGAAGTAGGACAGGTACTCGACGACGTCGTCCAGGACCGCGGCCGGTCGGGCGGCGGCCGTCGGCAGGACCAGCGAGCGCAGGCCGTAGGCGGCCGACTTGGCCCATGGTTCGGAGAGGTGGTGGCCGAGGTAGAAGTCCCGTTCGAGAAGGGCGTCCCGGCCCGCGGAGAACACCCGGATGTCCCCGCTGCGCCGGTGTTCCTCGCAGTTGACGTCGATCAGGAGCTCATAGCTCAGATGGGGATCCAGGGCGGGGAACCTGCCGCACTGGGCGGATATCAGCTCGGCCAGGGCGCGGGGTGCGGCCTGCGGCCCCGCGGGCGCGTAGCCGCTGAGCAGGAAGAGCAGATCGAGCTGGAGGAGACGCGCGGTCCGCTCGTCGTCCTCGGATAGGCACTGCGGAGTGATGTTCCGGAGCATCTGCGCCTGGGAGTCCGCAAGTTGATGGTACGTCAGGTGCCCTGCCGAAAGGTCGTCGAGGGCGGCGGGAAGGCTGCGCAGGACGTAGTCGCGCAGCGGTGAGCCCGAGCGACCGGGGGCGGGAGAGGTGTGCTGCCGGGGGTGTGCGACACCGTCGAAGAGCTGGCTGCTGTTCACGTCTTCTCCTTGCCGGCCGCCGCGACGGGCCGTGACGGCGCTGGGGTTGGTGTTGCCCGCGGGTCCAAGCGTGCTTCACCGCCACGCGTCGGCACATCGGTCATCTGACGGCGGGGGCCGACCGGTTGACCGCGTCGGGCGGTGAGCCGTGACCGGGGTGAGCGGTCCTGGTTCGGGCTGGGCGAGGAGTCCGGGGCAGAGCGGACGTACCGTCAAATGACCGATGTGGAACAGAAGTACCGAGCCGATGATGGAGAGCACACGCCCGCCCCGAAGGCGGCGCCCCGTCTGTGCCTCCCGTCATCAGCAGCCCGCTGTCCGACAGCGCCGGAGCGGTCGCCGGCAGTGGCCGGGTGTTCCGGGCGCAGAACCGGGCCCGGTCCTTCCGGCGGCACCATCACACACGGAAAGGTGATTCACATGTTCACACCCAGGGCCATGCTCCGCGGCTCGGCCGCCACGGCGATGGTCGTCGCCGCCCTGACCGGCCTCGGTGCCGGAACGGCGCACGCCGCCGGCTGGCCTCCGTTGCAGCCGGGCGCCCGCCTCTACTCGGGCACCGGCGGGAGCGGCGCGGTGACCGCGGTCGACCTCGACGACTTCGGCACGTGCCACACGCTGGCGGCACCCGCCCGATCGGTCCAGGTCGCCTCCGGCTCCGCGTCCGTGGTGCTGTACTCCGGCGCGGGCTGCTCCGGCGCCACCCCGTGGGCCACCGGCTCGCTGGCCCAGTTCAACCTGCCGTGGCCGGTGCTGAGCTACCGGGTGGTCCCGGCCTGACGCCACCCGGACCAGGGCGGTACGGCCCTCGGCGACCTCTTCGCACGGAGGCCTCGAACCCCCTGTCACGAGGGGCGCCGGGGTAGGCCGGTGACGCCCGACGGCGGGCGGAACACCTCACATCCCGTTCCGACACAAGGAGTCCACTGGAACGAGGTCGACAGGGGCGGCCACTTCGCCGCCCGGGAGCAGCCGCGGCTCCTGGCCGAAGAACTCCGCGCCGCCTTCAGGACGCTGAGGTGACACGGCGCGGTGGTGCCGGGCCCCGCACCACCGCGCGTGCCACCGGCTGACCGCCGCGCGCCGGTCGTGACGGAACCCGTGCGACTCGGCCGGCCCCGCCCTTCGTAGGATGGGTGCAGCTCCTCCGGGAGGAACTCTCCCCGGAGGTGCCATGCCGCAGTCCGCGAACCACCAGCTCATCGGGCGTACCCGGGAGGTGGAGGTGCTGGACCGTCTGCTGCGCGAGGTGCGCGACGGGCGCAGCCGGGTGCTGGTGCTGCGGGGTGAGGCGGGTGTCGGCAAGTCGGCGCTGCTCGACCACCTGGCGGGGCAGGCGGGGCAGTGGCAGGTGGTACGCGCGGCCGGTGTCGAGGCCGAGGCCGAGTTCGCCTATGCGGCCCTGCAACGGCTGTGCGCCCCGCTGTTGTCGCACCTCGGCCGGCTGCCGGAGGTGCAGCAGGACGCGCTGCGGGTCGCGTTCGGCCTGAGCACGGGAAACCCGCCCGAGATGCTGCTGGTGGGGCTCGCGGTCCTCGGTCTCCTCGCCGAGGCGGCGGCCCGGTCCGCGCTGGTGTGCCTGGTCGACGACGCGCAGTGGCTGGACCTGATGTCCCGGCGAATCCTGGCGTTCGTCGGGCGCCGGCTGGACGCGGAATCGGTGGCGCTGGTGTTCGCCGAGCGGATCGCCGACGGGAAGGCGGACGACGAGGGCCTTTCCGGTCTGCCGGACCTTCCGCTGGGCGGGCTGGCCGATGCCGACGCCCGGGCGCTGCTGGACGGCGTGCTGCCGGGGCCGGTCGACGCCCGGGTACGGGACCGGATCGTGGCCGAGACCGGCGGGAATCCGCTCGCCCTGCTGGAGCTGCCCCGGGGCCTGTCGCCGGCGGAGTTGGCGTTCGGCTTCGGCGGGCCCGGCGCCGGCCCGCTGGCGACCCGGCTCGAGGACGGCTTCCGTCGGCGCGTCGACGCCCTGCCGGCCGACACCCGTGCCCTGCTGCTGGTCGCGGCGGTCGAACCGGTCGGCGACGGGCCGCTGTTGTGGCACGCCCTGCGTCTGCTGGGCATCGGGCCGGAGGCCGTGGCGCCGGCCGAGGCCGCGGACCTGATCACCCTGGGAGCCGCCGTGCGGTTCCGGCACCCGCTGGTGCGTTCGGCGGTGTGGCGCGGCGCGGATGCCGCGGCGCTGCATGCGGCGCACGCGGCCCTGGCCGAGGCCACCGACGCCGAGCGCGACCCCGACCGGCGGGCCTGGCACCGGGCCCACGCCGCGGTCGGGCCGGACGAACAGGTGGCGGCCGCACTGGAGAGCTCCGCCGACCGGGCCCTGGCACGCGGCGGCCGGGCGGCCGCCGCCTCCTTTCTGGAACGTGCCGCCGCGCTCACCCCTTGCCCGGAGGCGCGGGCGCGGCGCGCTCTGGCGGCCGCGGCGGCCCATGTCGCCGCGGGCGTGCCGGCCCGGGTGCCCGACCTGCTCGCCGCCGCGGAGCTGGGGCCGCTGGACCGGCTGCAGCAGGCCCATGCCGGCCGGCTGCGGGCCAAGGCGTCGTCCATGACCGACTCGGGGAGGGGCGCGGTGCAGCCGCTGCTCGACGCGGCGGGTCGGCTCAGGGACCTCGACCCGGCCCTCGCGCGGGAGACCTGCCTCGCGGCGTACGACGCGGCCATCTGGGTCGGCCGGTACGACGAAGGCGCACTGCGCCGGGTCGCCGAGGCCGCTCGAGACCTGCCGCCCGGCGACGAGCCGGCGGGAGTCTTCCTCAGGGCCCTGGTCGCCCGGAGCGTGGACGGGCCGGCTGCCGTCTTCCCGCAGCTGGCACGGGCGCTGCGCTCCCTCACCGACGAGGAGGACCCGTCCGTCCTGTGGGCGGCCGCGAACGCCGCCGCGGAGCTGGGCGATCTCCAGGGCTGGCTGGACATCGGCGGCCGGGCGGTCCGCTTCGCACGCCGGACGGGAACCCTGTCGCTCCTCTCGACGGCGCTGCCCTACCAGGCGTCCGCGCTGGGCTTCGCGGGGCGTTTCTCCCCAGCGGGCGACCTGCTGGCCGAGGCCGCGGCCCTGGACAAGGTCACCGGCTCGGTGGCGCGCACGGCCACGGCGGCCTTGATCAGCGCGTACCAGGGACGGGAACGACCGGCCCTGGAAGCGATCGAGGCGATGGAGCACGAGGGCGAGCAGCGCGGCCTGGGCCGACTCGTCGGCGTAGCCGCGTGCGCGAGGGCGGTGCTCCACAACGGCCTGGGCAACTATCCGCTCGCCATGGAAGCGGCGCTCCGGGGCGGGGAGTACCAGGACCTCGTGGTGCACGTCTGGACGTGCGGCGAGCTGGTCGAGGCCGCGACCAGGGCCGGCGAGCCGGCCGTGGCGGCCGGGGCGCGCGAGCGGCTCGCCGACTGGAGCCGGGCCGGCACGCCCTGGGCCCTGGGCGCGCACGCGGTCGCCGAAGCCCTGACCGGAGCACCCGAGCAGGCCGAGGACCGCTACCGCGAGGCCGTCGACCACTTCGGCCGCGGCGGGCTCGGCGTGTTCGAGACCCGGGCCCGACTGCTGTACGGGGAGTGGCTGCGCCGCCGGAACCGGCGCGCGCAGGCCCGTACCGAGCTGCGGGCGGCGTACGAGGCGGCCGGGCGCACGGGTATGGAGGGCTTCGCCGAGCGGGCCCGGCGTGAGCTGCTCGCCACCGGTGAGACGGTTCGCAAGAGGACCGTCGGCGCGCCGGTCCTGACCCCGCAGGAGGCGCGGATCGCCCGCCTCGCGGCCGCCGGGCACCCGAACGCGGAGATCGGCGAGCACCTGTTCCTGAGTCCCCGTACGGTCGAGTGGCACCTGCGCAAGGTCTTCGCCAAGCTGGGGATCTCCTCCCGTCGAGAGATCGACGGCGCCCTGTCCGTGCGGTGACGGCCGTGCGGTGACGGCCGTGCGGTGACGGCGATGCGGTGACGGCCGCGCGGTGACGGCCGTGCGGGATCAGCAGGGGTCACAGATGGTCGGCGTCCACCACGGCCTGGGCGAACGCCGTCGGCGCCTCCTGCGGCGCGTTGTGGCCGATGCCGGTGAGGACGCGGTGCTCGTAGGGGCCGGTGAAGAACTTCCGGTACCCACTGCCGTCGGTGGTGGGCAGGAACGGGTCGAGGGCGGGGTCCACGGCGATGGCCGGCACCGTGACGGGCGGTCGGGCCGCGAGCAGCCGCTCGTAGTGCTCGTAGCGGCGCTCGCCGTCGGCCAGGCCCAGACGCCAGCGGTAGTTGTGGATCACGATGGCGGCGTAGTCGGGGTTCTCGAACGCCGCCGCGGTGCGTTCGAAGGTGGCGTCGTCGAACCTCCAGGTGGGGGAGGTCTCCTCCCACACCAGCCGGCACAGGTCGTGCCGGTTCTGCCTGGTCTCCATGGCGACGCGGCCGCGGTCGGTGGCGAAGTAGTACTGGTACCACCAGGTGCGCTCGGCCTTCGGCGGCAGCGGGTTCTTCTGCGAGGGGAGGTTGACGATCAGGTAACCGCTCACCGCCACCAGGGCCTTGACCCGCTCCGGCCACAGCGCCGCGACGGTGCCGGCGGCCCGCGAGCCCCAGTCGAAGCCGGCCAGCACCGCCTCGGGGATCTTCAGGGCGTCCATCAGGGCGATGACGTCGAGGGCGATCGCGGACTGCTGCCCGGTACGGACGGTCGTCGGGGACAGGAAGGTGGTGGTGCCGTGGCCGCGCAAGTACGGCACGATCACCCGGTAGCCGGCGTCCGCCAGCAGCGGCGCCACGTCGACATAGCTGTGGATGTCGAAGGGCCAGCCGTGCAGGCAGATGACCACGGGCCCGTGCTTCGGCCCGGCCTCGGCGTAGCCGATGTCGAGCACGCCGGCCTGGACCCGCTTCAGGTCGGTGAACGTGGTGTGGGTGCCCGCGGTGACGGCCGGGACGACCGGGGCCGGGCGGCCGGGCCGGTCGGAACCGGCCGCGAAGGCGGCAGGCGCGTTCGAGACCGCGCCGACCGACACGGCCGTGGCGCCCATGCCGAGACCGACCGCTTTGGTGAAGGCACGCCTGTCGATCATGTCTGATCCTTCCTGGAGACCCGCTGGTGCCTCCACTGTTCTCCGGCCGCCGGCCGGACGCATCGGTCACATGACGTCGAGACGCGGGAAGTCGCCCGCGGACCCGCGAAGGGTCTGCCGGGGCGCCGGATTCAGTCATTCGACTGTGTCCGCCGGCCTGCCGCTCGGTGATCCTCGAAGGAGCGCCGTGATGCCGGCGGATCGTCGTGCGTGCAATTCGGAAGGTCTGGCCGTGAAACAAACCCCCGTCGTCCTCATCCACGGTGCGTGGTTCCACATGTCCTCCTGGGAGGGCTGGGCCGAGCGGTTCACCGCGTACGGTTACGCGGTGTGCGTCCCGGGCTGGCCCGGCGAAGCCCACACCGCCGACCGGGCCCGCCGCGATCCCGGCCCGCCGCGCGACCTCGGGCTCGCCGCGCTCGCAGCCCACTACGAGCAGGTCGTGCGCAGCTTCGACGACCCGCCGGTCCTCATCGGGCACTCGGCCGGCGGCCTCATCGCCCAGCACCTCCTCGGGGCCGACCTCGGCCGCGCCGCCGTCGCCCTCGCGCCGCTGCCGGCCGGCGGTGTGCCGCCGGCCGACGGCCGGTCCCGGCCGTGGCCGCTGATGTCGGCCGGCCCGACCCGGCACCCGGGCTTCGGGCAGCTGCCGCGCGCCCGGTTCCGACACCTCGTCGTCAACACGGTCGGAGAGGGGGAGGCCGAGCGGCTCTTCGACCGGTACGCCGTCCCGGCCCCGCTCCGGCTGCTCGCGGACCTCGGTCTCGACGGCACCGCCACCGGGCCGGTCGGCACCGTCGTGGACACGGCCAATACGGCGCGCGGACCGCTGCTGCTGGTCTCCGGCCAGGAGGACCGGATGGTCCCGGACGCCGTGACCCGCTCGGTCTACAAGCTCTACGGCGACTCCTCCGCCGTGACGGACCTGAAGCAGTTCGCCGATCGGGGGCACTCCCTGGTGTTCGACAGCGGCTGGCGTTCGGTCGCCGACCACGTCCTCGGCTGGCTGGCCGCCAACGGCGTCGAGGCCGTGGCCCCACAGGGGTGAGCGCGGGCATCAGACCTGCGCCGCGTCGGTCCGGCTCAACGCGTCGCGCAGTGCCGCCCGGGCCGTGATGCCCAGCTTGGGGAAGACGCGGTACAGGTGCGAGCTGACGGTACGCGGCGACAGGTGCATCCGCGCGCCGATCTCCTTGTTCGTCAGGCCGCCGGCGGCCAGGTCGGCGATGCGGCGTTCCTGCCAGGTCAGCGGGGCCACGGTCAGCGTCGGGACGCGGGGCGGGGCCCCGGTGGCGCGCAGTTCGGCCCGGGCCCGTTCGGTCCAGCCGGCCGCGCCCAGCCGCTCGAACACCTCGGCCGCCGGGACCAGGTACTGCCGCGCCGGGGCCGGGCCCTGGACGTGGCGCACCCGGATGCCGTGCGCCAGCCGGATCCGGGCCAGCTCGAACGGGAAGCGGGTGGCGTCCGGCTGGGATTCGGCGCGCGTGAACATCTCGGCGGCCTCCCGCTCGTCCTCGGCGGTCATCGCCAGCGCGCCGTAGGTGATCAGCCCCAGGCGGGGCGACACCTCCGGCAGACCGGCGTCGCGGGCGGCGAGGGCGTGCGCCCGGGCCTGGTCGACGCGTCCGGTGTGCCGGGCGGCCTCGACGAGATCGAGCAGGGTGCGCGAGGCCTGGTAGGCGTAGGGCCGGAACTTGCCCGGCTGGGTGATGCCGATGGCGTAGAGGTACGCGGTCTCGTAGTCGCCGGAGCTCAGCGCGGCGGTCGCGCCGGCGGCGTCGGCGACCTGGGTCAGGAATCCCAGTCCGCGCGGGCGGGCCCAGGCGTCCACCTCGGCCTGCAGGTCCCGGGCCCGCCCGACCTGTCCGCGCAGCGCCGCGAGCTGGGCCAGGTACGCGCGGCTCTGGGCGGCGAACAGCTGGTGGCCGTGCTCGGTCGCCAGGTCCAGGCCGCGTTGTCCGGTGTCCTCGGCCTCGGCCCATTCTCCGACCGTCAACTGGTCGAGCATGATCTGGTGCAGCATGACCATGCCGGTTGCCACGGCCCCGGTCTCCAACTCGCGGTCGACGACACGCTGCAGGTGGGGGCGGTAGTGGCTCAGGAGGTCGAGGTGGTACGCGGCCGCGCCGAACTGCGTGACGTCCCAGGGTTCCAGATCCGGCAGGGTCGCGGCGGCCTGTCGCACCGGCCCGGCGAAGCCGGCTCCGTGCCTGGTCACGTCGCTCCAGGTGCCGCTGTAGAGACGCGAGCGCCGGGTGAGGAGGCTGCCCAGGGAGGCGAGGAGTTCGTGCGTGCTCTCCCAGGCCGCGCGGTCCCCGCTGTACTGGCTGATCGTCAGGAGCAGGACCACCAGTCGGGTGAGGACCTCGTCAGGTTCGGCTTCGCCGACGGTCGACGCGACGGCCGACCCGCCGTCCCGGAGCTTCTCGATCGCGGCCGAGACCTGGCGGTGCGTGGAGCGGACGTCCCCGTCCTGGTGGAGCGCCCGGTAGGCGGCCGCCAGCACCGAGGCCGGCGACCCCGTCGAGCCGGGCGTGAGGTCCGCCTGGACCAGCCGGTGCGCCTGGCCGAGGCGGGCGGCGTGAGCGGCGACGAAGGCCGCGTCGGCCAGGCGCCGGGACCGGCCGGTGTGGGTCTCGCTGAGCTCGGCGGCCCGGGTCAGCCAGGCCACGGCCGCCAGCGCGCCGCCGCGCCGGGTCGCCGACTCGGCCGCCGCCTCCAGGATGTCGGCGACGTCCTCGTCCGGATCGACCGTTGCCGCCGCCAGGTGCGTCGCCCGGCGTTCGAGGTTCTCCCGGTGAACCTGTGCCAGCGCCAGGTGGGCGGCGCGGCGCTGGTTGGGAGTGGCCATCCGCACGACGGCGGACCGTACGAGCGGGTGCCGGAAGACGAGATCGCCGGTGACCACCTCGACGTCCAGCAGCCCCGCGGCCACCGCCGTGTCGGCGTCACGCATGCCGTAACGGGTGCCGGGGACGGTGTCGGTGCCGCTCGGGGCCCCGGCGCCGTCGAGCGCGCCCATCAGCAGCTCGGTCCGCACCCGCTCGTCGAGGGCGGCGATGCGGGTGCCGAACAGCCGTTGCAGCCGTCGGGGCAACGGCACGCCGTGCTGACCGATCAGGTCTTCGACCGGGAGATCGCTCGACCGGCCGGCGAAGTGGGCGGGCAGCTCCAGCAGGGCCAGCGGGTTGCCCCGGGCCCGCTCCAGGACGATCCGACGGACCTGTCGGCTCAGCTCCGGGTACCGGTGGTCCAGCAGGCGGGCCGCGTCCTCGTCGGTGAGGGCGGTGACCGGCAGTTCGGGCAGTGCGGCGGTGTCGAAGCGGGACGTGATGTCGCTGCAGACCGCGACCAGCATCTTCGCCGGGCCGCCGGCCAGGCGTCGGCCCACGAAGCCGCAGACGTCGGCGCTGGAGTCGTCCAGCCACTGCGCGTCGTCGAGGACCAGCAGCAGCGGCCGCTGCGCGGCGGAGAGCGACAGCAGGCTGAGCACGGCGATGCCGAGCGCCATGACCGACGGCGGATCGCCCCGCACTCCGCTGAACACGGCGTCGAACACCGCCCGGGTCCCGTCGTCCAGCCGCGCGACGTCGGTGAGCAGCGGATGGAGGACCTGGTGCAGCCCGGCATAGGGCAGCTCGGACTCCGCCTCGACACCGGCGGCCCGGATGACGACCTGGCTCTCCCGCTCCGCCAGCGCGGCGGCGTGGCTCAACAACGAACTCTTGCCGACCCCCGTCTCCCCCCGCAGGACCAGCGCCTGGCCCGTCGCGGCCGTCACGAACGCCGCGAGCTCCGCCTGCTCGTCCTCGCGGCCCACCATCGCCGTGGCGACGCCCCATCGCTGGAACCCGGTCATGTCCCCTTGCCCCTTCCTGATTTCGTTCCCACCGCGCGGCAGCTCCCGCAGCGCCGGCGGGTTGACGCGTGCTTCGACGACGATCGCGTCCCGCACGCGGGGGTGCACCGGACCGGGCGGCATCGAGTCGAGCAACGTCCGGGCGTCGTCGTCGCGGAGCCCGTCCACCCGTGGTTCCGGCAGGCCGGCAAGGCGTCCGGCGCTGGTCGGCGTGCGGGCCCCAGGGCGGTCGTGCCGACGCCGGAAGCCCCTGCCAACAGGCCCCACCCCCGTCAGCTCCTTCGCGGCCGTGGAAGCCGTGCGGCGTCCACCGACCACGATCCCGGGACCACGGGCCCGTCGAGCCAGTGTCGAACCCTGGCCAGTACCCTGGGCCGGGGGCGGCCGGTGTCCGGCACGGGCGCGGTGGGGCCGGCATCCTCCTGGCCCCCGGGGGCCTGCTGACGGGACGCCACGCCGACGCCCTCCACCACCCGTAGACGCCCGCCGCGCGACGGGTTCCCCTCGTGTCGACTGGCGCGGAGGAGTCCGGGGCCGACGAACACCGACCGAGCGCCCCATCCGCACAACGGAAGCAGAGACATGAGCGATCAGCACACCATCGGCTGGGACGACGCGACCTGGCTCAACCCTCCGCTGGACGCCGTCCACGACGGCTCCGGGCTGCTGGTCACCACCCGGGACCGCAGCGACTTCTGGCGCACCACCAGTTACGGCTTCGTCCGGGACGACGGGCACGCGCTGCTGACCCCCTTGCCGGACGCCAGCGCCGTCGAAGTGACCTTCGTCGCCGACTTCGACGCCCTCTACGACCAGGCCGGACTCATGGTCCGGGTGGACGAGCGGACGTGGATCAAGGCCGGCGTGGAGATGACGGACGGCGTCCCGCACCTGGGCGCCGTCGTCACCCGCGGCCAGTCCGACTGGTCCCTGGCCCCCGTGCCCGACTGGAACGGGCGCCACATCACCGTCCGGGCCAGCCGCGTCGGCGATGCCCTGACGATCCGGGCCCGTCGCGACGACGACCCGTGGCGCATGGTCCGGCTCGCCCCGCTGGCACCGGAGGCGGTGGCATCAGCCGGCCCGTTCTGCTGCTCCCCGCAGCGTGAGGGCCTTCAGGTACGGTTCACCGGCTTCCGTCAGGGGCCCGCCGACGCGTCGTTCCACGACCCGGCCGCATCGTAGACCGAGCGTGCCCCGGCCCCCGCACCTTCCCTGAACCAGGAACCATATTTGCGAAAACGGCAAGCCTGTTTGCCGCCTCCGCGATTGCGGGCGCACCCTCGGAGCTGAGGTTCGAGCGCCGCCCCGGTCCCGGTCCGGTCCCGCCGGGAGCGGCGCTCGTGCGCGAACGCACCGGAAGAGGAGAGCCCCGCCATGGCCGAAAAGTCCACCCGCTTCGTGGAGAGTGTCACCGAACAGACCTTCCCCGCCCGCGTGTTGAAGGCGGAGCGCCCCGTCCTGGTCCAGTTCTGGGCCGCGTGGTGCGGGCCGTGCATCAGGGTCACTCCCATCGTCGAGGCGTTGGCCGCCGAGCACGCGGGCGTCCTGGACGTCGTCAAGATCAACGTCGACGAGGAGCCCGGACTGGCGGAGCGGCACGGGGTCACGTCGATCCCCGCCTTCGTGGTCTACACCGACGGCGCCGTCGCCATGGTGTGGACGGGGGCCGCGCCGAAGCCGGTCCTGGAGCGCCAGCTCGCACCCTTCCTCCGCTGAGCGCGGACCCGGACCGACCCACGAAGGAAGGCATGGACTCATGAACCCGCATCACGACCAGGACCTCGGGTGGGACGCCTCCGGCGCGCTCCAGGAGCGCGAAGCCGGCGTGCACGCCCCCGCTCTCCTGCGGGCCGTGGAGTGGTTGCGGGGTCTGCTGCGGATCGGCGGCGGCGGACACGCCCCCGTCCACCGGGTGCTGGACGTCGGCAGCGGCCCGGGCGTGGTGACCTGCCTGTTGGCGCAGACCTTCCCGGACGCCGAGGTCGTTGCCGTCGACCGGTCGCCCGGCCTCCTGGAACAGGTCCGTTCGCGCGCGGCGGCGCAGGGGGTGGCGGACCGCGTCGTCACTCAACTGACGGACGTCAGCGGCGAGTTCGACGCGCTGGGTGCCGCCGACCTGATCTGGAGCCGTCACGGCGTCCAGCAGGTGGGGGACCAGCAGGCGGCACTGCGCTCCCTGGTCGCCTGCCTGCGGCCGGGCGGACTCCTCGCCGTCGCCGAGAGCGGGCTTCCCCCGCGCTTCCTGCCCCGCGACATCGGCACGGGGCGTCCGGGCTTGCAGGCCCGCCTGGACGCGGCCGCCGAGGATGCCTTCGGCGCGATGCGCGACCAACTGCCGGGCGTGGCCGCGACGGTGGAGGACTGGCCGGCCATGCTCGCCCGTGCCGGGCTCGTCCCCAGTGGGACGCGCAGCTTCTTCACCGATCTCACGTCCCCCCTCGGGATGTCGGCGCGGGAGTACCTGCACCTGCGTCTGACCCGGTTGCGCGACCGGATCGGTGACCGGCTGGATCCGGAGGACCGCGCGACGCTGGAGCAGCTCCTGGACAGCGACACGTCCGCGGGCATCCTCGGACGTCCCGACGCCTTCTACCTCACGGCCGACACCGTCCACACCGCCCGGCTGTGCCACGGCGGCGTTCGGCACTGAAACGCTCCTCACCGTGACGAGGCCGCAGCCCGGAAGCTGCGGCCTCGTCGCTCGTCGTGGCCGGTCCGGTCCGGTCCGGTCCGGTCCGGGCCCGGACCCGGTGTCGGCGTCGGTGACGCCAACGGGATCGTCAGCCGTTCTCGCAACGATCGGGAGCCGGGGCCGCGGGCCGCTCCATCTCGCGCAGTCGTGCGAACGGCGCGGCCGTGGCGAGAGCGAGAGCGATCGCTCCCATGAGCAGGAGGGCGAACCAGCCGCCGGACCTGTCGATGACGACTCCGGCCGCGGCGGACGCCAGCGAGGCGCCGAGGTTCACGGAGGTGTTGATCCAGGTCGACGCCTCCGTCCGGCCGGACTCCGGGACGACGGTGTCGGCGATGAGGTACCCGGTGATGAGGGAGGGGGCGAGGAAGAGGCCGACGAGGGCGAGGCCCACGGCGAAGAGACCGAGCGGGTGCAGCTGGGACACGAGCACCGCGGCGAGCCCCATGCCGGTGCACAGGGTGAACAGCCTCGCGCCGATTCCCGACGTGAGCTTCAGCTGCCCGTAGAGGAACCCGCCGAGGGCGCTTCCGCCGGCGAAGGCCGCCAGGAGCCAGCCCGAGGCCGCGACGGCGTCACGCTGCGCGGCGACGGCCGGCGCCGCGATCTCCGCGACGCCGAGCACGCCGCCGACGCCCACGAGGACGGTCAACACCCGTGCGAATCCCGGCTGCTGGAGCGGGCGGTCACCCCGAGCGACGCCCCCTCCGGTTCCGCGCAGCGCCCCCGACGACGCGCTGGACGTCATCGCCGCGGTGCCGAGGAAGACCGTGGCGGCGGTCACCCAGAGGCCGGTGGCGGGAGACGTGGCCACGATGACCGCGGTGATGACGACGGGACCGCCGACGAAGAGGAGCTCCTCGCACACCGCGTCGATGCTGAACGCCTTCGTCCGCTGGTCACCGGCGGTCGTGAGCGACGCCCAGATCATCCGCATCGCGGCCCCCAGGGGCGGCGCCGTCAGGCCGACCACCGCGCTGAGGACGAGGAACCAGGCATCCGCGACGCCCTCGGCTCCCGCGATGAGCGCGAGGGCGACGAACCCCGAGGCCTGGCCTGCCGCCATGGCGGTGAGTGCGATCCGCTGCCCGAGCCGGTCGACGGCCCGGGCGCGCCAGGGGGCGGCGACGACGTTGGCGATCCCGAACGTCGCTGTGGCGAAGCCGGCCTGGGAGTACGAACCCGTACTGGCCTGGACGGCGAGGAGGAGGGCCAGGCCGCCCATCGCGAGGGCGGACCGGGCGACCAGGGCGGGGAGGAAGGCGCGAAGCGCGCCGGGAAGGAGAAGCACTGCGAGCATGAGGAGGCTCCGATGATGCGCGGCCGGGGTCGTGTGCGCGGCCGCCGACGTCTGACGGTGATCGAAGTCCGGAGGGCATGGGGAACCGCACCCTCGACGGATCAGAACCTGGGCGGGAGGGACCCAGGACCGTCAGATGAACATCACGATGAACACCCGCGGAGCCTAACAGGCGGGTTGCGGAGACCGGCCGGAATTATCGCCCCGCCGGTGCCGCCCCGGTCCTCGACGTCGGCCTCGCGGCCTGAGACACCACCGGGCCCGGGCCCGGGGCATTGGTCCGTGCCGGTGAGCGGTCCCGTCGCGTGCCCGGGGATGGGCGGTCCGGCGGGCCGGGCGTGGTTCAGTGGCGCGGACGGCGGCGACCAGGGGTTTCGGAGGGTGGTGCGGATGTCGGGCGAGGGCGGGTTCCCTTCCCGCGGCGTGTGGCGGCGCCCGGCACTGCGCTGGGTGGACGTGCTGGTGACGGCGGCGCTGGTGGGGCTGCTGTACGGCCTGCTGCGGCTGGCCCCGTCGCTGGACGCGCCGTTCCTGCCGGAGCAGGCGCCGTCCAGGGTGTCGAGCGATCCGTCGGACCTGCCGTACTACGCGGTGCGGTCCCTGCTGCGGATGTTCGTGGGGCTCGTCGTCTCCGTGCTGTTCACCTTCGTCTACGCCACGGCCGCGGCGCGGATGCGGCGGGCGGAGAAGGTGCTGCTGCCGGTGCTGGACGTCCTCCAGTCGGTGCCCGTGCTGGGGTTCCTGTCGGTGACCGTGACCGCGTTCATCAACCTCTTCCCCGGTTCCACGCTGGGGCTGGAGTGCGCGTCGATCTTCGCGATCTTCACGTCGATGGCGTGGAACATGACGTTCGCCTTCTACGCTTCGCTGACCAGCCAGCCCGGGGAGCTGGACGAGGCGTCCCGGGTGATGCGGCTGACCAAGTGGCAGCGGTTCTGGCAGCTGGACGTGCCGGGCGGGATGATCCCGCTGGTGTGGAACGGGATGATGAGCTTCGGCGGGGCGTGGTTCTTCCTCGCCGCGTCCGAGTCGATCAGGGTCCTGGGGCACCAGTACGCCCTGCCGGGCATCGGGTCCTACGCCGCCGCCGCGATCCAGGAGGGGGACCTGGGGAAGGTGGGCATCGCGATCGCGGTGATGGTCGTGATGGTGGTCGGGGTGAACGTGCTGTTCTGGCGGCCGGTGGTGGCCTGGTCGGAGCGCTTCCGGGTGGAGGAGTCGGAGGCCGCCGAGCGGCCCCGCAGCGCCGTGCTGGACCTCCTGCGCCGCTCCAGCGTGCCGGAGCTGCTCGGACGGCCGCTGCGGCCGGTCGGCACGGCGCTCGACCGCGGCACCCGGGCCTTCGGCCTGGCCGAGCACCCGCTGGCCCCTCCGGCGGCGCGCGAGCGAACCGGGGACGTGTTCTTCGCGGGCGCGGTGACGGCCGTGGTGCTGCTCGGCACCTGGCGGGCCCTGGACTACGTCGACGCCACGGTCGGGCTGGGCGAGTTCGTCCACGCCCTGTGGCTGGGCGCGGTCACCTTCGGCCGGGTCGTGGTCCTGCTCGTCGCGGCGACCGTGGTGTGGGTGCCGATCGGTGTGTGGATCGGCATGAACCCCAAGGTCACCCGCTTCGCCCAGCCGGTGGTGCAGGTACTGGCGAGCTTCCCCGCGAACTTCCTCTTCCCCTTCGCCACGGTGCTCTTCGTGGCGGTGGGCATCTCGCTGAACGTCGGCGCGGTGCTGCTGATGGCCCTGGGCGCGCAGTGGTACATCCTGTTCAACGTCATCGCCGGCGCCTACGCGATCCCCTCCGACCTGCGCGAGGCGATGACCGGCTTCGGGGTGAGCGGGACGCTGCGGTGGCGCGCGTTCATCCTGCCGGCGGTCTTCCCGTACTACGTCACCGGCGGGATCACCGCGGCGGGCGGCGCGTGGAACGCCTCCATCGTCGCCGAGGTCGTCGACTACGGATCCCACCACCTGACCGCGACCGGGCTCGGCGCCTACATCACCGCCGCCACCGCCACCGGCGACTTCCCGAGGATCCTGGTCGGGATCAGCGTCATGAGCATCTACGTCGTCGCCCTCAACCGCCTGCTGTGGCGCAGGCTCTACCGGATCGCCGACACCCGCTACGCACTCTGACCGAGGGGCCGAGGGACCGAGAGACCGAGGGGCGGCGAGACAGCGGGACGGCGAGACAGAGGGACCGAGAGGCCGAGGACCGAGGGAGCGCGATGACCACCAGCACCGTCCACACCCCGATCGTCGAGGCGGTCGGCGTGACCAAGACCTTCACCACCCCCGACGGGCGGGCCCTGCCGGTGCTGGAGGACATCGGCCTGCGCCTGGTCGAGGGCGAGATCGTCGCCCTGCTCGGCAAGTCCGGCTCCGGCAAGTCCACCCTGCTGCGCTGCCTGGCCGGCCTGATCGCCCCGTCGTCCGGCACCGTCTCCTACCGGGGCGATCCGCTCACCGCCGCCAACCCCGGGGTGGCGATGGTCTTCCAGTCGTTCGCGCTGCTGCCGTGGCTGACGGTCCAGCAGAACGTCGAACTCAGCCTGCGGGCCCGCGGGGTGGGGGAGGAGGAGCGGCGCCGACGGGCGCTGGACGCGATCGACCTGATCGGTCTGGACGGCTTCGAGGGCGCCTACCCCAAGGAGCTGTCCGGAGGCATGCGGCAGCGGGTCGGGTTCGCCCGGGCCCTGGTGGTCGAGCCGGACGCGCTGTTCATGGACGAACCGTTCTCCGCGCTGGACGTGCTGACCGCCGAGAACCTGCGCTCCGAGCTGGTGGGCCTGTGGGAAGGGCACGAGGCGCCGGTCAAGGCGATCCTGATCGTCACCCACAACATCGAGGAGGCGGTGCTGCTCGCCGACCGGATCCTGGTGCTCTCCTCCAACCCCGGGCGGATCCGCGCCGAACTCACGGTGGACCTGACCCGGCCCCGCGACCGTCGCACCCCGCAGTTCGAGGCGCTGGTCGACACGGTCTACGGCATCCTCACCGGGCGGGAGGAGGGCGCGGCCGCCGGCGCCGGACCGGCCGCCCGTCCGGTCGAGACCCCGATCACCGTCCCGCTGCCGCAGGCGAGCGTGGGCGGCCTCGCCGGCCTGCTGGAGATCCTGCTCGCGATGGGCGGGGAGGAGAGCCTCGCGGAGATCGCCGACGAGCTCAACTTCGAGGTGGACGACCTCCTGCCGATCGTGGACGCCGCCGTCCTGCTGGGCCTGGCCACCACCATGGCCGGCCGGATCGCGGTCACCGGCGTCGGCCGGGAGTTCGCGGCCGCCGACATCCTCGCCAGCAAGCAGCTCTTCGCCCGGCTGGCCGCCCGCCGTGCCCCGCTGGTGCGCGCCATCGTCCAGTCCCTGGCGGCCACCGAGGACCACACCCTGCGCGAGGGCCTCTTCCTCGACCTGCTGCGGCGCGGCTTCGACCCGGTCGGCGCGCGCCGGCAGCTGGAGACCGCCATCGACTGGGGTCGGTACGCGGAGCTGTACGACTACGACGCCGACGACGCCGAGTTCGAGCTCGAACCCGGGGCGGAAGCCGCGCTGTGACGCGCCCGGCCCCGTCCGGTCAGGGGGCCGCGGCTTCGACGAACTCCAGGAGGTTGCCCACGGGGTCGGTGGTGTAGAAGCGGCGCTGGGGCGGCAGGCTGTCGTCCCAGACCACGTGCGCGCCGAGTTCGGCGAGCCGGTGGGCGAAGTCGTCGATCTCGCAGACCGCGAGGCCGAGGTGGGCCTTGGTACTGGGGCGGAAGCGCTCCTCGACGCCGAGGTAGAGCCGGACCCGGCCGCCGTCGGCGGCGAACCAGCAGCCGCCGCGGCCGGTCAGCGGCCCGGGCTTGGGCAGCTCCGCCATCTGGAGGACGTCGCCGTAGAAGGCGCGCAGCAGTGCCTCGCTGCCGGGTGGTGCGGAGAGCTGGACGTGGTCGAGGGCCGTGATCACTGCGGTGTCCTCTCGGTCGGGGTGGTCGGGGTGGTTTCGACGGGCGGCCGGGTGCGGGCCGTACTCAGGCGAGTGCCGGCTCCGCGGCTGTCGTCGGGTGCCCGGCTGTCGGCTGCTCGGCGGCGTCGCGGCCGTCGTCGAGGTGCCAGTGCAGGTCGCGTACGCCGGGCTCCAAGGACAGCCGGGTGACGACCTGTTCGAGCGCCGGGGCGATCTGTCGGGCGATCGCGACGGTGGCCCGCAGGCTGGTGGCGTCGCCGTTGTCGGTGCGGCGGGCGCGCAGGCCGGTGGGGGCGAGTCCGGAGGCGGCGAGGGCTTGGAGCAGCAGGGCCCGGATGTGGGTCTCGGACTTGCGGTCGCATTCCAGGTGGACGGTGGCGCGGGTGGTGGAGTCGGGGTCGCTGCCGGCCTGCGGGGCCCGGTCGAGGAGTCGGCCGGCGGGGCGCAGGACCAGGTGGACGACGAGGACGGCGAGTGTGCCGAGGACGGCGAACCGCAGTTTGCCGGAGGCGGCAAGCACTCCGACGGCGGCCGAACACCAGAGTGTGGCGGCGGTGTTGAGGCCGCGTACGCCGGCGCCGTCGCGCAGGATGACGCCGCCGCCGAGGAAGCCGATGCCGGAGACGACGTAGGAGGCGACCCGGGTGGGGCTGGCGGCGTCGCCGACGGCCTCGCTGTAGAGCACGAACAGGGTGGCGCCGGCGGCGACCAGGGCGTTGGTGCGCAGGCCGGCCATCCGGGCCCGCCACTGGCGTTCGACGCCGATCAGCGCGCCGCAGGCGACGCCGGTGGCGAGCCGTACCAGGAAGTCGACGGTGGTCAGGGTGTGCACGACGGCACCTCCTTCACGGGAGGAGGGGTACGGACGGTGGCACGCGGCCGGCGCCCCCGGCGCGGTGGGTCAGCCGCCCGGGGCGGTCCGGACGATCGTGATGACGACCAGGACCGTCACGATCGGCGGGTAGGTGCGCAGGGCACCCGTGCCGATATCGCAACCGGTGGAGACCGCGCTGCGCGCTGCGAGGACGCGACGCCGCAGGGCACAGCGAAGCCGTCGGGCGGGCGTGACGCAGCGGCGCGTGTGCGCGCGGGGAAGGTGGCTACCGCGTGCCGGAGGTGTACGAGGGCAGGCGCGGGAAGGGCCGACTGTGGCCCGGACTACTGCAATCCATGTCTCTCGCCTCCTCCCGGTCGACGCACCCCGTGGTGCGTGTGATCGACACGGCAAGGAGTTCGCCGGCGCGCGGAAACAGCGGCCGACTCACCCCAACTCGTCAGAGCTTTGGCACTCCACGGCGTGTCCGGCCGCATAGGCCGGAAGCCACTTCGGATCAACCCTTAGGTCGGGAGGATCTGTCCTAACCCTGGGCGTCTCTCGACGTCGTCGGATCAGTGGCCTGTGTCCGTGAAGAAGCCTCACCGAACGAGGTGCCTTCTTCAAACCTCGAAAAGCATAGTCCTCCGCCCCGGGCATACTTGCGTACTTGGTAGAATCTTTACCTTTCGGCTCATGCGGAGAGTGGGGGCACGTGACGGCCGCCTGACCCCTCACCTCGCCAATCCCGGGCACCCACCGCGCCGGGCGGTGATCCGGTCTAGCGTGAACGGTGCTGACGACGAGGACGAAGGAGGTGGCGGCCGTGCGGCTGGAGATGCTGACGGTTCCGCGGTGCCCGAACGAGTCGGTGCTGGCGGAGCGGCTCGCCGTGGTGCTGGCCGACCTGCCGGGCGTCGGGCTGGTGCGGCACGTGGTCGAGGACCAGGAGGACGCCGAACGCCTGGGCATGCACGGCTCGCCCACCCTGCTGGTCGACGGGAACGACCCGTTCGCCGCCCCCGGAACACCGCCGAGCGTGTCCTGCCGGCTCTACCGGAGCGCGGACGGCCGGGTGGACGGGGCGCCGAGTGTCGAGGAGCTGCGGCGGGTGCTCGGTGTTCCGGCTCGGTCCGCCACCCGCGAGGTCGGATGACGTGCTCCGCGGGGACCGACCCGCGGGCTCGTGCCGACTCACGGTGAGGCGTCCTGGCTCGCGGGCGGTGGCCAGGCCTCGCCTCGGTCCGGTCCGCGAGGCCGGCTCGACACCTTGCTCCTATAGCGTGCGCCGGAACCGAAGTCCGGAACGGCCGTGCGCCGTGGTCGAGGAGCGAGCGATGGGGACACCGGCAGCGGCCCGGGCCGGGGAGCTGGGGCGCCACCTGGGCGTGTTCGACGCCGTGGTGATCGGGCTCGGGTCGATGATCGGCGCGGGGATCTTCGCCGCGCTCGCGCCGGCCGCCGGCGCGGCCGGGTCCGGCCTACTGCCGGGCCTCGCGCTGGCCGCGGTGGTGGCGTACTGCAATGCCACCTCCTCGGCCCGGCTGGCCGCCCGCTACCCGGAGTCCGGCGGCACCTACGTCTACGGCCGTGAGCGGCTCGGCGAGTTCTGGGGCTACCTGGCGGGCTGGGGCTTCGTGGTCGGCAAGACCGCCTCCTGTGCGGCGATGGCCCTCACGGTGGGCTCCTACGTGTGGCCCGGACAGGCGCACGCGGTCGCGGTCGCCGCAGTGGTGGTGCTGACCGCGGTGAACTACGTCGGCGTGCGGAAGTCCGCGTGGCTGACCCGGGGGATCGTCGCCGTCGTCCTGGCGGTGCTCGCCGCCGTGGTCACCGCCTGCCTGACCGGCCCCGCCGCCGAGGGCGCTCGGCTCGCCGTCGGTGCGGACGCGACCTTCGGCGGGGTGCTCCAGGCCGCCGGCCTGCTGTTCTTCGCGTTCGCCGGCTACGCGCGCATCGCCACCCTCGGCGAGGAGGTCCGCGACCCGAAACGG
This sequence comes from Kitasatospora sp. NPDC056273, assembly GCF_042268845.1. NCBI lineage: Bacteria > Bacillati > Actinomycetota > Actinomycetes > Kitasatosporales > Streptomycetaceae > Kitasatospora > Kitasatospora sp. NPDC056273. The sequence goes on along the minus strand of NZ_JBHJSJ010000017.1, from coordinate 95,765 downwards.
ACCATCCCCCGAGCGATCCCCACCGCGCTCGCCATCACGCTCGTCGTCTACGCCGCCGTCGCCGTGGCCGTGCTCGCCGTGCTCGGGCCCGACCGGCTCGCCCACACCGCCGCACCGCTCACCGAGGCCGTGCGTGCCGCCGGCGTCCCCGCGCTCGCCCCGGTCGTGCGCGCCGGGGCGGCCGTCGCGGCGCTCGGCTCGCTGCTCGCGCTGATCCTCGGGGTCTCGCGCACCACCCTGGCGATGGCCCGCGACCGGCACCTGCCCCACGTCCTGGCCGCCGTCCACCCGCGCTTCCGGGTGCCGCACCGCGCCGAGCTCGCGGTCGGCGCGGTGGTCGCGGTCCTGGCCGCCACCACGGACGTCCGCGGCGCGATCGGCCTCTCCTCCTTCGGTGTGCTGGCCTACTACGCCATCGCGAACGTGTCCGCCTGGACCCTCACCCCCGTGAAGGGCCCCGTGCGGATCGTGCCCGTCGTCGGCGCCGTCGGCTGCGTGCTCCTGGCCTTCGCCCTGCCGCCCTCCTCGGTCCTGTGGGGAGCCGCGGTGATCGCGGCCGGTGCCGCCGCCTACTGCCTGCGCAGGGCCGCCGCCCGCGCCTGACGGACGGGAGCACCGTCCCGGCGGCTGGGCAGGGCCCCGGGAGGTGGCGTTACGCCTGGGCGCGACTCAGGACCCAGACGCCGTAGGCGTCGTTCGCGGGGTGCAGCTGGTAGGTGCCGGCCCGCAGGTCGACGCGCAGTCCGGCGGCGGCCAGGTCCGCCTCGAACTCCGCCGCCGGGTAGGTGCGGGCGTGCGGCGGCGGGTCCTGGAGGTGGAAGCCGACCAGGATCCGGCCGTTCTCGCCGAGCACGTCGCGCATCGCGCCCAGCGCCCTGCGCTCCGTGTCCTCGGCGAGGAAGACGATGACGTTGCCCACGCAGACGACCAGGTCGAACGGGCCGTCGTCGGGGCCGAGGTCGAGGATGTCGCGCTCCTCGATCGCCAGCCCGGGGTAGGTCTCCCGGGCCTGGTGGACCAAGGCCGGGTCGGGCTCGATCGCGACCACGTCGTGCCCCCGCCGCAGCAGCGCCGCGGCGACCCGGCCCATGCCGGCGCCGGCGTCGAGCACCCGGGCGCCGCGCGGCAGGAGGGTGTCGGCGAGCCGGGCCTCACCGTCGACGTCCTCGCCGGCGGAGATGAGGTCGGCGAACCGCTTGCCGTAGTTCCCGCTCTGCCCCGCCTCCTGCCAGCGGGTTCGCCGCGTCGTCGGTATGGGCTCTCCGTGCGGCGGCGTGGTGCTGTTCATGTCCCGCATCCTAAGGCGAGACCGTCGGCGCTGGTCACGGCCACCGAACGCCCGGCCGCGGGCCCTGGCGCCGCAGGCCCTCCCCGGGCCTCCGGCTCCGCGAGACGACCGGGCGATCATGTGTCGGACCGGCCCGGCCGTCACAGCTCGGCCGACAGGCTGATCGCCGAGGCGGGGCACAGGGCGACCGCCTCGCGCACCGCGTCCAACGCCTCGGCGGGAGGCTCGGGTTGCCGTACGACCGAGGTGCCGTCGTCCTCGCGCTGGTCGAAGACCTCGCCGGCCGTGAGGGCGCACATTCCGGAGCCGATGCAGCGGTCGAGGTCCACGGTGATCCTCATCGGTCACACGTCCCAGGTGACGGGGAGGCTCTTCACCCCGTAGATGTCCGCGAGCTCCGGGCGCAGGGCGACCTCCTCGGGCGGTACGGCCAGCCGCAGCGTGGGGAAGCGGCCGAGCAGCGCGGGGAAGGCGACCCGCATCTCGATGCGGGCCAGCTGCTGGCCCAGGCACTGGTGGATGCCGTGGCCGAAGGCCAGGTGTCCGCCGTCCTGCCTGCTCAGGTCGAGCACGTGGGGATCGGGGAAGCGCTCGGGGTCGCGGTTGGCGGTGTTGAACGAGAGGATCAGCCGGTCGCCGGCCTTGACGGTCCGGCCGCCGAGTTCGACGTCCTCCAGGGCCGTCCGCATGAAGGTCTTGGCGACGCTCAGGTAGCGCAGCAGCTCCTCCACGGCCCGGTCGGCGAGCGCGGGATCGGCGCGCAGCGCGGCCAGTTGGTCCGGGGTGCGCAGCAGCGCGAAGGTGCCGAGGGCCAGCATGTTCGCGGTGGTGTCGAGACCGGCGGCGAGCAGGATCAGGCTGATCCCCTTCAGCTCCTCGTCGGTCAGGTCGCTGTCGGTGAGGTCGCTGAGCACGTCGTCGGTGGGGTTGGCGCGTTTGGCGGCCACCAGTTCCGCCAGGTACTCCTGGGTCGCGGCGTAGGCCGCCATGAGGTCCTCGTCGCTGGTCTCCCCGTTCATGAACGAGTCGACCTGCTCCTGGAAGGAGCCCCGGTCCTCGTACGGCACCCCGAGCAGTTCGCAGATCACGATGGCGGGGATGGGCTTGGCGAACGCGGTCACCAGGTCCGTCGGAGGCCCGGCGGCCTCCATGGCGTCCAGGCGGGCGGCGGTGACCTTCTCGATGCGCTCGGTGAGCAGCCGCATGCGCCGGACGGTGAACTTGCCCGTCAGGGGCTTGCGGTAGCGGCTGTGCTGGGGCTCGTCCATGAGGACGAACTCCCCGGGCGGCGCCGGCGGGATCTGGAAGTCGCCGTAGTCGATGGTCGGGTGGAGCATCAGGTCCTTGCGCGAGCTGAACCGGGTGTCGGCCAGCACCGCCCGGACCAGGTCGTAGCCGGTGACCAGCCAGCCGGGCTGCCCGCCGGGGAAGGTGTAGCGGCTCATCGGCCCGTGCCGGCGGGCGTCGATCAGCTCGGCGGGCGGGTCGAAGGGACAGCCGGGGCGGCGCGCCGCCGGCATGGTCGTGACGGTGTGCGGGGATTCCCCCATGGCCGTGCCTCGTTTCGCGTTGCCGCACGTTCGGATAACTGGAAAGCTACGACTTTTCCTGACGTGGCGTCAATCGCATGAAAGGCATTGTGCCAGCTCAACGGCGGTAAACTGATGCAATGACGCTGGGGTCGAACGCAACGGAACGTTGCAATGGATGAAGGTTAAGGCAAATCCGCCGGGGGTCGCGGGGCAGGCTGTCACCCGGCGGACCGGTAGGCGCGGTTCGCTGTGGCGTGCACGGAGCCGAGCAGGCCGAGTGCCTCGGCGCTGGGGCTGCCGGGTTCGGCATGGTAGATGATCAACTGCTGGCCGGGGGCGTCCCGCACGTCGAACGCGTGATGGGTGAGGGTCATGCCGCCGACGTCCGGGTGGTGGACGTGCTTGTGTTCGCGGGTCTTGCCGCGCACGGTGTGGGTGTTCCACAGCCGGGCGAAGTCCATGCTGCGCGTGCTGAGTTCGCCTACGAGAGCCCGTAGGCGCGGACTGCCCGGGTCGACGCCGGACGCCTGGCGCAGGTGTCCCACCACCGTCTCCGCCGTCCGGTCCCATCGGGGGTGGAACGGTCGACCTGCCGGGTCGAGGAAGACCATGCGGGCCAGGTTGTCCATCGCTTCGAAGGGGGAGTACAGGGCCTCGGCCAATGCGTTGGCGGCCATCTCCGCCGCCTTGTCCGTGCTGCGCGCCCAGGGCGGCGGGCACATCGTGAACATCGCCTCCGTCGGTGCGCACGAGGTCTCTCCCACCGCCGCCGTGTACTGCGCCACCAAGTTCGCGGTCCGTGCGATCTCCGAGGGCCTGCGTCAGGAGTCCGCCGGTGACGTCCGGGTCACGCTGGTCTCGCCGGGCGTCACGGAGTCCGAACTCGCCGACGGCATCGCGGACCCGGCCGCCCGGGCGGCCATGCGGACCTACCGCGCCGTGGCCCTGCCGGCCTCCGCGATCGCGGACGCCGTCGCCTACGCGATCTCCCAGCCGCCGTACGTCGACGTGAACGAGATCGTCGTACGACCCGCGGCGAGCGTCCAGTGACGGAAGGAAAGGGCCAAAGAGGCCGCCTCCACCCTCTGGTGGAAACGGCCTCTCCGGTCTGTGGAATCGCGGTCGGGAAGGTGTAAACCCGCCAATTCCTCGGTGTCTTGACGGTCCGTCAGGTCATCAGACGGCCGGAAGGCGCGGGGTGCGCGGCGGCTCCGTGCGGCGGTGTCCGGTCGACTCGAAGGCGGCGGCGAGCTGGAGCAGGCTGTTGTCGTCGTAGGCGCGGCCCGCGAAGGTCAGCCCGACGGGCATGCCGGTGTCCGCCATGGTGCCCATGGGTACGGTGACCGTCGGGATGCCGAGGTGGCGGGGGGCGAGGTTGCCGTTGGCGACCCAGACGCCGTTGCGCCAACCGAGGTCGGCGGAGGCCTCGTTCACGTCCATGTCCGCGGGGCCGACGTCGGCGACGGTGGGGAAGACCACGGCGTGCAGGCCGAGTTCGTCCATCCACGTCTCCAGGTCGATCCGGCGGGTCTCCTCCAGGCCGCGCAGGCCTTCCTCGAGGTGCGGCATCTCGGAGATCGACGCGTAGGGGTGGTCGCGCACCAGCCGCGGGTAGTCGGCGATCCCGTCGTCGAAGCCGGCGTAGCGGTCCGGCAGTTCGCCGGGGTGCTTGGGCCAGATGAGCGCGCCGTCGACCTCGGCGAGGGTCGCCAGCGCGGGGTCCCCGTTGGCGCGCAGGAAGTCGTCCCAGGCCCAGGCGGAGAGGTCGAGGATCTCGTGGGTGAGGAAGTCGCGGCCGACCAGGCCTCGGGTGAGGAGCGACGGCGCGCCGGGGCGGTCCGACTCGTAGTTGGTCACCACGGGGAAGTCGACCTCGACGACCTCGGCGCCGGCGGCCTCCAGGTCGCGGCGGGCGGCCTGCCACAGGGCGATCACCGAGGCGCGGGTGTCGATCGGCTGCCCGGTCTGGCCGCCGATGCCGCCGTCGGGGTTGGTGCCGGCGTCGGGGTCGGCGTTGATGTACATCCGGGGGACGCCGACGCGCCGCCCGGCGAGCGTCGCGCGCGCCGCTGCCGCGTCCGCGGGGGCCAGCGCCGGGTAGGAGGCCGGACGGACCTGGGACGGCGCGGGCAGCGGGATCCAGGGCTGGGCGCGCCACAGGTCGCCGCGGGTGTCCGGGTCGTCGGCGACGATGACGTCGAGCAGTTCGAGCAGGTCGGCCATGGTGCGGGTGTGGGGGACGACGACGTCCATGGTCGGGACGAGCGGCCAGTTGCCGCGCACCGAGATCACGCCGCGGCTGGGCGTGTAGGCGCACAGCGCGTTGTTGGAGGCGGGGGCCCGGCCCGAGGACCAGGTCTCCTCACCGAGGCCGAAGGCGCCGAACGAGGCGGCCGTGGCGGTGCCGGAGCCGTTGGAGGAGCCGGAGCCGTAGGCGCTGGTCAGCCAGTCGGCGCTGTACGGGCTCTCCGCGCGGCCGTACACGCCGCGCTGCATGCCGCCGTTGGCCATCGGCGGCATGTTGGTCAGGCCGATGAGCACGGCCCCGCCGGCGCGCAGGCGCTCGATGGCGAAGGCGTCGCGCTGGGCCATGAGGTGCTCGAAGGCCGGTGAGCCGGCGGCGGCGGTGAGGCCCTCGGCGAGGTAGCTGTCCTTGGCGGTGTAGGGGATGCCGTCGAGGGGGCCGAGGGTCTCGCCGCGGGCGCGGCGGGCGTCGGAGGCCTCGGCCTCGGCGCGGGCGCGGGGGTTCGTCACGACCAGCGCGTTGAGCGCGGTGGCGGTGCCGGGCCGGTCGTAGGCGTCGATCCGGGCGAGATAGGCGTCGAGCAGGCCGACCGCGGTGGTCTCGCCCTTCTCCAACGCCGCGCGCAGGTCGGCGATACCGGTCTCGACGACGTCGAATGCGCGTGTCATGCGGGTGCCTCCAGGGTTTTCGGTTGAACGGTCCGAGGTGTCGGGCCTCGAAGGTGCGGCGCTGGGCCGCTGGTGGGACGTGACCCCGCCCGGGGGATGGGATGCAGCTTCGCACGCGTCGGCCGAGCGGTGCCGCCCGGGCCGACGCCGGCTACAGGACGGCGGGGGCGAGTTCGGCGGTGTGCGGGTGCTCCTGGTCGGTGTCGGTCATGCGGCGGTCGGGGCGGCGCGCCAGCAGGTAGGCGAGGCCGGCGAGGGTGACGGTGCCGACGCCGAGCGGCGCCGCCCAGATCTGGTACCAGGGTGCTCCGGCCGGGGCGAGGATGGCGCGCGGCCAGCAGATGTTGACCAGCTCGAAGCCGGTCCACAGCACCGCGAGGACGTTGAGCGGGGTGCCGAGGCGTCCGTAGCCGACCGCTCCGGCGGGCGTCCAGGTGCCGCGCAGGCGGGCGACGAGGGCGACGAGGGCGAGGATGAAGAACGGCACGAAGATGGCGGCGCTGCCGAAGGTGATCAGGCTGCCGATGGCCGAGGTGTTCAGGCCGAGCACCAGCGCGGCGCAGCTGACCGCCGTGGCGGCGACGAGGCCGCCGATCGGTGCCTTGTGCCGGTTGACCCTGCGGACGTGGCGGGAGAAGGGGAAGACGTCGTCGCGGGCGAGGGAGTAGAGGCCGCGGGCGGCGCCGCCCTGGGAGGCCATCAGGCAGGCCGTGAAGCTGATCAGGACGACGAGGACGAAGGGCTTCTCGGCCCAGCCGCCGAAGGCGTGGGTGACGGCGGTGGTGACCGGGTCGAGGTCCTTGACCGCGACGACGTCGGCGGGGTCGGGGTGGGCGAGTTCGACGGAGACCGCGTTGAGGATGACGACGAGTCCGACGCTGAGCAGCGACCACCACAACGCCCTGGGGACCTGTCGGGCGGCGTCCTTGGTCTCCTCGGCGGTCGACACGCAGGCGTCGAAGCCCATGAAGGCCCAGCCGGCGACGGCCACGGCGGCGAGCAGGGCACCGGTGTCGCTGATGCCCAGCCCCTTCGGCGCGTTCAGGAAGTCGGTGAGCAGGGAGAGGCCGTGCTGCCGGAAGACCAGCAGCAGGGTGAGGCCGACCAGGACGGAGGCGACGGCTTCGGCGGCGATGCCCAGGCCGACGAACCAGCGCAGGAAGTTGATGCCGTAGGCGTTGACCAGGGTGCAGCAGAGGATGAAGCCGGCCGAGACGAGGACCTGTTCGGCGGGCGTCGGGACGGTGCCGAAGAGCGCGAAGAGCCAGGGCGAGGCGAGGTAGGCGACGGTGGTGTTGCCGAACATCACGGCGAACTGCCACATCCAGCCGCTCAGCCAGGCGACAGCCGGTCTCGCCAGGCGTCTGCTCCACTGGTAGGCGCCGCCGGCCAGCGGCCACTGCGAGGCGAGCTCGGAGTAGACGGCGACGACCAGGCACTGCCCGAGCAGGCACAGCGGCAGCGCCCAGACCCAGGCCCCGCCCGCGACGCTCATGCCGACCTGCACGGCGGCGTACAGCCCCACGACCGGGGAGACGACGGCGAAGCCCATGGAGATGTTTCCGAGCACGGTCAGGCTGCGCCGCAGCTCCTGCTGGTAGCCGAGCGTGGCCAGCCGGTCGGCATCGGTCGGGGTGGTCTCGGCCACGGGCTGCGCCTTCCAGATAAAACTAACTTTGTTAGCAACCGCTGTTGATCTGGCACGATAGCCTCCGGACACGGGGAGCGGAAGAGGGGATTTTTCTGTGGGCCGACCGAGCAGGGCAGTGCTGACCCGCGAGCGGATCGCGCTCGCCGCGCTCCAGGTGGTGGACGAGGACGGCCCCGACGGCCTGACCATGCGGGCGCTGGCGGAGCGGCTCGGGGTCAAGGCGGCCTCGCTCTACAACCACATCCAGAGCAAGGACGAGCTGGTCGACGCGGTCTCCGGGCTGGTCAACGACGAGATCGACCACACACCGCTGGGTGATTCCGACTGGCGGGCCGGCCTCGCGGCGTACGCGCGCGGCTACCGCGCGGTCTTCCTGAGGCACCCGAACGCCATCGCCCTGCTCGCCCGCCGCCGCGTCGAAGCGGCCAGCGCGCTGCGCGGCTACAACGGGCTGCTCGCCCTCCTCGGCCGGGCCGGCCTCGGCCCCGCGGACGCGGCGGAGGTCGCCGCGGCGGTGGACTACCTGGTACTCGGCTCCGCGGTGGAGACCTTCGCGGCCGGCTTCACCCGGGCACCGGCCGAGTACCGGCCGGAGTACCCGGCGCTCGCGGACGCCCTGGACAGCTCCTTCGCCCGCGGCGGCGGCGCGACGGGCCTCGACGACCGCGGGTTCGAGCTGGGGCTCGGTCTGCTGCTCGACGGCGTGCAGCGTCGGACCCCGTAGGGCCGGGGTGGCTCGTCGCTCCCCACAGGAGGGGACTGAGGCTCGTCGTTCCCGACACCAGCGTGAGGGCACCGGCCCCGAGCGCCCCGCAACCGGACGGATGGACGGGACGTCGGCGGAGTCGTCGGACTGGCGTGCCCTGCGGCAGGTGCCGTCTCGTGTCAGCCCCTGGGGTGCCGCTGCCGCTGCGAACTGTCCGTCGGCATCGGGAGGTTGCGCAGTGTCAGCGCGGCCGGCGGAGGCAGCGGTCCGTTGGCCGCGTCGGCGCGGAACGACTGGAGCAGGTAGGCCACCAGGCGCCGGGACGCCGCACCGTCGTCCGGCAGGGCGGTCACCAGGGCGCAGTGTGCCAGCAGGACCACGGTGAGGTCGGAGGGGTGGAAATCGGCCCGCAGCGAGCCCGAGGCCTGGGCCCTGCGCACCAGGGTCGTGAGGTCCCGCTCGGCTCGTCGCCGGGACGGCGCGTGCTCCGGCGTGCTGTCCGGGAAGGCCGTGACGAACGCGGCCGGGAAGCCGCGTTCCTCCCGTTGCAGGGCGCAGACCGTCTCGACCAGCTGCTGGAAGCCCTGCCACGGGTCGGGGGCGGCCAGCGCCTCGGTGAGCGCCCGCGAGCAGGTCTCCATCTGCCGCGCGAACGCGCCCCGCACCAGGGCGTCCCGGGTCGGGAAGTGCCGGTACAGCGTCGCCACGCCGACCCCGGCCCGACGGGCCACGGTCGCCATCGGGGCGTCGATCCCGTGCTCCGCGAAGACCGCACGGGCGGCGACGAGGACGCGCTCCCGGTTGCGCCGGGCGTCCGCCCGCACCCCGTCCCGGGCTGTGATCCGAGAGGATTCCGCCATCACTGTCTCTCGCTTCCGGTCGAAACGGACGATTGCGTCCACTTGAGAGCCTACGGTCGCTGCCAGATCCCTGCGGCCCCCGGCGGCAAAGGCGGAACGATGGACGACCACATGATGAAGGCAGTGCTCTACGACCGCTACGGCGGCCCCGACGTGCTCTACACGGGCCGCGTGCCGCGCCCCGAGCCGGCCCGCGGCGAGGTCCTCGTGAAGGTGCGCGCGTTCAGCGTCAACGGCGGCGAACTGGCCGTCCGGGCCGGCCGTCTCCGCCTCCTGAGCGGCCGGACGTTCCCCAAGCGCGTCGGCCTGGACTTCACCGGCGAGGTCGCCGCACCGGGAGCCGGAGTCACCCGGTTGGCGGCCGGCGACCGGGTCTGGGGAGTCCTGGGCCGCACCTCCGGGTTCGGCAGCGCCGCCGAGTACGTCACCGTGCCCGCCGAGCGGGTCGGCCGGCTCCCCGACGGCCTCGACCCGGTGGACGCCGCCGCGCTGCCCGTGGCCACCGCCGTCATCACCGCCCTGCGGGACAAGGCCGGGCTGCGCCCCGGCGAACGACTGCTCGTCCGGGGCGCGGCCGGCGGTGTCGGCAACGCCGCCGTCCAGCTCGGACGGGCGTACGGCGCCGAGGTCACGGCCCTCGCCCGCGCGGCGAGCCTCGACTTCGTCCGCGGGCTCGGCGCGCACCGGGCCGTCGACCATCGGACCGTGCGCTCGGCCGAGTTGGGCCGCTTCGACGTGGTCCTGGACGCCGTGGGGACCGACCTGCGGGTCTTCCGGCGCCTGCTGACCCCCGGCGGGCGCATGGTCGCCCTCGCCTTCGACGCGAAACGGCCCGCCGCGACGTTCGGCTACGTCGCGGCCAGCACGGTCCACGGACACCGCCGGGTCCGCTTCTTCAGCGGTGACCCCAAGCGGGCGGACTTCGACGACCTCGCCCGCCACGTGGCCGAGGGCAAGCTGCGCCCCGCGGTGGACACGGTCTTCCCCCTGGAGGAGACGGCAGCGGCACACCGGGCGCTGGAGGCGGGCGGCGTCCGGGGCAAGTACGTGGTCAGGGTCGCGTAGGAGCCGGTGGAGGCGCTGGTCCCAGTCACCCGTACGGGTTCGTGCGGCCCCGTCCGAGCAACGGTTTCATCCGGCTGACCAGGGGTTGTACGACCAGTACGTCCGCGTTCGGCGCAATCGTGGTTCGGGGCCGGTCGGCGGCGTCAGGCTGCGCCTCGTTCTTGATCGCGGCAGTGTCGGAGGCCCGGGGCTGTCGCCGCGCGTGGCGGTCCGCCGCCGGTCGTCATCGCCCCGCCCGCCGCCGTCGCCGGCCGCCTACGGCCGGAGCCAAGACCGGGCTCCACCGCCACCCCGACAGCGTCATGGTCGTCCTGAGTACCTTCCGACGCCGCATGACCGAGGAGGCGACACCGTGGTCGAGGTCGAGCGGACACGGGCACCTGAGGCGAACCGGCTGCCGGCCCGGACCCACGTCGGCGAGAACATCGGAACGACGGACACCCATGTCATCTTCGTCGAACTCGAATGACCGGCTGCCTGGTGGGTGCCGCGTTCGCGCGAGCCTTGAAGAAGCCGATCAGTACGCGGCTCAGGAGTTCCGGCTGTTCCTCCGACAGAAAGTGGCCGGCGTTGGGGATCTCGACGAACCGGATGTCGGTCGCGAGGCCTTCGTTCGAGGCGCGGGACAGCGGCCGTCCGCCCGTGACCGTGGCGCTCCGCGACCGGTGCCGGCGCGGGGGTTCGGACGGCCGAGTCACGGTGCCACGGCAGAGGATGATCTGACATGTAGTCAAATCCATTGGGTGAGACGTCGGATGCTTCCTCGATGGCCGACGGCGACCTGAAATTCCGTAATAAGTTGATTGCTGCTTCATGGGTGATCTGCGGCATACGGTCGTGTCAGCGCGGCCAACCCGCCTCCGCACGCACCCGCGAAGGAGCGCCACCCTGAACGCCCACGACGACGCCGACGGACCCCACCGCCCGCAACCCGGACCCGAGCGGGAGCCCGGGCCGGCCCCGGCACCGCAGCCCTCCGCGGGCAGGCCGGCCGCCGGACCTCCGCCACCGCTCCCGCAGCCCGAGCAGCCCCACGCGCCGACACCCACAGCCCCCAAGCCCAGGGGATCCCGCCTGCGTGCCGCGCCCGCCGTAGGCCCCCCGCCCGGGCCCGCACGCCCGGAGTTCTGGCGCAGCCCCTTGCGCGGCCCCTGGCTCACCTCGGTGTTCGGCCTGGTGCTGCTGCCCGGGATCACGGTGGTGTTCGTGACCGGGCTGCTGTCCTACGCCGCCTACAACCCCGACCTCGCCGCCGTCAACGACCAGACCCCGGACAAGGGCTGGCTCGGCTTCTACCTCTTCTCCTGGCCGACCAGCCCCAGCTGGCTGTACCGGTTGAACCAGGGGATCCACGTGACCCTCGGCATCGTGCTGGTCCCGGTGCTGCTGGCCAAGCTCTGGTCGGTCATCCCCAAGCTCTTCGCCTGGCCGCCGCTCCGCTCGCCGGCCCAGGCGGTCGAGCGCCTGTCGCTGCTGCTCCTGGTCGGCGGCGCGCTGTTCGAGTTCGCCACCGGCGTCCTCAACATCCAGCTGCACTACATCTTTCCCGGCTCCTTCTACACCCTGCACTACTACGGTGCCTGGGTCTTCATCGGCGCCTTCGTCGTCCACGTGGTGTTCCGCGTCCCGGTCATGGTCCGGGCGCTGCGCAGCCGGCGCCTGCGCACCGAACTGCGCACCGGCGCCGCCGACACGCTGCCCGAGCCGCCCGACGACACCGGTCTGGTCTCCCCGCGCCCCGCCCCCGCGACCCTCTCCCGGCGCGGAGCCCTCGCGCTGGCCGGTGCGGGCTCCCTCGCGCTGTTCGCGGTGACGGTCGGTCAGAGCATCGGCGGATGGTGGCGCAGGACCGCGCTGCTCGCCCCGCACGGCCAGGAGCCCGGCGAGGGCCCGAACGGTTTCCAGATCAACAAGACCGCCGCCGCCGTCGGCATCCGCCCCGCCGACATCGGCCCCGACTGGCGCCTGACCGTCCGCGGCCCCGGCCGCGAAACCGTCCTCACCCTGGACCAGCTGAGGAGCCTGCCGCAGACCACCGCGGCCCTGCCCATCGCCTGCGTCGAGGGATGGTCCACCCCCGACCAGGAGTGGACCGGCGTCCGGCTGACCGAGCTGGCCGCGCTCGTCGGCCTGACCGACAGCCCACCGGACGTCTTCGTGGAATCCGTCGAACGCGGCGGGTCCTTCTCCTCCACCGTCCTGCGCGACAACCAGGTCCGCGACGCCCGCTCCCTGCTGGCCCTGCGCGTCAACGGAGCCGACCTCTCGCCCGACCACGGCTACCCGGCCCGGATCATCGTTCCCGCCAACCCCGGTGTCCACAACACCAAATGGGTCACCCGCCTCACCTTCGGAGCCACCGGATGAAGCGCCGCAGCGGCTTCCGCGAGCGCTACGGCGCGTCCCCCCTGCACCTGCTCCTCCTCCTGTGTTCCTTCGCCCTGGCCCTGTACGCCGGGATCCGCCTCCTCAAGGGCGATCCGCTCGGCGTCGCGATCTGGTTCGTCGGGGCCGCACTGCTCCACGACCTGGTCCTGCTGCCGCTCTACACGCTCACCGACCGGGCCGCCCAGGCCCTGACGGGTGTCCGCCAGGCTCCCGCGGGCGGTACGCACCGGATGCCGGCGGTCAACTACGTCCGCGTCCCCGCGTTCCTCTCGCTGCTGCTGCTGGTCGTCTGGTACCCGCTCGTCCTGCGTCGCGTCCCCGGGTACCGCTCCGCCACCGGCCTGGACCCGGACGTCTTCCTCGGGCGCTGGCTGCTGCTGACCGCGGCGTTCTTCGCCGTCTCGGCGCTCTGCCTGCTCGCCGCGACCGCCCGGCGGGGACGGTCGCACAAGCCCCGCCGCGAGCCGGCGGCGCGGGGACGTTCGTGATCCGTAAGGCATGGTGCCCCGGTTCCGGCCCGGTCCGTTCCTAGAGTTGGCCGGGAGGCTGTTCCCGAGAAGAGAGGTGGACCGGGATGACGGTCGACCAGGACGTCCCGCCGAGCGCCGAGGTGGGCGTCATCGGTGGCTCCGGGCTCTACGAGCTGCTGGACGACGTGACCGAGGTACGGGTGGACACCCCGTACGGCGAACCGAGCGACGCGGTGTTCGTGGGAGAGGCGGCCGGCCGCCGGGTCGCGTTCCTGCCCCGGCACGGGCGCGGCCACCGGCTTCCCCCGCACCGGATCAACTACCGCGCCAACCTGTGGGCACTGCACACGCTGGGTGTGCGGCAGGTGGTCGCACCGTGCGCGGTGGGCGGGCTGCGCCCGGAGTACGGGCCGGGCACGCTGCTGGTGCCCGACCAGTTCGCGGACCGGACCTCGGGGCGCCCGCAGACCTTCTACGACGGCCTGCCGCTGCCGGACGGCACGGTGCCGGAGGTGGTGCACGTGTCCATGGCCGACCCGTACTGCCCGGCGGGGCGGAAGGCGGCACTGGACGCCGCCCGGGAGGCGGCCTGGGAGCCCGTCGACGGCGGAACGCTGGTGGTGATCGAGGGCCCGCGCTTCTCCACCCGCGCCGAGTCCCGCTGGTTCACCGCCAACGGCTGGTCGGTGGTCGGCATGACGGGACATCCGGAGGCCGTCCTCGCCCGTGAACTCGGGCTCTGCTACGCCTCGCTGGCCCTGGTCACGGATCTCGACGCCGGGGTGGAGAGCGGCGCGGGCGTCACCCACGGCGAGGTGCTGAAGGAGTTCGCCCGCAACGTCGACCGGCTGCGCACCGTGCTGTTCAAGGCGGTGGAACGGCTGCCGCTGGTGCGCGAGTGCCCCTGCCCGCACGCCCTGGACGGTCTCACGACCGGTCTTCCGGGGGTCCCCGGCGTCTGACGCCCCATCCCGGCGAGGGAACGCCGGGGCCGCGAGACTTCATCACCGGGAGGTTGGGCAGGATGATCGACCGTACCGTTCCGTCCTGCGCGCTCGCGCTCGCGGCCCTGGTCAGCGCTCTGGCGCTGACCGTCACCGACGGCGGCTCCGTGCCGCTCGCCGTCTGGTACGTCCTCGACACGGCCCTCTTCGCGGTCGCGGTGGTGCTGCTGCGCGGGGTGCCCGGCCGGCTGGTCGCACCGCTGGTCCTGGTCGGTGCCGTGGCCGTCGCCGCCGTCGGGCTGCTGGCCCCACCCCGCACCAGCGACGACGCCTACCGCTACGTCTGGGACGGCCGGGTCCAGGCGGCCGGGATCTCGCCCTACGCCCACACCCCGGACGATCCGGCGCTGGCCCGGTTGCGTGACCCGGGGCTCTTCCCGGTCGGTGACGGCTGCACGGGCTGGGACGAGCGGCGCACCACGGCCGGGGACTGCACCCGGATCAACCGGCCGGCCGTGCACACCATCTATCCGCCGGTGGCACAGGTCTGGTTCGTCGTCGTGCACCCGTTCGGCGGCGGGGTCCGCGGGGTGCAGGCCGGCGGTGCGGTGCTGGCGGTGGCGACGACCGCCCTGCTGCTGAGAGTGGGGCGGGAGCGGTGGCGGGCCGCGTTGTGGGGGTGGTTCCCCGGCGTGGCCGTGTGGGCGGTCAACGACGCGCACGTGGACACGCTCGGAGCCCTGCTGACGGTCGCCGGACTCGGCTGCGCGGCGCGGGGGAGGGCCGTGCGAGGGGGGCTCCTCCTCGGCGGCGCGGTCGCGACCAAGCTGCTGCCGGCCCTCGTCCTCCCCGGCGCGCTGGCGGGCCTGTCGGCCCGGCGCCCTTCCCGGAAGGACGTCCTGCTGGTCGGATCCGCGCTCGGCGCCTTCGCCCTGTCCTACCTCCCGTACGTCGTGGCCTCGGGCACCTCGGTCCTGGGCTACCTGCCGGGCTACCTGAAGGAGGAGGGCTACGAGCAGGGGCACATCGACCGGTTCGGGCTGCTGCGGCTGGTGCTGTCCGACCGCCTCGCGCCGTGGGCGGCGGCGTTCGTCCTGGCGGCCGTGGCGGTCCGGGTCCTCCGCCGGGGCGACCGGAGTGAGCCGTGGGCCGGCGCGCTCCTGGTGACGGGCACGGCGCTGCTGCTGGTCGCGCCCTCCTACCCCTGGTACGGGCTCCTGGTGGTCGCGCTGGTGGCGCTCGACGGCCGCTGGGAGTGGCTGGCCGTCCCGGCCGCCGGGCAGGCGCTCTACCTGGTGCAGGGCCCGGTGGCGCAGCAGTTCGCCTACGGCACGGCCCTGTGCGTCGTCCTCCTGGTCCCGCTGCTGCGCCAGCGCCGTACGGGGCGGGTCGCCGCCGTGGCGGGGGCCGGGAACTGACGGAGTCCGACGGGGTCTGACGGAGCGGCTCGGGTCGGATCGTGAGTGCGGGTGAACTGGTCGAAGGGCGTAGGGCGAGAGAGGTCGGCCGACGGGTGGTGATGGCGGGCGCTCTCAGCGGGCGGGCGCGGTGCGGCGGCGCAGGGTGAGGAAGCGTCGGCCGTGGGAGGTCCAGCGTTCCGCTTCGACGAGCCCGGCGCCGTGGGCCCGGCGTGCGGCGGCCCTGGCGCCGAGGCGTGCCCAGGCGAAGGGCGGGCCGAGCCGGCCGTCCGGGCCCTCGACCCGGACGGTGACGCGTTCGTCGACCTCGCGCGGCTCGACCTCCACCAGCAACAGCCCGTCCGGCGCGATGAGTTCGGCCGCACGCCGTAGCAGGGCCTCCGGGTTCCCGCCGATGCCGAGGTTGCCGTCCGCCAGCAGGGCCGCACCCCAGCGGCCCTCGGCGGGGAGCCGGTCGAACACCGACCGGCAGAGGGCCGCGCCGCCGAGGCCCAGGGTGCGGGCGACGGCCGCCGGGGTGACGTCGACGCCGAGGGCCGGGACGCCCACGGCGAGGAGCGCGGCGACGAGCCGGCCGGGTCCGCAGCCGAGGTCCACGACCGGCGCGGACAGGTGGAAGCAGCGCATCAGGAGGCTGTGATCGCCGCCGGCGGCCGGTGCGCACCAGCGTTCGATGTCGAGCGGGATCCGGCGTCCGTCGTCGCCGCGCAGCCACAGCGGACCGCGTCCGGTGCGGACGGCGTCGGCGAACGGGTCGTCGATCCATGCCGTCGAGGTGCCGGTCAACCCGCCACCTCGGGGACGGTGCGGAACGAGCGCAGGCGGGCGGTGAACCGGCTCCGCGGTGTCTGGGAGGCGACCAGCAGGGCGTCCTCGACGGTGTCCACGTCGGTGGCTTCCGGCAGGGTGCGCACCGTCAGGCCGGCCGCCCCGAGCCGGTCGAGGAGCACCCGCCCCGTGTCCGGGGTCGACATCGGAACCCCCAGGAGGAGCCGTTGGGCGAGGTCCTCGGTGGGCCGGGCCAGGCCGAGGGCCCAGAAGCCGCCGTCGGTCGCGGGCCCGTACCAGGCGTCGGCCCCGGCCCGGCCCGCCGGCGAGAGCGGCTCGGCCAGGGTGGCCGCGCTGAGCTGCGGGGTGTCCATGCCGACCAGCAGCGCGGGCGCGTGCGGGGCCAGCCGGGCCGCGTGGCCGAAGGCCGCCGCCAGCCGGGCGTCCAGTCCGCCGCCGCTCTGCGGAAGCACCTGCCACCCGGGCGGCAGCCAGCGGCCCGGTTCGCCGTCCAGGATCAGCAGGCGCCGCCCGGCCGGCACGGTGGCCAGGGTGTGCAGGGTGTCGGAGAGCGCGGCCTCGGCCAGCGCCGCCGCCTGCTGGGGCGTGCAGGCCGGGGTGAGCCGGGTCTTCACCCGGCCGGGTACGGGCGACTTGGCGATGACCAGCAGGGTGGGCGGCGGGGCGGCGAGCACGGCCCGCATGTCCCGGATCGCCTGCCAGGTGCCGCGCACCGTGCCGGTGACCTTCGAACGGCCCGCGCGCGGCAGGTAGTCGACGGAGGTCTCGGTGATCCGCATGCCGGCGGCCGAGGCGGCGAGCACCATCTCCAGCGGGTATCCGGAGCGGCGGTCGCCCAGACCGAGCGCCAGCAGGCGTTCCCGTCGGGCGGCCCGCATCGGGCCCAGGTCGTGCAGCGGGGCGCCGGTGCGGGCCCGCAGCCGGCGGGCCAGCACGGTGTTGGCGAGCCGTGCGTGCACGGGCCAGGCGCCCGTGCTCACCGGCCGGCGGCGGCCGAGGACGAGGTCCGCCGTGCCGTCGGCCACCGGAGCGGTGACCCGGGGGAGTTGGGCGGGGTCGAGCGAGCCGTCGCAGTCCAGGAAGCAGACCAGCTCGGCGGTGGCGGCGAGGAGCCCGGCGTGGCAGGCGGCGCCGAACCCGCGCCGGGACTCCTCGACCACGGTCGCTCCGAGCGATCGGGCGAGTTCGGCCGAGCCGTCCCGCGAACCGTTGTCCACGACGATGGCCCGCCAGCCGGGCGGGATGCGCCCGAGCACCCAGGGCAGCGCCTCGGCCTCGTCGAGGCAGGGCAGGACGACATCGACACCGGACGAACGAGGGGTAGCGGAGGTCACGTCGGCCACGCTAAGGGCGGGTCGGCCCGGGACGGTGGTGCCGCAGCCTTACGGAAGCCGAACGTCGCGCCGACGGCCCACCGGTGAGCCGTCGGGGGCCGCACCGGTGCGGACCGGTGTGCGGACGGGTGTGCGGACGGGGCCCAGGATCTTACGGAGGTCGAACGGGGGGACGGCGGCGGCGTCCGCACCGGCGTCCGGCGCCTATTCTCGGCGGGGTGAACGAGCCCTCCGCCAACGTGCCCTCCGCCATCGCCGGGCCGTCGGCCGCCGGCCGCATCCTGGTGATCGACGACGACCCGACCGTGGCCGAGGTCGTCGCCGGCTACCTCACCCGGGCCGGCCACCACGTCGACCACGCCGCCGACGGTCCGCGGGGGCTCGCCCTCGCCCGGGCCCACCAGCCCGACCTCGTGGTCCTGGACCTGATGCTCCCGGGCATCGACGGCCTGGAGGTGCTGCGGCGGCTGCGCGGCCAGGCCGCCGGCGGGGAGCTGCCGGTCGTGCTGCTCACCGCCAGGAGTGACGAGGACGACCGCGTCCTCGGCCTGGAGCTGGGCGCCGACGACTACGTCACCAAGCCGTTCAGTCCACGCGAACTCGTCCTGCGGGTCCAGTCGGTGCTGCGGCGCTCGCGCGTGGCGGCACCCGCGGCGGGCGCCCCGGCCGGGCCCGTCCGCTCCGGGGACATCACCGTCGACGGGCCGGCCCGTCGCGCTCACCGTTCCGGGAGGGAACTGTCCCTGACCGCACGGGAGTTCGACCTGCTGGCCTTCCTCCTGCGGTTCCCCGGGACGGTGTTCTCCCGCCAGGAGCTGATGGCCCGCGTCTGGGGCTGGGACTTCGGCGACCTCTCCACCGTCACCGTCCACGTGCGGCGCCTGCGCGAGAAGATCGAGGACGATCCCGCCGCCCCCCGGATGATCAGCACGGTGTGGGGCGTCGGCTACCGCTACGACCCGGTGCCCGGTGCCGGGGAGGACCGCGGGTGAAGGACCTGCTGCTGATCGCCCTGTTCGCCGCGCTCGGCGCCGGCGGAGCGGGCCTGCTCGGCTGGCCGGCCGTCCGGCTGCTGCGCAGGCGCTCGATGGCGCTCTCGCTGTTCTGCGTCGCCGTCGTCACCGTGCTCGCGGTCGTCTCCGGCACCTTCGCCGTCGCGCAGGCCATGTTCCTCTCCGCCCACGACCTCGGTGTCGTGATAACGGTGCTCGCCATGGCCGCCGTCGTGTCCCTGGGCACCGCCGCCCTGCTGGGCCGACAGGTGGTCGCCGGCAGCCGGGCCCTGACCGCGGCCGCCCGGACCGTCGGCAGCGACACCGGCTTCACCGCGCCCGTCCACCCGCTGGGCCGCGAACTGGCCCAGCTGAGCGAGGAACTGTCCGCCACCAGCGCCCGGCTCGCCGAATCCCGGGGCCGCGAACAGGCCCTCGAACAGTCCCGGCGGGAGCTGGTCGCCTGGATCTCCCACGACCTGCGCACCCCGCTGGCCGGGCTGCGGGCGATGGCCGAGGCGCTGGAGGACGGCGTCGCCGAGGAGCCGGACCGCTACCTCCGGCGGATCCGCACCGAGGTCGAGCGGCTCACCGGGATGGTGGACGACCTCTTCGAACTCTCCCGCATCCAGGCCGGAACGCTCGCCCTCTCGCTCTCCCGGGTCTCCGTCTACGACCTGGTCGACGACGCGCTGGCCGGTGCCCACGCGCTGGCCCGGCAGCGCGGCGTCCGGCTCGAAGGCCGGCAGGTGGAGCCCGAACCGGTCGAGGTCGACAGCCGCGAGATCACCCGGGTCCTGGGCAACCTGCTGGTCAACGCGATCCGCTCGACCCCTCAGGACGGCGTGGTCACGGTCTCCGCGCGGCGGGAGGCGGACGAGGTGCTGCTCTCGGTCACCGACGGCTGCGGGGGCATCCCCGCCCAGGACCTGACCCGGGTCTTCGAGACCGGCTGGCGTGGCACCGCGGCCCGCACGCCCAGGCCGGCCGATCCCGGCGGGCGGTCCGACCGGCCCGAGGCCGGCGGCAGCGGTGCCGGCCTGGGCCTCGCCATCGTCCGCGGCATCGTCGAGGCCCACGCCGGGCGGGCCCGCGTCCACAACGTGGCGGGCGGCTGCTGCTTCGAGATCGCCCTGCCGTCCGCCCGGAGCTGACCTCAGACCCGCAGCGGTGCGGCGGCGAACTCCGCCAGGCCCCGGTCGAACGGGACGCGCGGCAGCCAGGCCAGTTCGGCGCGCAGCCGGTTCGAGTCGGCGGTGACGTGCCGTACGTCGCCGAGCCGGTACTCGCCGGTCACCGTCGGCGCCGGACCGCCGTGGGCCGCGGCCAGCGCGGCCGCCATCTCACCGATGGTGCGCACCTCGCCGCTGCCCACGTTGTACGCCCGGACGCTGCCCGGCGGCCGGTCGCCCACGGCCGTCAGTGCCGCGAGGTTGGCGGCGGCGACGTCCTCGACGTGGACGAAGTCCCGGCGCTGGCGGCCGTCCTCGAAGACCCGGGGCGCCTCGCCGCGGGCGAGGGCCGAGCGGAACAGCGACGCCACCCCCGCGTACGGGGTGTCGCGCGGCATCCCGGGGCCGTACACGTTGTGGTAACGCAGCGTCAGTACTGTTCCGCCGCAGGCGCGTGCCCAGGCGGCGGAGAGGTGTTCCTGCGCGAGCTTGGTCACCGCGTAGACGCTGCGCGGGTCGGCGGGTGCGCTCTCCGCGACCAGGCCCGGCCGCAGGGGAGCGCCGCAGACCGGGCACGGCGGCTCGAACCGTCCGGCGTCCAGGTCGGCGGGCCGCCGCGGCCCCGGTGCCACCTCGCCGTGCTCCGCGCAGTGGTAGCGCCCCTCCCCGTAGACCACCATGGATCCGGCCAGGACCAGCCGTCGGACGCCGGTCCGCGCCATCGCGGCGAGGACCACCGCCGTGCCGAGGTCGTTGCAGCCGACGTACCGCGGTGCGTCCTGGAGGTCCAGTCCCAGGCCGACCATCGCCGCCTGGTGGCAGACCGCGTCCACCCCGGCGAGCGCCTCCTCGACGGTCGCCGCGTCCCGGACGTCCCCGCGCCGGAAGTCGACACCCGCGGGCAGCGCGGGCGGGTTCCCGGTCGGATGGACCGCGGGCAGCAGGGCGTCCAGGACGCGCACGTGATGCCCGGCCGCGACCAGGGCGCGCACCACGGACGCGCCGATGAAGCCGGCACCGCCGGTGACCAGGATTCTCATGCCGCCGACGCTAGCGTCCGACCGGGCCCGCGGCCGGTCGACACGGGGCGGCGTCACGGACCGGTAAGACGCGCACTCCCGGGCCCGCCGAAGGCCAGGACGCCGTCCTCGATCGGGTCGGACAGCAGGACCTTCCGGTCGTGGTGGTAGTCCATCACCATCCGCCACGGGAACTCGCGCCCCTGGCGCGGCATGACGTCCTTCGCCCGCCGGATGTAGCCCGAGGTCAGCTCGTCGACCACGCCCTCGTCGGTCGCGTTGGCCCCGTGGTCGACGGGCACGGCGACGGTGCGGCCGGTGGCGTCCAGGTGCCTGAGCAGGCGCACCAGGTAGGCGGCGGCGAGGTCGACCTTCAGGGTCCACGAGGCGTTGGTGTAGCCGAAGACCCAGGCCAGGTTGGGGATGCCCTCGAGCATGACGCTCTTGTAGGTGCAGACGTCGTGCAGGTCGCGCGGTTCGCCGTCGACGCTGATCGTGGCGCCGCCGAAGGCCTGGAGGTTCAGGCCGGTGGCGGTGACGACGACGTCCGCGGCGAGTTCCCGGCCGGAGGCGAGCCTGATGCCGGTGGGGGTGAAGGTCTCGACGGTGTCGGTCACGACGTTGGCGCGGCCCTCCCGGAGCACCCGGAAGAGGTCGCCGTCGGGGACGGCGCACAGCCGCTCGTCCCACGGGTCGTAGGCCGGGCTGAAGTTGGTCATGTCGATGCGCGGGCCGACCGCCCGGCGCACCCCGGCCAGCAGCATCCGGCGCGTCGCGCGGGGGAAGCGCCGGGCGGTCCGGAAGAGGGCGCGCTGCAGGCCGATGTTGCGTCGGCGGGTCATCCTGGCGACCAGCGGACCGGGCAGGAACCGCTGCTGCCAGGTGGTGATCCGGTCGATCGAGGGCACCGAGAGGACGTACGAGGGCGAGCGCTGGAGCATCGTCACATGGGCCGCCCTGTCGGCCAGCGCCGGGACGAGCGTGACGGCGGTCGCGCCGCTGCCGATCACGACGACCCGCTTCCCGGTGTGGTCGAAGTCCCGCGGCCAGTGCTGCGGGTGGATCCGCACGCCCTCGAACCGCTCGGCGCCGGGGAACTCGGGCAGGTGGCCCCGGTCGTAGTCGTAGTAGCCGGTGCAGGTGACGAGGAAGGAGCAGACCCAGGTCTCCCGCTCGCCGGTCGCCTCCCGCAGCGCGGTCACCGTCCACCGCTGGTGCTCGCTCGACCAGTCGGCGGCCAGCACCCGCAGTCCGTGGTGGATCGCCTTGTCCACGCCGTACTCGCGGGCGGTGGCGGTCACATAGTCGCGGATCGACTCGCCGTCGGCGAGCACCCTGGTCCCGTTCCAGGGGCGGAACCGGTAGCCGAAGGAGAACATGTCGGAGTCCGAGCGGACGCCCGGGTAGCGGAACAGGTCCCAGGTGCCGCCGATGCCGGCCCGGCGCTCCAGGATCGCGAAGTCACGGCCGGGGAGGTCCCGGCGCAGGCGGCAGGCGACGCCGATGCCGGCGACTCCGGCGCCGATGACGAGGACGTCGGTGCGGTGTGTGGTCATGGGTCCACTGTCGTGGTTCGCGGGGCGGCCGTATCGTCTTTTCCCGACAAGCTTTTGGCATTGTGCGACAGGGGCGGGCGACGGGCAGCCTCATCCGGGCCACCTCGGTCCGTCGCCGGCTCCGCGACCTGCGCGCAGGACGGTTCCACCGGCGGCGGCCCGGGCCGTGTGGGCGGTCCGTGTCGGCTCGAACGCGATGGTACGGCGGGCGGTACGGCGAGGGGTCCCACCGGCGGGTGGGACCCCTGCGGGTGGGTGGGTCAGCCCGTTGCCTCCGCCGTCGGCCGGACGGCGACCGCGTCGATCTCGAAGAGCATCCCGGGCAGGGCGAGCGAGGCGACTCCGCTGAGTGTCTGCGCGGGCAGTCGGTCGCCCCAGGCCGCGGCGAGGGCTTTGCCGAGGACGGCGAGCTTCTGCGGGTCGTGGTCGACGATGTACGAGCCGAGGCGGACCACGTGCTCGAAGCCGAGGCCGACTCCGGCGAGTGCGGTGCGCAGGTTGGCGAGGGCGAGTTCCACCTGGGCGGTGAAGTCGCCGGGCGCGACCTGGCCGTGGGCGTCGGAGGCGTACTGGCCGCCGATGAACACCGGTTCGCCGGGTGCGGAGGCGGCGTGGCTGTAGCCGAACGGCGTGGGGTCGTGCAGGTCGGGCGGGTTGGTGATGGTGCGGGTGTCGGTCACGGGGGTCTTCTCCTGGTGTCGGGTCGGGCTCGTTGCCGGGCGCTCTACGGCTGGGACCGGGCGGCTTCGTCCCGGGCGTCGCGCCAACTCGGCGACTCCAGGAAGTGGTTGTCGAAGAGGTCCTGCTTGGCGAGCAGTTCCTCGACCGTCGCCTCGCCCGCGCGGATCCGCTCCAGCAGGCGGAAGTAGTCGAAGCGCTCCACGCCGGGGGTGATCACTATCAGCAGGTCCGCCCCGGAGTCCGGCGCGGCCGCGAAGGCGTGCGGCAGGTGGGGCGGTACCACCACGAGGTCGCCGCTGCGGGCGGTGACGACCTCGTTCCCGACGAGCACCTGGGCCGAGCCGTCGACGACGAAGAACAGCTCCGAGGAGCCCCCGTGGTAGTGCGGGGTGGCGCCGTCCTTGCCGCGCCCCAGCGTGACGCGCAGGGTGCTCAGGGCGCCGCCGGTGGCGCTGGAGTCCGCCAGCAGCCGCCCTGTGCCGCCGAGCATCGAGACGGTCTCGGCTTCGTCGCCCCGCACGACCACGGCTTCCGGTCCGATCAACGTCATTGGTCTCTCCCCACGGTGGGCACTCCGATAGTTCCTTGGCTGATAGTACTACGTCTAACTATCTCCCATCGAATAACATGTCCCCATGGATCACGTGGACGTCATGCTCGACCAGTGGGGCCGGGAGCGCCCGGACCTCGACCTGGCGGCGGTCGGCACCGTCGGCCGCCTCGGCCGCTTCGCGCTGCTCGCGGGCCGGGTCGTCGAAGAGGTGTTCAAGCAACACGGCCTCCAGCGCGGCGAGTTCGACGTTCTCGCCACCCTGCGCCGCTCCGGCGCGCCGTACGAACTGATGCCCTCCGAACTCGCCGCGCTGCTGCTGATGTCGCGGGCCGGCATGACCAGCCGGATCGACCGGCTGGAATCGGCGGGCCTGGTGGAACGCCGCACCGACCCGGCGGACCGGCGCAGCGTCCGCATTGCCCTCACCGCGGCCGGACGCGCCCTCGTGGACGCCGCCTTCACCGACCACGCGGCCAACGAGACCGCGCTGCTCGCCGCCCTCTCGGGCGAGGAACGGGCCACCCTGGACGGGCTCCTGCGCAAACTGCTCGCCGGCGTCGAGGGCACGGAGACCCCGGCACCCTGACGCCCCCCCGCCCGACGCCCCCGCCCGAGGTCCAACCACCCGAGGTCCAGCCACCCGCGACCGCTCCGGAACGCCGTCGGCCGCCGTACAAGGGGAGCGCGTACGGCGGCCGACACCCGGTGCGGTGTGCCTGCCGCAGCTCCTGCGGCTGATGCGCCCGGAGACCCTGTGCCACGAGTAGCGGCGCGGGACCGGATCCGGTCGCGGGGCCGGAACTGGTGAAACCGGCGGGCCGTACCCGTTCCTGACACCGGGTCGGCCCGTGTCGGCTCTCATCAGCCGATCCAGCTGGGAGCCGCCGGCGCACGCTGCCGCGCGCCGGCCGTCAGCCGATCGGTCCGAGGAGGAAGTTGCCCGGCGCGGTGGGGTCGTCGCTGAGGTAGAACTCGATGATCGCCTTGCGGAACTCGTCGAGGCTGATCACCCCGTTCCCGTCCCGGTCCAGCCGTGGGAACGCCTGCTCGGAGTGCACGCGGGGCACGCCCAGCTGCTCGTACATGTGGACGTACTCCTCCTTGCTGAGGACGCCGTCGCCGTTGGTGTCGTAGGCGTTCAGCAGGGCGTCGGCGATCGCCAGCACCGTGCCCTCGAAGTGCGCGGGCGTGGTCACGTCGGCCTTCATGACGGTGAGGAACTCCTGGCGCGAGACCTGTCCGTCGCCGTCGGTGTCCCCGTGCTCCAGCAGGAGGTCCCACCAGCGCGCGAAGGCGTCGTGCAGGGCCCGGATGGTGGCCTGGTCGTCCCTGGTCGCGGTCCGGGCGAACACGTCGGCGGTGCCGCGCAGGTCCTCCTGGGACAGCTGTCCGTCCCCGTTCAGGTCGAACCAGTCGAACAGGGTGTTGAACTTCTTGCTCTTCACGGCCGACGTCATGTGGTCCTCGATTCCCTGGCCGCGCGGGCGGCGTGCGGCGGCATGCGGCGAACGGTAGAGGGGGCGCTCCGGGGGACGCCCCCGCAACGCGGGGAAGCCACCGTCGCGGGTGACGGCGGGAGAGCGGCGGTGCGCCAGGTGGCTCAGCCCGGCCCGGTGAGGGCGTGGAGGGGGACCTCGACGCGCTGGTCGTGCTTGTCGACGAGCCAGCGGTCGATGTCCAACAGCCACCAGCGGTCGACCTCGACAGTGTAGAAGCGGCGGGGGCCCGAACCCCGGAAGTCGGATGCGGGCAGGAGCCATTCGCTCCGCACGGCGGGATCGGGGAAGTTCAACTCGTAGTAGAGCCGGTGGTGTTCCGCCACGCCCTGGTCGTCGGTGGCGCGGCAGGTGCCGGTGAACTGGGCCCCGTCCAGGCCGAGTCCGGGCAGGCCGGTCAGGTAGAGCGAGCCCGCGACGCGGGGGTGGTAGCCGATGTTGCGGGAGTGCAGGGCGGTGCGCAGCGAGTAGTAGAGCAGCCGCAAGGGGGCGCCGGGAGCGCGCAGCGGCACGAAGTTGACGGTGGAGGCCCACGGTTCGGTGCCGTCGGTGGTGGCCAGGGTCATGAACCGGGCGTGGGTGAGCAGGTGCCCGCTGCGGCGCAGGAGTTCGTCGGTGCCGGTCACGGGGTGCGTCCCGGTGCGGGGGTGCGGTCGAAGCCGAGGGGGACCGGGGGGTCGCTGAGCAGGGTGGCGTCCAGCAGGGTCCACCAGCGGGTCTGTTCGGTGCGGCGGTGTTCCCAGGCCGGGTCGCGGCCGCGGTCGGCGACCTGGCGGCGGTAGCGGCCCCAGCCGGCTTCGTCGGCGAAGCTGACGGTGTGTTCGATGGTGTGGACGTGGGCGCCGACGGTGCGTACCGCCCACCGGGTGCGCAGGACGGTGTCGAGTCCGTCGTAGTACCAGGACTCGCGGGCGCGGACCCACTCCCAGAAAGCGTGCGGGTCCGTCTCCGCGTCCGGCGTGGGCTGGATCAGGTAGACCAGGTGCAGCACGGCGGGTCTCCTTCCGATGTCGGCGGCGGTCAGCCGGAGGCGGGAGCGTCGGGGCCGTCCTGGGCCCAGTCGTTCCACTCGGGTGCCAGGGCCCAGGGGCGGGCGGCGCACCGGCCGGTCCAGAGCCGGGCGGTGTGGGCGTTGTGCCGGGCCGCCGTCCGCGGGTCGCAGAACCGCCCGTGC
This sequence comes from Kitasatospora sp. NPDC056273, assembly GCF_042268845.1. Lineage (NCBI taxonomy): Bacteria > Bacillati > Actinomycetota > Actinomycetes > Kitasatosporales > Streptomycetaceae > Kitasatospora > Kitasatospora sp. NPDC056273. The sequence continues at coordinate 69,764 of NZ_JBHJSJ010000017.1, read as the reverse complement.
AGGGGCAGGACGACGGCGGCGAGTGGGGAGAGCACGGCGCCCTGCCGGATCTTGATCTGCCAGGCGGAGACGGCCAGGCGGTAGCGGTGGAAGCCGCCGGCGGCCGCGTAGTCGACGGGGGCCTGGTAGCAGAGCACGAAGTACTCGCTCCGGGGCTGGGCGGCGCGGTAGTCGAAGCCGAAGTAGCGGCCGTAGAGCCGGTCGTGGTGGGTGTAGCAGACGTTCACGGCGACGGGGCGGCCGTCGCGGACCGCGAAGCAGCCGACGGCCCGGTCCAGCACGCCCGTCGTGGCCTGGGCCGCGAAGGAGCGGAGCATCCAGGCGGGGTCGGTGGTTCCACCGTGCCGGGCTCGGGTCTGCGTCACCAGGGCCGCGGCCTGCCGGGCGACGTCCCCGTGGGCCAGGGGCCGCCACTCCACGGTCGTGCCGCCGCGCTCGCAGGCGCGGCGTTCGGCCCGGCGGTGGGTGCGGTCGGGCTGGCTCATCCGCGCCGACTGCTCGGCGTAGCCGCCGGCCGGGACGGCGACGTTGGCGTCCGCGTCGTGCAGCAGGACGACGGCCCGGGGGTGGATCCGGGTGAGCTCACGGGCGTCGCCGGCGGCCAGGTAGGGCAGGACCACGCCGTCGAGGCCGCGGTCGCGGGCCAGCCGCAGCGCCCCTTCCAGCAGGACTTCCAGGGCGCGGTCGCGGTCCTCGCCGCGGGTGCGGACCAGTTCGTTGTAGGTCGAGCGCCGGGCTCCCAGCCACAGCCATCGCGCGGACCGGGCGGCCGCCAGGTCCGGGAACAGCGTGGGCAGGTGGAACAGCCCGGGTTCGTCGTTCTCGCCGGGCCAGACGGACAGGGCGCCCAGCAGCCGGCCGCCGGAGGCGGCGGTGAGCGCGCCGGTGTCGCCGTGGGCGAGTTCGAGCGCGCGCACCCAGGCGCTGCTGTTGTAGAAGTTGTCCGGGCCGATCAGCCGGTCCCACCGCGCGGGGTCGACCGCCGCGGGGGACGGGGGGAATCCTGCCTCGATCGGGCCGGGGCGGCGGTGGTCCCGTGGTGTGGTCGCCATGGTGGTGTCTCTGGGATCGGGCTCCGGGGGTCGGGTTCTCCGGGATCAGGTCCTGGTGCAGCTGATGATCGCCGCGTGGGGGCAGGCGAGGTACGGCCGCCAGAAGTCCTCGCCGTGGCGGGCGGTTCCTTCCCCTGAGACCCGGAAGGCGGGCCAGGAGATCGAGGCGAAGCCCGTCTCGCGCAGGGCCCGTTCCAGGGTGGCCCGGCTCCAGTACCGTGCGGTGATCCGTTCGTCGTAGCGGCCGAAGCACAGTTCCAGCGTCACCCGCGAGGCGTCGTGGCGCGACTCGGTCTCCACCAGGCGCAGGCCGTAGCGCTCGTAGTAGGTGCGCTCGCCGTGGAAGTCCGGGTTCACGGGCAGGGCGACGAACCGGCCGCCCGGGCGCAGGGTCCGTGATGCCAGGGCGCACAGGGAGAGCAGTGCTCCGTAGTCCTCCGCGTACGGCAGGACGTACACGGCCAGGCACGCGTCGAAGGCGCCGTCCTCGACGAGGTCGCGGCGCTCGGTGTACTCGATGCCCAGCGGCTCGGCGCGTTCGGCCCGCCGCGCGACGTCGAGCATGCCGCCGGAGACGTCGTACCCGACCACCCGCGCCGCGCCGCGTCGCTTGAGCTCCCGGCTGTACAGGCCCGTACCGCACCCGATGTCCAGGACGCTGCGGCCGGTGACCGTGCCCAGTGCGGCGAACACGCTGAACGACTCCAGGTGTCGGCGCCAGGGCAGGAGGAACATCTCCTCGTACATGTCACCGAGGGTGTCGAACCGGTCCGCTCCGCCCATGCCTTCGATTGTCCGCCCGATCTCCGGGGCGTGCCCGGCCCGCTACCGCCGCGGGTCCCGAGACCGCCGCCGGCCTGGCTACCGCCCGCTCCCGGCCGTCGCCCGCCCGCGCAGGGAGACCCCGAAGCGGCTCCGGAGCCGGTGCACCTCCCACCACGCCACCGCGGTCACCGTCGCGGGCCCGCCGACCACGGCGGCCAGCTGGACGGCCGGCGGGCCGGGCGGCAGGCCGCCGAACACCAGCCCGATCAGGGTGAGTTCCCAGACCAGGACGCCGGTCAGGACGGGCGGGAACACCGGGTGCACCCGGTCCATGGTGAAGGCCGTGCGAACCACCGTCGGCGAGGCGAAGGCCACGAACATCAGCACCCAGATCGGCAACGCCAGGACCAGCAGGTTGAACAGCGGCCCGAGGAACAGCCCCTGGACCGACCCCTGCGCCTGACCGGCGAGCCACAGCAGCACCGGCACCGCCGCGCACGCGCCCAGGTACTGCGAAGCCATCAGGACCGCCGGCCGCACCTGGGCCCGCATGGCAGGGCGCGTGGCCGGCCCGGCGAGCCGGAACAGCACCCCGACCACCACGGGCGCGGTCACCAGCACCAGCAACGGGGTGACCGTCAGCCGGGTCTCGAACTGGTCGTCGAGCTGGTCCCAGTCGTCCGCCGTCCCGTACACGAGCAGCACCACGAGCGCCGCCCCGAGCGCCAGCCACCCCCGTATCCTCTGCACCCGCAGCACCACCTCGTCGGTGATCCCCCGGGGCCCGGGCACGATGAACACCCGTCGCGCCAGCCGCCGTGCCGACCTGGCCATCGGGTAGAGCGCCAGGAAGACCAGGAACGGCCACAGGCAGAACAGCAGCGGCACCAGGGCCCACCACCTGGCCACCCGCCGCGCGGGCGCCAGCAACTCCCGCAGGGTGGGTCACTCCTCGCCCCGGAACCGCTGCCACAGCGGGACTCCGGCCGGTCGCGGCCACTGGCGGGGATCCCGCGGGTAGGGGCTCCGTGGGAAAGAGCCCCGACCACCTACTTCAACGACCTGCGCGCCACCGCCGTCCTGCTGCGGCCAATGACCGCCACCCCGGACCAGAGCGACACCGCAGAGCCCCGGGGCGACGGACGCCTCCCGCAACACCCGGCCGACGCCGCCCGCACCCTCACCGCCGCCCACCGCCTCCTCGCCCTCGACACCGCTGAAGCCGAGTACAGGATCAGCGGCCTGCTGGCCGCCGTCCGCTGGTCACCCCACCGCTGGCAGTCCGTCCTCAACGGCACACGCGACGCCTCCCCGGCGATACGCCGCCTGGTGCACGAAGCCGACGGCCTTCCGCGACCCGCCCCGGCACCGCGCAGGCCGCAGCCCCCGATCCCGCCCACCCACCACGGGACCTTCAGCTGGCGCCACGTCCCCCAGCTCCTGCCCGCCCAGTGGATCCGGCAGCACTTCGACGTCCCCGCCGATCTCCACCACGTGCTCAGACGGGCCGTGCCCCTCCGCCTGGTCCAGATGACCGCCGGCGGATCGCAGAAACTCGCCGCCTCCCGCCTGGACCTGCCCTGGGCCACCGCCGGCTGGCTGCTGTTCGACGCCCGCCGCCGCCTCGCCACGGCAGGCGCCACCGACGAGGCCCAGGCTGGCCTGCGACGACTCGCCGCCCACCTCGACCATGACCCGAACCCGGTGGACTACCACTACCGCCGCGAGGCCCTCGCCCGCTGGACCCTCCCCCAGACCGACTGGAACCGCCTGGCCGAGCACCTGCCCGAGCGCACCTCCCGCCGCTTCGACGACGCCGTGCGCCGCGACATCGCCACCGTCCTGATCTGGGCGGACGTCACCCAGGGCCACCCCCACCGCGCCCCCGCTGTCCAGCGGGCCCGCGCCGCCTCCCACCCGGCCCGCAGCCCCCTGCAGACCGCGCTCTCGGAGCTCCTGTCCCAGCGGCGCGCGGGCCGGGCGTGGGACCTGCGGCCGATCGCCGATGCCCTCGACGCCTACGCACGCGACCTCGGCGACGCGATCCACCTGCTGCAGAGCAATGCACGCCTCGGATGCGGCCGCTTCCGGGGCCTCGTTCTCCCAGGTGGCGACGAGTTCGTCGACCGCAGCGGGTTGCGGCGGCCCGCGACATCGCCGCCCTCTCGACCACCATGACCGTCACCGGTCTGTCCCCCGACGGCGGTGCGCTCACCGCCGAGGCCTCCTGGGCGGGTACGTCGCCGGCCGCCGGCTCTTCGCGATCGACACCCCGCATCCCTCCCCCGGGACCCCGGCGACGCCGACAAGAGGGAGGCGACGAGAGTCTCCATGCCCGTTCGGGAGAACCTGGCCTGTTCAGCGCCCACCTGAACGTCACCGCGACTGTTCTATCGACAGGCTGCGGTGCCCGGCCGAGTGCCGGACACCGCAGCCTCCCTGGTTGCGACTCGGTCAGTCCTGCCCGCCCACGGCGACGGACCCGCTTGTATCCCCGTCCCAGATCACGTCCTTCGGCGACGAGAGACCTGTGCCCTCGATCGTGGCGGTGTCGTTCCAGGAGCCGCTCATGGTGATCTGCGGGCCGCGCGCCGCGTGGGCCGCCGCAGGTACGGCGAAGGCCAGGGAGAGTCCGGCGAGCACGGCAGCGGCAACGCTTCGGCGTCGCATGATGTCCTCCAGGTGTCGAGGGGTTTCTAGCGGGTTACCGAGCCTGGCGGACGCGAGGTCACGCAGTGGCCGCCGGAATCATCCGACGGTGAACAGCTCGCGCGCATGTGGTGACACCAACAGCGCCCTCCCGACTGGGTCGGCCCACCGGCTCCGTGACGAGATGCCGCCTGGCTCCGGGAAGCCGGTCGTCGCGCTCACCCCGGTCCGCCTCGTCCTGGCGGATCCAGTTGCGCAGGGCCTCATGGTGAACCCCGAGTTCGCGGGCCATCTGACGGATCACGGGCTTCGGATCGGCCGACCGTCCACGGCAGGGCGATCCCCACGGCCGAGGCCCACGCAGCGAGAACATCCGCTCCCCACTTCAGGCGCCGGTGGACTGGTGTGCGTCGGTGGCCTCGTTCGGACGGTTCCCTGCGACGCGCGGTTACCCCCGAGCCAGCTGGGCTACAGGTAGACACGGAAGCACTCCTGTCCCTATCCACATCCGATCACGGAGCTGCCATGCAGAATCCCGCCTTCTCGAACAGAATCCCGTCCACCTACTTCGCGACCACTGGCATCGGCGACTCCGGCGAGGGGGAGCAAGTGCTGAACGTGCAGAACGTCTCCGGACACGATGTCACCATCCAGGCCGGCCAGACGTTCCAGGTCCCCCTGTACAACGGATCACCGGACGAGTAGCCGCATCCCGCGGGGGCCGCACACAGGACGCGGTCCCCGCAACCCCTGCACACAGCGCACGCCCCTGGAAACAGGGCCCGGTCCTTCCTGGCCGAGGCGGGGACTCAAGGTGCGGGTGCCGGTCAGGGCCGCAGCAGCGTCCCGCCGTACGGGGCGGGTCCTCGCGGCGAGCGGTCGGCACCACGGTGCCGGGCCCGGTGCCGGACAAGGCCCTCGCCGGGGACGCCACCGGGGACGATCGACCGGCGCCCCGGCGCCCGAATCCTCCACAACCCGGCGTGCTGGACACGGGCACTACGGTGAGCCGCATGGACATGCGGACGGCGATTGCGCGCTTGACGGAGGAAGCCGAGCAGCAGATCCACGAGCGGGTATGGGAACCGTCCGCAGGCGAGCGAGACCTCGCGATCCGGGTCGAGGGCGGACTGCGCGAGGCCATCGGCCCGGCAAACGTCCAAGAGGTCCTGCCGGAGCAGAACCGGCTGGAACACCTGCGCGAAGTCCTGGCGGTCATCGCCATCGCCCTCGCCGGCACCCACGGCCGCCTTGCCTGGTTCCTCTCCGGTGCCATCACCGCCCTCGAACCCGTCCTGCGCTGGCGCGCCCTACCCGCGGACGATCACGCTTTCGGCACCGTCCCCCCGGCCCCCGAGCAGTACACCGAAGCCGAAGACGCCGTGCGACGCCTCCAGGCCGCCCTCGCCCGTATCACCGCCGGCTGACACCCGGGCGAAGCGCGAGCCGTCCACACCTGGCCTGGACACCTCGCAGGCCCAGCCCCCGAACCGCTCCAGCCCCGACGCCGACAACCCCGTCCCCCCGCAGCCGGTGAGCCCGACGCCATCGTTCGACAGCTCCGCTCCCGTCGCGTCGCTCCAACGGCCCCGGAACACTTCGCCCGGGAGGGGGAAGTCTGCCGGGATCCGTTGTGCGTGCTGCCGGGGACCGTGTCGGCTGGCTTCCGACAGCTGCCGACCGGCACCTGGATACCACCCGGGCCGTGCGCATGCGCCCGGGCCCGCGAGAGGAGCACGACCGTGAAGACCATCAGGGCACTCGTGACAGCCGCCGTCACCCTCGTGGCGGCAGCGGGAATCTCCGTGGCCACGGCACCCAGTGCGGCCGCGGACGTTGATCAGGGCGACTGCAGCCTGTACCAGTCCGTCTACAGCAACCCCCAGTACGCCAGGGGGTCTTGCGCCTATGCGCCTACAAACCAGCGATGGCGCGTCGTGGCGTTCTGTTCAACGCTGGAAGACCACAAGTATGCCGTCGTCACCCCCTGGGCCTGGGGACAGGGGTACACCCATCACCACGGCGAGGGCGTACCTGTTGTCAACAGCCAGCAGGCAACATGCAACCCCGGTGACGCCCTGCTCGACGCGACCATCGAAACGGGCTGACCGCCCATCGGGGCACGCTCACGCACAGACGGATGCCGCCCGGTCCGGTGGGGCCGTACGACGGCCTCGGAAAGCAGCGGTCTCCCTGCCTCGCTCCAACGGCCCCGGAACAGTTCGCCCGGGAGGGGGAAGTCTGCCGGGATCCGTTGTGCGTGCTGCCGGGGACCATGTCGGCTGGCTTCCGATAACTGCCGACCGGCACCTGGATACCACCCGGGCCGTACACATGCCCGCCCGGGCCTTCGAAGGGAACACAACCGTGAAGACCATCAGGGCACTCGTGACAACCGCCGTCACCCTCGCTGCGGCCGCGGGAACCTCCCTGGCCGCAGCACCGGTCGCCCAAGCAGTGCCCGCGGACTGTAGCCTGCGCCAGGAGACCGGCCACAACCCCCAGTACGCCGAGGGGGCCTGCCTGTACGCTCCAACGACGCAGCGGTGGCGTGTCCTGGCGACCTGCGAAACGCTGGACGGCCGCTTCTACGGCGTCGCCAGCGCCTGGGCCTGGGGACAGGGGTACCCTCGCAACCACGGTGAGGGCGTACCTATTGCCAACACCAAGGAGGCATGGTGCAAACCCGGTGACGCTCTGTACGACGCGGGGATCGAACTGGGCTGACCGCCCACCAAGCACGAGTCTTCGGCAGGGTCCTCGATTCGGATACCCTGATGCCCGCCCGGGTCCTCCGCCTGGGTGGGCCACCGAGGCACGGACGCACCTGGCCGGGGTACCGCCTTCGCGGGGCGGGCAGAGACGGCACCCACATCGGCCCTGCCAAACGCGCTCCGGCTACGCGGTCGCAGGCCGCCTCCTGAGCGGAACCGTCACCCAGGCGGTCGGCGCCTCTGGGCGGCACGGCCGTGCGCGCCATAGCCTCGACACATGTCCGGCGCCCTCGCGCAGCGCGACACCGCTGGTCGGACGGGCCTCCTCCAGGAACTTCAACCCGGGCTCGCTCACGCCGGTGTAGATGCCCCGACGGTCGAACGGGCACATGAAGCGCGACAGCACCCCCGGTCCTCCAACCGGCTGACCAGGTGAATCGTGGCGCTCTGGCCGAGCACAACCGCGTCGGCCACCTGGTTCATGCCGCTGTGCCCCACGCCGACCTCGACGCGCTGCTCGCGGCCGTCCGGGACTGGGAGGAACAGCCCCCCGACACCGGCGCCGCCACGTTCCCCGCACTCGCCGACCACGCCCGCCGGGTCACCGGCCTCGCCACGGCCACGCCCCTCCAAGTCGACGCGGCGCTGCCCCTCGCGGCCGGGCGGATATCCCGCGAGGTCGCCGACGCGGCCGTGGCGGCGGCCGAACTGCTCCTGCGTCTCACCCCCTTCCCGGACGGGCCGCCGCACATCGCCGGCTACCGGCGCGCGTTCGAGGCCCGGTACGGCACCGACCGCGACGTGCCCCTCCTCGAACTCCTCGACCCCGTCGCCGGCCTCGGCACACCCTCCCCGTCCGCGGCGGGCGCACCCCTGGACACCACACGGGCCGACACCCTGCTCCGGCTCGCCACCGAGGCGCTCCACGACCACCTGACCGGCATCGACCTCGACCAGGACACCATCGACCGGATCGCCCTCGCGGACCCCGAGCCCCACCGGCTGCCCGCCTCGCTCGACCTCTACGCCATGGTCGCCGCCCCATCGCCCACCGCCATCGACGCGGGCGACTTCCGGCTCGTGTTCGGCGCCAACACCGGCGCCGGAGCCGCCGGACGCAACCTCGGCCGCTTCGCGGGGGCACTGCCCGAAGCCGTACCCGCCCTCGCCGGGATCGCCGACGCCGAACAGGCCCTGGACCCCGAGCGCGTCCAGGCCGAACTGGTCTACCTGCCCGAGAAGACCCGCTCGGCCAACGTCGTCGTGCGCCCCGCCGTCCGCGACCACGAGATCGGCATCCGCACCAGCGCCGAGCCCGGGCCGACCCGCTGGATCCCCCTCGACGAACTCGCCGTCCGGGTCACCGACGCCAGGTTCGCGCTGATCTGGGACGACGGCACCGGCACCGTCCGGGAGATCGCCGTCTGCGCCGGACACATGCTCAACCACAGCCGGGCGCCGGCCGTCTGCCGCTTCCTCGCCGACCTGAGCCGCGACGGCACCGCCCTGCTCACCGGCTTCGGCTGGGGACCGGCCCGCGGCTTCCCCTACCTGCCCCGCGTCACCCGCGGCCCGCTCGTCCTGCGCCCGGCCCAGTGGCGCCTCGACCACGCCCGGGGACAGGAGCTCACCGGGCACCCGGACGCGTTCCCGGCCGCGCTCGACGCCTGGCGCCGCCACTGGCGGGTGCCCCGCCACACCTACCTGACGAGCAGCGACGAGGCCGCCGACCACCGACTCCTCATCGACCTCGCCGCGCGCTCCCACACGGAGGAACTGCGCCGCGCCGTGAACCACCTGCGGCCCGGCGGCGCCGTCGTCCTCCAAGAAGCCCTCCCCGGTCTCGACGACGCCTGGGCCACCGGGCCCGACGGGCCCCACATCGTGGAACTCGTCGTCTCCATGACCCGCCGGGCCGCCGCCCCTCCCGCACGGCGGTCCCGGCCCGCCCACGCCCCGATCGGCCGCACGGAGCGAATGCGCCACCCCGGAAGCGACTGGACCTACGTCAAGCTCTACGGCGACCGGCAGGACGAGAACTCCCTGCTCGCCGACGGCGTCAGGGACCTCGTCCGCGCCACGGCGCACCACACGGACCGCCGCATATTCCTGCGCTACGCGGACCCCGACCCCCACCTGCGGCTGCGCCTGCGCGGCGACCCCGGCCGGCTCATCCCCGCACTCGGCGACTGGGCCGGAACCCTCCTGGCCGACGGACACCTCTCCCGGTTCGGCTTCGACGTCTACGACCGCGAGATCGAACGCTACGGCGGCCTCCCCGCCATGGACGCCACCGAGCAGCTCTACACCGCCGACAGCCTCGCCGTCCTCGACCTGCTGTCCCTCGGCCGCACCGGACAACTGCCGCTCGACGACACGGCGCTCGCCCTGCTCACCATCGACGACCTGCTGGCAGGCCTCGGCCTCGACGAACCGGACCGGCTGCGCTTCTACCGCCGGGTCCACGACCGTTGGACCCACCGACTGCGCTCCGCCGGCGCCCAGTACCGCACCCGCAAAGCGGAGTTCTGCGAACTTCTGCGCGGCCCGGCCCCGCCCGGCATCGACGCCGTCCTCGCCGAACGCCGCCGCGCCGCGCAGGACGTCGCTGCCCGGCTCGCCGACCTGGACCGCCACCGGCTGCTCGGCAAGCCGCTGCCCGACCTCTGCGACAGCTACGTCCACCTGCACTGCAACCGCCTGCTCGGCCCGGACCGCACGACGGAACACACCATCCTGGAACTGCTCTTCCGGACGCGCCAGAGCCTGGCCGCGACGGCCCGCTGACACCCCGGTGGGTTTCCTGGGGACCACCGCGTGATCGATGTCCGGTCCCGCAGTGCGTCCGTCCTCGACCTCGACGCGAAGCTGCCCGGCCAGGCCTTCAAGAAGGGCGCGGGGGAATCGTTGTTCTGCGAGTTCGACGCGGTCCTCACCCGGGAATTCCGGCCGGCACTCCGCGAGATGGCCCGGTGGCACGGCGACGACCGAATCGAACGCCTCGGCTCTCGTGCACCTGGCCGTGCCGCCGCACCCGCGGAACGCCGAGGACGACCCGTGGCGGCTGTGCGCCGTGCACAGCCCTGGCCCCCCGTTTCCGTGATCCGAATGGCCGCCTCCCGCACCACCGGACGGGCGATGGCGGCGCGCGGCCCCTCCCGAGGGCCCTTACGTTGAGGTCGAACGGCGCTCGGTCGCACCCGCCGCGACCATGCGCACAGACACGCGGCCATGCGCGGAGACAGTCGGCTCCCGGGGCCGAGGGAATCGGGGAACCGGGTGAGCGTGCCGGAAGAAGTCCTGGTGCCGGAAGGGGGCACCGCGGCGCCCTCGGGGTCGTCGGCCGGCGACAGCGCCGCCGGGCCGCTGCTGCCGACCCCGTCGCTGCCCAAGGGCGGTGGGGCGATCCGCGGGCTGGGCGAGAAGTTCACCGTTAACCCCGCGCGCGGCACCGGCTCGATGTCGGTCCCGCTCGCCCTCAGCCCTGGACGCTCCGGCAGCGGCCCCGGGCTGGCGCTGCGGTACGAATCGGGCGCCGGGAACGGCACGTTCGGCTTCGGCTTCGACATCGGGCTCCCCACGATCTCCCGCAAGACCGCCAAGGGCGTCCCCCGGTACGACGCCTCCGACGTGTACCTGCTCTCGGACGCCGAGGATCTCGTGCCGGTCCTGCTGGAGCAGCCGGACGGTTCCTGGTCGCCCGATGTCCGCGACGTGACCATCGACGGCGCCGCGTACCGGGTCGGCCGTTTCCGCCCGCGCTGCGACACCGCGTTCAGCCGCATCGAGCGCTGCGAACGCCTCGGCGTCGGCGAGGTGTTCTGGCGCACGCTCTCGCGCGACAACGTCACCAGCGTGTTCGGCCGCGACGCCGGCGCGCGCGTCGCCGACCCCGACGATCCCGGGCGGGTCTTCCAGTGGCTGCTGGAGGAGGTCCGCGACGACCGCGGAAACGTCACCACGTACACCTACAAGTCCGAGGACCTGGCCGGCGTCGACCCCTCCGCGCTGCACGAACGCCACCGCCTCGACGGGCCTCCGCCGGCCACGCGGTACCTGAAGAGCGTCCGCTATGGCAACCGGCAACCCGGATCGGCCGATCCGTCCTGCTTCCTGGTCGTCTTCGACTACGGCGAGCACGACCGGGCCCCGCTGGAGGTACGGCCCTGGCCGGTGCGCGAGGACGCCTTCTCCGACCACCGGGCCGGCTTCGAGCTGAGGACCCGCCGGCTGTGTCGGCGGGTGATGATGTTCCACGACTTCCCCGAGGAGTTCGCCGGCGGCCCCAACCCGCGGCTGGTGGCCTCCACCGACCTGACCTTCGCGCCTGACGCCGTGGCCACCGAACTCGTGTCGGTGACCCACACCGGCTACGACTGGGATCCGACGCTCGGCGACTACCGCACCGCGGCCCTGCCCCCGCTGGAACTCGGCTGGACGACGGCCGAGCCGGACACCGAGGCCCGGCGGGTCGAGGCGGTTCCGGCACCGGAGGGCAGCGACGGGCCGTACTGGGTGGACCTCGACGGCGAGGGCCTTCCCGGCGCCCTGAACCGGCAGGCCGGGGCGTGGTGGTACCAGCGCAACCTCGGCGGCGGCCGGCTCGCCCCGCCCGAGCAGGTCGTGACGGCGCCCTCGCCGGGGACGGCGGCGCCCGGCGGCGAAGGACGGCTGCGACTGACCGACCTGACCGGCGACGGCCGCCTCAGCCTGGTCGACGCCGGCCCCGGAGGCCTCGGCTCGGCGCTGCGCGAGGACGGCGGCTGGTCGCCGTTCCGGCCCTTCCGCTCCACCCCCGTCCTGGACTTCGACGACCCGGGCCTGCGCCAGGTCGACCTCGACGGCGACGGGCTGCCCGACCTGCTGTTGGGCACCGGCGACGGCCTGGTGTGGAACCGCGGCGCGGGCCGCGACGGCTACGGCCCGCGGCAGCAGGTGACCCTGCCCTGGGACGAGACCCGCGCACCCCGGCTGACCTGGGTGGACACCACCCGGACGGTCTTCACGGCCGATATGACCGGCGACGGTCTGAGCGACATGGTGCGGATCCGCGACGGCGAGGTCTGCTACTGGCCGGCGCTGGGCCACGGCCGCTTCGGCGCCAAGGTCACCATGGACGGCGCCCCCGTCTTCGACTTCGCCGACACCTTCGACCCGCGCCGGGTGCGGCTGGCCGACATCGACGGCACCGGGCCGGCCGACCTCCTCTACCTGGGCCGCGACGACGTCCACTGGTGGCGCAACCTCGCGGGCAACGGCTTCGGCCCCAGACAGTCGCTCGGGGCGTTCCCGACCGTGGACGGGCTCGGCCGGGCCGACGTGGTGGACCTGCTCGGCACCGGCACCGCCTGCCTGGTCTGGTCCTCGCCCCTGGACCGCGGCCGGGTCGAGTACCTGGACCTGTCACGCGGCACCGACACCGGCCTGCCGGACGGCGATCCCCGCCTGGCCGGCTGGAAGCCGCACCTGTTGTGCGAGGCGCGCAACAACTTCGGCGCCCGCACCCGCGTCGAGTACGCCCCCTCCACCCGCTACTACCTCGCCGACCGCGCCTCCGCCGACCCGGCCGACCACTGGGTCACCAGCCTGCCCTTCCCTGTCCCGGTGGTGGCCCTCCACCGGATCACCGACGCCGTCTCGGCCGCCGACCACACCTGCGGTTACAGCTACCGGCACGGCTACTTCGACGGCGTGGAAAGGGAGTTCCGCGGCTTCGGCATGGTCGAGACCCGTGACGCCGAGACCTTCGCCGCGCCCGGCGGCGAACTCGACGTACCCCCTGTGCGCACCCGACGGTGGTTCCACACCGGGGCCTATTCCGACGTGCTGACCGGCCGCTGGAACGGGGACACGGCGGCGGACCCGCTGCCGCCCGTGACGTTCGACGGCGTGACCGGCGGCGAGGAGTACCGGCAGGCCCTGCGGGCGCTGACCGGTGCGCCGCTGCGCACCGAGATCTACGCCGACGACGGCACGCCGCAGGCCGTCCACCCCTACAGCGTCTCCGAGCAGTCCCACCGGGCCCGCCGCCTCCAGCCCGCCGCCGAGCCCGCCGTCCAGGGCACACCCGCGCCGCACCGGCCGTGGGCGGCGTGGGCGGCGTTCACCACCTACGAGGCCGAAGTGCTGCTCCGCCACTACGAGCGGGACCCGGCCGATCCCCGCGTGGCCCACTCGCTGACCCTGGACGTGGACGCCTACGGCTCGGTGACCTCCAGCGCCGCCGTCGACTACGCCCGCCGTACCCCCGCCGTGGCCGAACAGCAGGCCGTCCCGGTGACCTGGGTGAGGGCCACCATCGACAACACCGACACCGCGCAGGTGCTGCGGCTGGGCACACCGATCGAGGTCATCGCCCACGAGATCACCGGCCTGCCCGCCCCCGGCGGCCACCGGTACACCGCGGACCAGTTGCGCGCGGCCTTCGCCGCGGCCGTCGAGATCCCCTACGAGCAGCAGCCCGCGGCCCGGGTCGTCCAGCGGCGGTGCATCGAGCGCCAGCGCACCCGCTACTGGTCCGACGACCTCACCGCGCCCCTGCCGCTCGGCCTCACCGGCGCCCGCGCACTGCCCCACCAGTCCTACCGGCTCGCTTTCACACCCGGGCTGCTCACCGCCGCCTATGGCGGGCTCGTCGACGCCCCGCTGCTGACCGGCGAGGGCGGCTACGTCCTGGAGGACGGCCTGTGGTGGGCCCCCTCGGGCGTCCACGGCTACGGCGCGGACTTCCTGCTGCCCGTGTCGTACACCTCCCCGTTCGGCAACACCTCCACCATCGACTACGACAGCCACCGGCTGCTGACGACGGCGAGCAGGGCGTCGCGGACCGCGCCGTACGACACGCTCGTCACGACGGTCGACAACGACTACCGGGTGCTGGCGCCCCGGCAGATCACCGACCCCAACGGCAACCGCGGCCACTGCGCGTTCGACCCGCTCGGGCTGATCACCGCGACCTGGACCACCGGCAAGGCTGCCGGCACCGACGGCGACCCGGACGCCCTGCCCGGCACCGTCTACACCTACGGCCTGGACGCCTGGCAGACCCACGGGGGACCGGTCTGGGCGCACGTCGAGACACGGGAACGGCATGGCGACCCGGCGAGCCCCTGGCAGCGCAGCCGGGTCTACACCGACGGCCTCGGCCGCGTGGCGATGACCAAGTCGCAGGCTGAGCCCGGTCCGGCCCAGGCCCTGGGCGCCGACGGCCACGCGGTGCCCGTGGACACCGGCACCGCGCCGCGCTGGATCGGAAGCGGCCGCACCGTCTACAACAACAAGGCACTGCCGGTGGAGAGTTACGAACCCTACTTCTCCACGACCGTCGACTACGAGGACGCCGAGGTCCTGGTCAAGCAGGGCGTGACGGACATCCTGCGCTACGACCCGCTCGGCCGGCTGATCCGCACCGACCACCCCGACGGCACCTACGACACGACCGCGTTCACCCCGTGGGAGGAGACCCGCAGCGACCCCGGCGACACCGTCCTGACCAGCCGGTGGTACGCCGACCGACAGGCCGCCGGCACCCCGCCCGCCGAACAACGGGCCGCCCAGCTCGCCGCCGCCTACGCGAACACCCCGGCCGTCGCCGTCCTCGACACCCTCGGCCGCACCGTGCGCACCCGCCAGGACAACGGCCCCGACGGGGTGTACGAGACCGTTGCCGTCCTCGACGTCGAGGGCAACACCCTCGCCGTGACCGACGCGCGGGGCGTGCGCGCGGTGGACCAGACGCACGACCTGCTCAACCGGGTGCTGCGCACGGCCGCCGCGGACTCCGGCGAGCGGCGACGGCTCACCGACTGCTCCGGCGTCCCGCTCCGCGCCTGGGACGCGGTGGGCACGACCGTGCGTTACACCTACGACCCGCTGCGCCGCCCCGCCGAGACCTGGGTGCTGGCCGCCGGCGCGAGCACCGAACGGCTCGCCGACCTCACCGTGCACGGCGAGTCGCACCCCCAGGCCGTCAGCCTCAACCTGCTCGGGCGGGTGTACCGGCACTACGACGAGGGCGGCCTGGACCAGGCCGGAGCCTTCGACTTCAAGGGCAACCTGCTCTCCACCTCCCGCACCCCCGCCAAGGCCGAGACCCCGCCGGACTGGTCACCGCTGCACGGCCGGCCGCTCGCCGACCTCGACGCCCTGGCCGCGCCCCTGCTGGACACCACCGACGTCCTCACCTCCGCGACCGCCTACGACGCGCTCAACCGGCCGGTCCTGCAGACCCTCCCCGACGGGACCCGCGTCGCGCCCCGCTACGGCGAGGGCGGACTCCTCGCCGCCGTCGACGCCTTCCCGGGCACGGCGACCGCCGTCACCCCGATCGTGACCGACGTCGAACACGACGCCCACCGCCGGCGGCGGCTGATCGGCTACGCGGACGGCATCGTCACCACGTACACGTACGACCCGATCTCCTCGAACCTCACCGGCCTGCGCACGCTCACCGGCGGCGGATCGCCCACCGCGCTCCAAGACCTCGGCTACACCTACGACGCCGCCGGGAACCTGGTCGAGGTGACCGACGCCGCCCAGCAGACCGTCTTCTTCGACGGCAACGTCGCCGCCCCGGTCACCCGCTACACCTACGATCCCGTCTACCGGCTGCGCTCGGCGACCGGCCGCGAACACGCGAGCCTGGGCGTCCAGCCCGACAGCACCGAGCCCGCGTACGCGCCGCTCCCGCACCCCAACGACGCCCAGGCGCTGCGCACCTACCGTCAGGACTACACCTACGACCCGGCCGGCAACCCCCTGACCCTGGTGCACAGCGCCGGGCCCAACGGCAGCTTCACCCGCCGCTACACCAACGACACCGCGTCCGACCGGTTGCTCTTCCATACCAGGCCCGGCGACCCGGCCGGCAGCGCCGGCTCCGCGGCCTTCCGCTACGACGCGAACGGCCGGACGACCGGCATGGCCCACCTGCCGGGCGCACTGGAGTGGAACCATGCCGACGAACTGCGGTCGGTGGACCTCGGGGGCGGCGGCCGGGCGTCCTACCTGTACGACGCGACGGGGCGGCGCGTGCGCAAGACCGTGACCCGGATCGGCGGGCTCCAGGAGGAGCGGACCTACGTCGGCGGGTACGAGGTCTTCCGCCGCCGGCGCGGCGGGGCCGTCGTCTTCGAACGGACCACCGTGCACATCGGCGATGGCGAGGGCCGGACCGCGCTGGTCGAGACGGTGACCGTCGACACCGACGATCCGGGCTCGGACCGCTCGCCGGCGGCCCGTCTGCAGTTCAACAACCGCCTCGGCTCCAGCCTGCTGGAGACGGACACCACCGGCCGGGTCATCTCGTACGAGGAGTACCACCCCTACGGCACGACCTCGCTGTGGCTGGCGGCGGGTGCGGCGCAGGTCAGCGTCAAGCGCTACCGCTACAACGGCAAGGAGAAGGACGACGAGACCGGCCTGTACTACTACGGCGCCCGCTACTACGCCTGCTGGCTGGGCCGCTGGATCAGCACCGACCCCGGTGGCTTCACCGACGGCCTGAACCTGTACGCGTACGTCTCCGGCGACCCGGTGAACTTCGCCGACCCGACCGGGCGGGCGGGGAGCGGCCGGGGGAAGGAGTTCATCTACGACCTGCGGATGCGCACCACCCCGCTCGACGCGGAGACCCGCCAGATCATCGAGAGGCTCCACCCCGGCCAGCCCATCGATCCGCGCTGGGGGCAGGACGCCTGGAAGACGCCGAAGGAGATCCTCGAACACCACCGCACCATGCTCAAGCGCCACGGCGACAAGTTGTACAAGTGGCGCAATCCGGGCGGAGGCCGGGGCGGCATGGGCAAGGGCGCCCCGCGGGTCCGTAGCGCCGTCCACGTCGAGCACCCCTACAACATGAAGTTCGCCACGCACGGCGACGCCGGCAGCGGCTACTGGGGCAATGCCTCCGACAACTACGCCAAGGAACACGTCTACCGGCGCTGGCAGGCCGCACGGTCCTCGGCCCAGGCCACCGCGCAGGCCCCGGCGCAGGCTCCCGCCGCTCAACCGCCGGAAAGGGTGCGGGTGGACGTCGAGGAGCCGCGGGTCCGCGTCGACGCCGAACCGCGGATCCGGGTCGATACCGAGCCGCGCATCCGCGTGGCTCCCGTCGAGAGCGCGGCCGAACACGCCGCGGAACGCGCCGCCGAACACGCCCTGGAGGAGGCCGGAGAGGGCGCCCTGAAGCGGATCGGCGAGCAGGCGCTCAAGAAGAGCGCCCTGCTCGTGCCCGGCGTGGGCATCGCGCTCGGCATCGGGATGGGCCTGGAGGACCTGCGCGAAGGCGACTACTTCGGCGCCCTGCTGGACTTCGGCGGTGCCATCCCGGGTCCGGTCGGTGAGGCGTTCGGCATCGCCGGGATCGTGTACTCGATCGGCAAGGCCGTCGTTCAGGGCGCGGCCGAGCAGCCCCCGGCAGGGCCCACACCCGGACCCGCGCCGACGCCCGAGCCCGTGCCCGAGGCGCCGCCCGCGCCGCCGGTCGCGCCCCCGCCCCCGCGGCCGCCCGTGCGGCCCGCACCCAAGGCCGTCCCGGCCGCGCCGCCGGTCGAGCCGGAACCGCAGCAGACGTTCGATCCGAGTCTGCCCATGGTCTAGCGGCACCCCCGCTCGGCACGTTCGCGCTTCCTACGTCCGCGCACCACACAGATCAGTTTGGGGAGTCATGTCCACCGTTGTCCGTGGGACCGCCGCCGTGGCGGCCGGGTCGCGGCTCGGCCGGCGGGCCGCCGTCGTGACGGGGCCGCCGCAGAGCACCGAGTCCACGATCCTCGGGCCGTCGTCCACCGACCACCGGGGCCCCCACCGGGCGACCCGTGAGCCAGGGCGGGGCTTCGGCCCGCCCGGGGAGTGGGTGGTGGACGACGGTGGTGCCGTCCTCGCGTTCCCACCCGACCTGCCGACCGGGCCGAAAGGCCCCGCCGCACCCGGACCGGCCGCCGCAGGCGGGGCGGCCACGGGCGCGGGAGGCGAGGGCGGACAGGGCGGCGGCCCTGGCTACGGCGGCCGGGGCTACGGCGGACACGGGCCCGGCGACGGGCACGGCCCGTCCGTCGCTGACGACCTCACGGTGTCCGGGCAGGTCACCTGGCCGGAGGGAGCCCCCGTCGTCAACGCGGTGATCCGAGCCGTGGACCGGGACCTGCGCACCGAGCAGCCGCTCGGACCGTTCGCCCCCGGCTTCCCGAACGAGACGCGCACGGACGCGGCGGGCATGTACACCATCCACTACAACCGGACGCAGTTCGCCCGGGTCGAGCTGGGATCGGCGGACCTGATCGTCCGGGTCCGCGACGCGGCCGGCGTGGTGGTCGCGGCCTCGCCGACCATGTTCAACGCGCCACCGCAGGCCGTGATCAACCTGGTGGTGACCGGGCCGATGGCCGGGCAGCCCTCCGAGTGGGACCGGCTGGCCGCGGTCGTCGAGCAGCTCGTCGACAATCCGAGCCCGGCCGGCCTCGGCCAACTGCGCATGTCCGACCTGGAGTTCCTCCTCGGGGAGACCGGTGCGGCCGCCGACCGGCTCACCGCGCTGATCCAGGCGGCGGGGCTGGTGACCGACGCCGTCGCCGCGGGCGTCACCGGGATCCCGCCCGAGGCGTTCTACGGCCTGATCCGCGAGAAGCTGCCCGCCGACTGGCCGGGCCTCGCCGGGCACCCGGCCGCCGACTTCGCCGCCGCCCTGCAGAAGGCCGTCAACGAGGGCATCGCCCCGTCGGCACTCGCCGCACAGGCCGCCCACCTCGGCGACCTCATCGCCCAGGCGGCGGCCCATGCGCGGTCCACGACGACCGGCCAGGCGGCGAAGCTGGCCGACCCCGCCGTCCGGTACGCCGACACCCGGCACGCCGGCGGCGAGCCGATCGTCGACGCCCGCCTCGACGCCGCGCTCGCCGGGGCCGTCACCGCCCTGGTGAACGGCGCGGGCACGCCGTCCGACGCCCTGGAGACCGCACTGGCCTCGGCGCTGTCCTCCGCACGCTGGCAGGACTACGCCGGCGTGACCGTCGCGGCCGTGGCGGGCGCCGTGCTCACCGGGATCGCCGCCTCTCCCGCGCTCACCGCCGAAGCCACCGCCCTGGCGCGGACGATCGCGGCCCAGCCCGCCCCGGGCGCCGGCGCCGTCACCGTCACCGACCTCCTCCACCTGGACGCGCCGGTGCGGGACAACCCGCTGCTGCTCGGCGACGTACAGCAGGGCATCGTGGTCGAACTCGCCGGTCTCGCGGGGCTGTCGCAGACCGCGACCGGCGCCGCGGCCGCCCAGAGCACGGGACTGTTCGACGCGCAGGACAACACGCTGGACGCGCTGCGCTCCTCCGGTGCGATCACCGACGCCGAGGCCGCCTCGCTGAGCGGCATCCTCGACCTCGGCCGGCTCACCGACCACCACACCGGCCTGCTGCACACCCTGGTGAGCCAGGGCGCCACCGCCCCGCTCACCCTGGCCGGCTGGGACGCCGCGCGCTGGACCCAGGTGATCACCGCCACGCCGGGGCCCCTCCCGCCGGGCACCACCCCGGACGCCTACGCCCGGAACCTGGTCGCCAACCTCGAACACACCCATCCCACCCAGGCGCTGGCGGCCCGGCTGGCCCCCGGCGACGACCACCTGACCGCGGTGTACCAGAACAACCCGGGCCTGGACCTGCGCCGGCTGGACCTGGCCACCGGCGCGGGGGCCGCGGGGCTGAACTGGACCGGAGTCCCGGAGGCCGACCGGCCCGCCGTCCTGGGAAGGCTCTCCGCCCACCAGCGGCTGCTGACGATCGGGCACGACACCGCGACCCGTGCCGCCCTCGCCCGGGCCGGCTTCGACTCCGCCCTGCGGATCGCCGCCCACACCGAGGCCTCCTTCATCGCGAAGGTCACTGCCACCCTCAGCCCGCACGGACCGGGCGGCGCGACCTCCGCAGGCGGCCCGCACAGCCTGGGCGGCACGACCACCGGCGGCGGGGGCCTGGACGTCGGCACCGCCCGGATGGTCTACGCCCGCGTCCAGGACGTCGTCCTGAACGTCGCGCAGGCGTACGGCTCGGCCCGGGACGTCCTCAACGGGCCGTTCGCCGGGCTGCCGGTCTCACCGGTCACCCCGACCTTCGTCAACGACCTGCTGCGGATCACCGGCCTCACCGGACTGTTCGGTTCCCAGGACTACTGCACGTGCGGCGACTGCCAGTCCGTGCTCAGCCCCGCCGCGTACTTCACCGACCTGATGTACTTCACCGAACAGCACGTCTCCCAGCCGTACTTCACCGGCCCCGGCCTGAGCACCCACCCGCTGTACCTGCGCAACCGCCGTGCGGACCTGTGGAAGCTCCGGCTCACGTGCGACAACACCAACACCCTGGTGCCGTACCTGTCGATCGTCGACCAGGTGATGGAGGACTGGATCCAGGCGCACGTGCTGACCGCGACCCAGCCGGACGTCTACGCCGTGCTCAGCGATCCGGCGCAGAAATTCTCCTGCCAGGTACCCTTCAGCCTGCCCTTCGCCGAACTCGGCCTGTACCTGGGCTACTTCGGCCTCGCCGTGGCCGACGTTCAGCAGGTGCTCCAGTTGCCGGACGCGACGGTCAGGCGCGCCCGCACGGGCCTGTCGCCCGACGAGGCCACCGTCGTCGCGACCCCCGACCCCGCCGGGATCATCCAGCGGCTGGGCGGTCCGGCGACGCTGAACCTGCTGCCGGTCACCGACTTCGTACGCCGCCTGGCCATCTCCCGCGACGACCTGACCACCGTGCTGGCTGCGCGCTCCGACCCCGACCTCGCGCAGATCACCGTCGTCAAGCTGAGCGGCGGCGCCGGCGAGATCCAGAACTTCCCCGAGGCGCTGCAGAACCTGACCGCCGACCGCGCCGACCGCATCCACCGCCGTATCCGGCTCGCTCGGCCGCTGCCGTGGACCCTGGACGAGCTGGACCTGGTCCTGCTGTCGGCCCAGCAGGCCGCACTGGTCGGCGGCGACGTGAGCGAGGCGGCGACCGAGCTCGTCGGCCGGCTGCTCGCCCTGCAGGGCGCGTTCGGCCCGTCTGTGCAGCAACTGTGCGCGCTCGTCACCGACATGCCGGTCTCCACGGCCTTCCCGAACACCCCGACCGCACCCGGCGCCCGGCTGCTGTACGAGACGGTGTTCGACCTGCGCGGCATCTTCGGCCCCGCCGACCCAGCGCTCCCGCTCAACCCGACGGTCGGCTACTACCACTACTCGCTGGACACCACGCTCGGTACGAACCCGCCGGTCATCGACCCCAAGACACCGCTGCTGCTGGCCGGGCTCGGCATCAGCGAGACGGACCTGCTGCTGCTGTTCGCGCTGCTGAAGAACGAGCTGGCCTTCGACGCCACCGGGCACACCACCCTCAACCGGCACAGCCTGTCGCTGCTGTACCGGCACGTGCTCGTCGCCCGCTCGCTCGGGTACACCGTGCCCGACCTGATCACGGCGCTGGGCCTGGTCCTCCCGCCGCCGGCCACGGCCGAGCTGAACTCGCTGGACCGGATCGAGCAACTGCTGGCCTTCCACCGCTGGCAGGCCGGCTCGCCCCTCACGATCTCCCAACTCGCACTCGTCCTCACCGGTGTGACCGGCAAGACCGTCAGATACCTCAACAACCCGGCCACCGCCGCCGCGCTGGTGCACGGCATCCAGGTCTCCGGCACGCAGCCCAGGCTCGACGCGCTGCGCACCAGGCTCGCCACGAACTTCAACGTCGGCTCCGCGCGGCTCGCCACGATGCTGGTCTGGGCGGCGCACGACATCGCCGCAGCGGACATCCAGGCGGCACTGGACGCGCCGTTCACCGGGACGGTGCCGGACAATCCGGCCCTGCTGCTCCCCCTGCTGGACCTGCTGCACCAGCTGGAGCGGGTGGCGCTGCTGTTCGGCACGGTGGGGCTGCAGGACGCGGGCATCGCCTACCTCACGGCGAACCGGCACGTCCTGGGCATCGCCGACCTCAAGGCCCTGACCCTGCGCGACGTACAGGCGGTGGCCGCCTACGGCGCGCAGGTCGCCGCGGCGACCGCGGTGACGCAGGCCGTCGACGCCGAGACCGTCGTGCAGCAACTCCTCAGCTCCTACGACGCCGGCGGCACCTTCGGCCCGGCCGACCGCGCCCGGCTCGCCGCCACGCACCAGGTGGACCAGAGCCTGATCGACTCCATCGTCGCGGCTACGAGCCTGCCGCCCGTCGCGATCGACGCCCTCACCCGCCTCGACCAGGTGTTCGCCCTGTGCCGCACCCTCGGAGTGAACGCGTACTCGCTGCACAAGCTCGGCCAGGACACCGGCTACCCGGTACTGCGGGACGCCGCCGCGGTGGCCGCCGGCGCCATCGCGGCGCAGTACAAGGACGACACCGCGCGCGACGCGGCGCTGGAGCCGTACCAGGACCGCGTCAACACCCTCAAGCGCGACGCCCTGTGCGGGTTCCTCGTCGACGGCCAGCCGCAACTGAACTTCCACGACCACAACGAGATCTACGACTACTTCCTGCTCGACGTGGACATGAGCGGATGCGCCAGGACCTCCCGGGTCGTGTCGGCGATCTCCAGCGTGCAGCTCTACCTCCAGCGCTGCCTGACCGGCCTGGAGAAGTCCGACCCCGCAGGCTCCGCGACCCTCGTCGACGTGCCACCATCGGCGGTGCCGGCCCAGCAGTGGGCGTGGCGCAGGAACTTCCGGGTCTGGCAGGCAAACCGCAAGGTGTTCCTCTACCCCGAGGCGTACATCGACCCGGACCTGCGGGACGACAAGACGCCCATCTTCACCGACCTCGAAGCCGATCTGTTGCAGAAGCCCATCACCAAGGACACCGGCGAGGAGGCCTTCCAGCGCTACCTGACCCGGCTGGCGGAGGTCGCGGGCCTGCGGATCTGTGGCAGCTACTACGACGACGACCAGGCGACGTACTACTTCTTCGGCCGCACCCAGTCCGACCCTGCGGTCTTCCACTACCGCACGTGGAACACCTCGACGTGGACACCGTGGAAGCGCGTCGACCTGCCCATCGAGGGGAAGTGGGTCTCGGCGACCCGGTTCCAGGGCAAGCTCTACCTGTTCTGGGCGAGCATCGTCACCACCGAGCACACCAGCTTCAGCGGCGGCGGCTCCCACGACGAGCCGTCCACCGTCAAGGTCGGCCTGGTCTACTCCGCGCAGAAGCCGGACGGCACCTGGCTCGCGCCGCAGAAACTGGACTGGCTCTACCCGATCGGCGAGCCGAACCAGGTCTGGTGGTGGGAGTCCTTCGTCGCCGACGACATGCCCGGGGACAAGACCGCCAACACGCCGTACCCCGTGATCAGCGGCGACGCCATCATCCTGCGCTACATGAACCGGTTTCTCGACCAGGGCGCCGACCGGGTTCACGACCGCCAACTGAACCTGTTCCACAACCAGTTGCACAACCCCGACCGTTGGGTGCCCGGCACGCCGACCGGACACGCCATGGGGCTGTACTGGACCTTCGGCTCACCCGTGGGCTGGCTGGGGGTGTGGCAGTCCTCCGACACCGACCCGGCCGGCTTCGACCTGCTGCGGGAGATGTTCCACACCGATCCCGGAGCGGGCGGGTCGTCGCCGGACTTCGTCACCACCGGCTTCCCCGTACCGGACTACAACGTCTACTTCGAGCACGGCAAACCGGACTTCGTCTCCCCGATCCAGGCGGTCAACAACGGATTCCCCGAATCCGTCCTGGCCGTCCCCGTCCACAACCAGCAGTACCTGATCCACGACCGCCACTACCTGGACTTCCCCCGCTTCTCGCACTTCGTCTCGGCACTGCTGCCCATCATCACGGAGGCCGCCGCGGGACCGGCGATCACGGCGGGCACCGCAGGACCGGCGAAGGAGGCGCCCGCACTCCCCGCCGCGGCGCTCGTTCCCGGGCGGTCGCACTCGGCGCCGCTGACCTTCAACCTGGCGTCCCTGAGGCTGCCCCGGGCGCTGACCTCCCTGCCCCTCCAGCCCCTGCGGTGGTGGTGGAACCCGCGCCAGCTCATCCGGCTGACCACCTCGATCGTTGGCGACCTGCTGCGGATCAACGCAGACCACGGCGTGGAGGGCCTGCTGGCCCTGCACTCGGAGTACTTCTGGGGGCTCGAGTACGGCGTCGGCTTCTCGATCACCGCGCCCTGGGCCCTGCTGACGCCCGACGACGACCCCGCCCACGTCGACATCAGGAACAGCGCCGCCTACGGCACCTACTACCAGGAGCTGTTCCTGCACCTGCCGTGGATGATGGCCCACCAGCTCAACGCGGCCGGGCGGTACGAGGAGGCCATGTGGTGGTACCAGCGGCTGTTCGACCCGACGAGCTCCGACACCGACGCCGACCGCAACTGGCGGTACGTGGGTTTCAGGGGTCTGACCGTGCCCTCGCTCCAGGACGTCCTCACCGATTCGGCAGCCCTGGACGCGTACAAGAACGATCCCTTCAACCCCTTCGCCATCGCCCGTCTGCGTCCGGTCGCCTTCCAGAAAGCGGTCGTCATGGGCTTCGTCGACAACCTCATCGACTGGGGCGACTCACTGTTCGCGCAGGACACCACCGAGTCGATCAACGAGGCCACGATGCTGTACGTGCTGGCCTCGGAGATCCTCGGGCCGCGCCCGGTCCAGCTCGGCGAGTGCCCGGTGGTACCGGCCGAGCAGCTGACGTACGACGCGATCGGGCCGCAGATGAGCAACGTGTCCGACTTCCTGGTCACCCTGGAGAACTGGGTCTACCAGACCAGCCTGAGCCAGGGCGACATCATCGACACGAGCGGCACCCACGCGCACGCGCACACCCCCACCGCGACGGCCACGGCGACGGGCCTGCCCGTCACCACCGGCCTCCAACTGCTGTCGTACGGCGATGCCGCCGACCTCAGCCAGCGCAACACCGACCTGGCGCAGCTGTGGAGCGGCGACACCCTGGCCTACGACCTGCTGCCGGCCTTCGAGGTCGTCAACCAGACCACGCTGGTCTTCTGCGTGCCGCCGGACGACGTGCTGGCCGGTTACTGGGACCGTGTGGAGGACCGGCTG
Source organism: Kitasatospora sp. NPDC056273 (assembly GCF_042268845.1). Taxonomy (NCBI): domain Bacteria; kingdom Bacillati; phylum Actinomycetota; class Actinomycetes; order Kitasatosporales; family Streptomycetaceae; genus Kitasatospora; species Kitasatospora sp. NPDC056273. The sequence continues at coordinate 44,544 of NZ_JBHJSJ010000017.1, read as the reverse complement.
AACAAGATCCGCAACTGCATGAACCTCAGCGGGGTGCGCCGGCAACTCGCGCTGTTCGCCCCGCCGGTCAACCCCTTGGACCTGGTCCGCGCCCGGGCCGCTGGCCTGAGCATCGAGGAGGCGGTCGCCTCGGTCCAGGCACCCGCCGCCCCCGCGTACCGCTTCGGCTCAGTGATCGAGCGCGCCCGGCAGTCCGCGCAGACCGTCACGGCGTTCGGCGCGAGCCTGCTGTCGGCACTGGAGAAGAAGGACGCCGAGGAGCTGACCCTGCTGCGGTCGGTGCACGAACGCACCCTGTTGCGCATGGTGGAGGACGTGAAGACCGGCCAGGTCCAGGAGGCGCAGCACCAGCTCCAGGCCCTGGAGGAGCAGAAGGCCCTCGTCCAGGCCAGGATCGACTACTACCAGGGGCTGATCGGCTCCGGACTGACCGGCTGGGAGAAACTGGAGGCCGACTCGCGCACCGCCGCGGCCGTGGTGCGCGGCGGCGAGTCCGCGCTGTACGCGATGTCCGCGATCTCCTTCCTGTTCCCCAACGTCGGCAGCCCGTTCGCCATGACCTACGGCGGCCGCGAGATCGGAAACAGCGTGGCCCAGGCGGCGCAGACCCTCGGCTCGCTCGGCGCCACCGCGGAGGCCGTCGCGTCGGCCGCCGCGACCGGCGCCGGGTTCGACCGCCGCTACCAGGAGTGGGGGCAGCAACTCACCCTCGCCGAACAGGAACTGAGGCAGGTCGAGCAGCAGCGCCTGGCCGCCGAGGCGCACGCCGGGTACGCCCAGCGGGAGCTGGACGTACACCAGAAGCAGATGGACCAGGCGGACGAGCTCGACGCGTTCTACCGCGGCAAGTTCAGCGGCCTGGGACTGTACACCTACCAGGCCCGTACGCTGACCCGGCTGCACCGGCAGGCGTACGACGTCGCGTACGGCCTCGCGGCCGCAGCCCAGCAGGCGTACGCCTTCGAGATGGGCGACACGACTTCCTTCATCGCCCCCGACAACTGGGAGAGCGGCATCGCCGGCCTGCTCAGCGGTGAGCGGCTGGATCTCCAGCTCCGGCAGCTGGAGGAGGCCTACATGGCCAGGAACACCCGCCGCCTGGAGGTCAGCCAGTTCTTCCCGCTGACGGTGGTCGACCCCACGGCACTGGTCGCGCTGCGGGATACCGGCGAGTGCACCTTCACGCTGCCGGAGCTGTTGTTCGACGTGGTCTACCCCGGCCAGTACAAGCGGCTGATCAAGTCGGTGCGGCTGACGATCCCTGGCGTCACCGGGCCCTACACCAACGTCGCCGCGAAGCTCTCCCTCGTCGCCAGCGAGGTGCGCACCGCGCCCGATCCCGCGCCCGGCGCCTTGGTGACGCTCCCGGTCCAGCCGAACATCGCCTCCGCCATCGCCACCAGCACCGGCCTGAACGACGCCGGACTGTTCGAGCTGAACTTCCGCGACGAGCGCTACCTGCCGTTCGAGGGCTCGGGGGCGGTCGAGAGCGTGTGGAAGCTCGAACTCCCCACACAACTGAGGGCGTTCGACTACGACACCATCTCCGACGTGGTCCTGCAGCTCAGCTACACGGCGCTCGACGACGGTGCGTTCCGGGTGACGGTCGAGAGCCGCGTCGTCGGCGAACTCACCCAGTACGCGACGTCCACGGGCCTGCTGCGCCTGTTCAGCCTGCGCCACGACTTCCCGGCCGCCTGGCAGCAGGTGACCGCCGCGGCGGGCGGCGGTGCGGGGACCGTCACGACCTCCTTCGAGGTGACCGCGCAGCACTTCCCCTACTTCCTGTCCGCGCGGACGCTCAGCCTGGCCGCCGCGACCGTCGTGCTCCAGCCCGTCGGCACCGGCCCGGTCGACGCCTCCGGCCTGAGCCTGACGCTCAACGGCACGACGGGCTCCGCGTGGCACGTCCCGCCGGGCACCCACCTGACCACCTCCGATATCGCCGTCTCCGGTCCCGCCGTCGGCACCTGGACCCTGGCCGTGGCCGGCCCCGGGATCGACCCGGCGAAGGTGGCGGACGTCCTGCTGCTGGTCCGCTACAGCGCGGCCTGACCGCGTGCCCCGGGCCGCCGGTGGCCGGCGGCCCGGGGCCGGGGGCTGGAGGGCGCTGCGAACCCGGCGGTGGGTGTATGGCACCTGTGACCGCTCTGACCCCGTGCTCGTCCATCACCACCGTCATCTGCTCCCCGGCCCCAGGGAATCCCCGCGAGCGCGAGGAGCCCGGTGCGGGAGGCCCGGCTGAAGGTCGACCAGGACCGGCATCGTGGCGATGCCGTAGCAGAACCTTCCGGGGCCCGCGGGGACGAGGTCGACGTGGTCCACGCCGTCGGGGCGGTTGACCAGCCGGTACTGCCACGGCCGGCCGGTCCGCCCCCGGCCAGGTCGAGGGCGCGGGCCGGGAAGTCCCGGCCGAGCGGCAGGACGTCGGCGTCGGTGAGGTACAGGACCGGCGCCCTGGCGTGGGCCGCCGCCGTGTTTCGCAGCAGGCCGGGGGGCCGGTCCGCGGGGTAGGCCGGCACGAGGCGGACGGCCCGGTCGGTGTCGACGTCCTCGGCCACTGTCACGTCCGGGTTCCCGGAGATCGCGACGACGACCTCGCAGGGGATGCTCTGGCGCAGTCACGCGTGGCTTGCCTCGGCCAGGGTGTGGCGGCCCTCGTGGTCTCTGTAGAGGGGGATGAGGACGCTGACGTCGACGGGCATGTGGTGCTCCTTCAGGGTTGGCGCGCAGGTGGTGCTCGATCACGTCGGCGGCCGCCCCGACTCCGCCCGAGGTCCGGATCTCCCGGTGCATGGCGGCCAGGTTCGAGGCCATGGCCCGGTCGGTGGAGACACGTCCGTGTCCGCCCCGTCCCGCAAGGCCGGCAGCAGACAGATCCTCGTGGCCTCCGTCGGCAACATCGTGGAGTGGTACGACTGGCACGTCTGCACGTTCCTGGCCACGTACATCGCGGCCGCGGTCCTCCCGAAGGGATCGGGCAACTCCCTGCTGCCGCTCCTGTCGACGTTCGCCGTCTTCGCGGTCGGCTTCTTCGCCCGCCCCCTGGGCAGCCTCCTGCTCGGTGCGGTCGCCGACCGCCGGGGCCGGGGACGCCGGGGGCCGGTCGCGGAACGACGGCCGGCCGTCGGCGGTGCAGGCCTCCGCTGCTCGCGTCTCGCCCGGGCGGCTCGGGGTGCGGACAGTGATCCGGAGCGTCGCTCTCCACGTCACCGTCACCGCCGCCGGACGGGCCGGGAACCGGGTGGTCAGGAGGCGCCGAGGGGTGTGCGGCGGGGCCGCCGGGCCCTGCGGGTCGTCACGCGGCCCGGACCGCGGCGAGCGGGGAGAGCGCCGCGTACTCCAGGGGCGCGGAGGGGTCGATCGAGAGGTTCATCGGGGACGGGGCCGCGCCCGAGCGGACCAGGAGGTCGCCGATGGCCGCGATCATCGCGCCGTTGTCGGTGCACAGCCGCAGCGGCGGCACCCGCAGGGTGATCCCGGCGGCGGCGCAGCGCTGTTCGGTCAGCGCGCGGATGCGGGAGTTGGCGGCGACGCCGCCGACCACGACGAGGGTGCTGATCCCGTGGTCGGTGCAGGCCCGGACGGCCTTGCGGGTGAGGGTGTCCGCGATGGCCTCCTGGAGAGCCGCGGCCGCGTCCGGGACGTGCGGCTCGCCGCCGGCGGCCCGTTGGGCCTCGACCCAGCGGGCGGCGGCGGTCTTGAGGCCGGAGAAGGAGAACGCGTACGGGGGGTCGTTGGGCCCGCTGAGCGGGCGGGGCAGGCGCACCGCGTTCGGGTCGCCCTCGCGGGCGGCGCGGTCGATGGCGGGCCCGCCGGGGTAGGGCAGGCCGAGGATCCGGGCGACCTTGTCGAAGCACTCGCCGGCGGCGTCGTCCAGGGTGTCGCCGAGGTGGACGATCGGGTCGCGGGCGAGGTCGCGCACCAACAGCAGGGAGGTGTGCCCGCCGGAGACGATCAGGACGACGCATGGGTTCGGCAGCGGCTCGCCCTCCAGGGCGGCCGCCGCGACGTGCCCGGCGAGGTGGTGGACGCCGTAGAGGGGCACGCCGAGCGAGAAGGCGTAGCTCTTGGCCGCCGCGACCCCGACCTGGAGCGGACCGGAGAGGCCCGGCCCGGCGGTGACCGCGACGGCGCCGACGTCGGCGAGGGTGAGCCCGGCCCGGTCGAGGGCCTCGCGGACCACGGGCGCCATCGCGTGGACGTGGGCGCGGGCGGCGATCTCCGGCACGACCCCGCCGTACCGGGCGTGCTCGTCCATGCTCGACGCGACCGCCTGCCCGAGCAGGACCCCGTCCCGGACGAGACCGGCACCGGTCTCGTCGCACGAGGACTCGATCCCCAGCACCACTGGCGAGGCCGGCATCGCACCCACTCCTTATTGCTTCTGCCTATGCAACTGCAACTATTGTGCAATAAGGCAGGAGTGGGTGATCCGGCGGGGCCCGGCTTCCCCGTCGTGGGATACCCCGGGCCGACGGGCCTGCCGTTTCCCGGGTAACGGCAGGCCCGTCGGCGCGGGCGGCGCCGACCGGACGCTCGGCGTTGCGGGAATACCACCGTGGGCGGAACCGCGCGGGGCCCGGGGCCGGTGTGGCGCGGGGTCAGCTGAAGGCGGTGGCGGCGGTGAGGGTCGAGTGGGCGATGGGCGGGGCGCCGAGCAGGACGTCGACGCAGTTGTCGATGATCGGCTGGTCGCTGTCGATGTTCAGGACCGCGGTCAGGGTCTCCCCGGCGAGGCGGGAGGAGGAGCCGGTGACGGTTCCGGTGAGGGTGCCGGCGCCGTCGACCTCGACGGCGGCGATGTCGGTGATGGTGCTGCTGGCCTGCGTCCCGTTCTGCAGGTTCCAGGTGAAGGTCGCCGTGGAGCCCGGGACCAGCGCCGGCACCGTGAGCGGGTTGCAGCTGAGCGTGCCGAACGTGAGCGTCGCGGTGACGGTGCCGCCCACCACGGCCGTCGGGCCGCTCTGGGAGTCGGTGCACCCGGTCGCCGTCCCCCCGATCGTCACGGTGGTGGCCTCCGGGCCGTCCGACAACGCCGGGTCGAAGGTGACGGCGGCGTTCACGGTGCAGTTCAGGATCTCCGAGGCGGTTGCCGGGGCGGCATCGGCGGACGGTGCCACGCCGGCGGCCAGCGCGGCGAGGACGGCGGACACGGTCAGGGCGTTTCGACGTACGGACATGCGGGTTTCCCTCTGCTCTCGACGGATGGGAATGGTGGGAGGGGACGGGCTCGGCATGTCCCCGGGCAGCAGACGACCCCGGGTACGCCGGGCGGAACGCGTCGGCCCGGCGAAGGTACCGGCGGGCAGTCGGGGGCCGTTCACACAGCCAGTCCGTGGGCCCGACCCGTGGGGCCATCGTCACAACGGGAATCCCCCGACGCACCTCCTGCGAGGCGAATGGGAACCCCGGTCGTGCCGGCCGGAGCCCCGCCCTCTCGCGGATCCGTCTCACCCGGGCCCGCCATCACGACATGGCCGGGAGGCACGCGCCTCCTCCCGTAGACGTCGGGCAGGCCGCGCTGGCCGGACCGGGCATACCGGCAGGTGAGGGGTGCCGTCAACTGCCTTGTGGCTGACCGAGTGTCACAGTCCGGTCCCTGTCATGTCCTGACGATTGTGACGCTGCGGATGGCACCGAAAGCCGTCGTCCGGCCGTCCTGTGGTGTGTTCGATCAAGCAGTCCGCATCGTCATCGGGGAGCCACCATGTCCGTCCGTCGCCGTCGCCCGCTGTTCGTCTCCGCCGTCCTCGTCGTCGGGGCGGGGCTCGCGTTGACCGCCTGCGGGCCTGAGAACACCGACGCGCCCGCCAGCTCGGCGAGCTCCGCGCCCACCAAGGCGGCCGCCGGTGCTCCCTCGGCGACTGCACCGGCTCCGGGTGCACCGGCTCCCGCCAGCTCGGCAGCGCCCACCGCCGCGCACACGCCGGCCGGTGCGAGCCCGTCGAGCGGTGGCGGGGCTGGTGGCGGGAGTGCCTCCGCCCAGCCGTGCGACATCCAGAACCTCTCGATCAACGCGTCGGCGCGCGCCGGGGCGGCCAACCAGTGGGTGATCGAGGTGCGCAACACCGGCGCGAAGGCCTGCAGTCTGAGCTCCTCCCCGGGCGTCGACCTGGGCGACTCGGCCGCCCGGGACCAGAGCAAGAACCTCAAGCCGGTGCTCGCCAGCGGCACGGAGCGGTTCCCGGTCCCGGCGGGCCGGAGCGCCTACGCGGTGATCGACCTCGACCCGAGCGGCGCCACCACCGGCACCGCCCCCGGCATCAACGAGATCAACGTGCTGGTCGACGGCGAGGGCACCAACATGCCCCTCGCGAACACCCGCAACTTCCCGCTCCCCGCCGGGGCCCACGTCCTGAACCCCAAGATGGGCAACTACCGGGGCAGCGTGGCGGACGCGGTCGCCTCCATGACCGCCGCCCCCAAGTAGCCCCCAAGGTCCGGTCCTGGGCGTCCCGCTCCGGGCGCCGGACCGTCCACGGGCTGGAATTCCGCCCGTGCGGCCCGTGGGGCGGGGCACGATGGGCGGCATGATCCTGCAACCGGAGACCGACGACCTCGCCGCCTACCTCGTGGCGGACGGGGTCATCGACCACCAGGACCCGCAACTGCGGCGGTTGGCCGCCGAGTTGGCCACCCCCGAGGCGGCCTTCCAGCACGTCCGCGACGAGGTCCGGCACTCCGCCGACGCGGGCGCCTACAGCGGGGCGTTCCGCGCCTCGGAGGTGCTGGCCGCGGGCAACGCGATCTGCCACGGCAAGGCCCACCTGCTGGCGGCGCTGCTGCGAGCGCAGGGCGTGCCGACGGGCCTGTGCTACCAGCGGCTGACGGACGGCGAGGGCGACTTCGTGCTGCACGCCCTCAACGCCGTGCACCTGAAAGGCCGTTGGGCCCGCCTGGACGCCCGGGGCAACCGCGAGGGTGTCGACGCGCGGTACGACCTGGAGCGGGAACGGCTGGCCTGGCCGGTGCGGCCGGAGCTGGGGGAGTGCGACTACCCCGCGGTCTTCGCGGCGCCGCCGGCCGCGCTGGTCCGGGCCCTCGCCGAGGCGGTGCCGGGCCGCGCCGGCTACGGCTACCTCCCGGGAGAGCTGCCGGTCGACGGCGGGGCTCCGGGGCGGCCCTGATGTTGAGCCGGTAGAGGCGCGCGTCAGAGGCGTGCGGGGAGGTCCCGGCGGGACGGCGCGGACAGCTTGCGCAGCACCCTGGCCACGTGGTTCTCGACGGTCCTGGTGGACAGGTGCAGTGCGGCCGCGATCTGACGGTTGGTCAGACCTCCGGCCGCGAGTTCGGCGACCTCCCGTTCGCGCGGGGAGAGCCCGGGATGGGCGGGCCGGCCTCGGCGCGGGGGTGCGAGGGCGCGCAGCCGGGAGCGGACGCGGGCGGCGTCGTGGGTGGCGCCGAGCCCGGTCAGCACGAGGAGGGCGTCGGTCAGCCGGTCGACGGTGTCGCGGCTGGCGTCCTCGCCTTCGCCCGCGGCCGTGGCGCAGCGGGCCGCGGCCTCCGCCGCCAGGGCGGCCATGTACGGGCGGGGCAGCGCGGCGTAGGCGTCTGCGGCGGCGCGGTAGCCGTCGGCGGCGCGCGCGAGGTCCCCGTCGTGCTCGGCCAGGGTGGCGCGGCACCACCGTCGGGCGACCGCGGCGAGCGGCAGGTGCGGCGCGCCGGTGGCCGTGCGGAGGTCCCGGGCCATCGTCCGGGCCGTGGCGGGGTCGCCGGCGCTCAGCGCCGCCGTGACGGCCCAGGGCGCCAGTTCCGCCGCCCAGGCCCAGATGCCCTTGCTCCGCAGCCGTCCCCAGGCCTGCGTCGCGTACGCTCTGGCGTCGTCGTGGTCGCCGCGGGCCAGGGCCAGCCGGACGAGTACGGTCGAGGAGAGCGCCGCCACCGGTGCCAACTGCTGGTCCAGGTGCGGGGCCAGGCCGCCGGCCAGCCAGGCCCGGCACTGGGACCACTCGCCGCGGGCGAGGCACAGCGCGGCGAGGACGGTTCGTGCCTCGTGGCCGAGCACCGGGGTTCGCGCGGTGTCCGCGACCAGGTCGGCGGCCCGGTCGGCGAGGCCGGTCCAGCGGCCGGTAGCCCAATCGAGGAGCAGCCGGATGCTGCGGATGCCGTGGGCGACGTGGGGGCCGGCGTGGTGGCGTCCGGCCAGGGCCGCGCCGCGTTCGAGGAACGCCTGGCTGTCGTGGTAGCGGCCGAGCCACAGGGTGGCGTCGGCGGCGTTGCACAGGGCGCGGGCCCGGTGACCGGCCGACGCGGCGTCACCGTTGTCCTCGTCCTCCCCCAACGGCCGGGCCGGGAGCGCCTGTTCGGCCCCGGGGTCGCCGAGGGTCAGGAGCAGCCCGACGAGGTTGGCGTTGACGGCGGCCCGCAGGACGGGGTCGGTGGTGCCCGCCAGCGCGGCGCCCGCCCGCTCCGCGCACTGCCGGTGCTCGGCGAGGGGGATGCCGGGCCAGTGCGGCATGGACATCGCGGCCAGGACGCGGGCGGCGAGGCCGGGTTCGTCGGGGAGGGTCCTGGCGGCGCGCTCCAGGTGCAGCCAGCCGTCGTGGTCCGGTGTCGTCGGGGTGCACAGCGACAGCCCCTGCAGCACCCGGGCCTGGGCGCGCAGCGGGCCGGGCAGGAGCGGGGCGCCGGTGAGGGTGTCGAGCAGGGCGCCGGCGTCCTGAAGGGTGAACCCGGCGATGCGGCGCAGGGCCGCCGTGGCGAGCCTCGCGCGGGCGGGGCCGGGGATCCGGCGGTCGGCGAGCAGGTCCTGGAGGAGCCGGGCGGCCTCGCGGTGCCGTCCGGCGGCGGCGTGGGTCTCGGCGGCGCGCTCGGCGGCCCGGACCAGGCCGCGGCGGACCCCTGCCGCCAGGAGGTGCCCGGCGACCTGCGGCCAGGGGACGTCGGCGCGCCGTCTCAGCACCTGCGCCGCCCGGTGGTGCAGGTCGGCGCGTTCGGGGGCGGGGAGGCTCGCGGTCACGGCCCGGGCGGCGAGCGGCACGCGGAAGCCGTACCGCCGGGGGCCGAGGTCGGTCAGCACGGCCGCGGTGAGGGCGGCGAGGAGCATGCCGCGCGCCGTCTCCGCCGTCAGGTCGGTCAGGGCTGCCAGCTCGGCTTCGGAGGCCGGTTCGCCCAGCACCGCCGCGGCGTGCACCAGCCGCCGGGCGTCCGCGGGCAGGTCGGCGAGTCGGCGTAGTACGGTCTCCGCCAGGCGCGGTGGGGCCTCCAGCGCCTCGACGGCGTCCACGGTCGGGCCGTCCGGGGAAGTGTCGGCGAGGACGGTGCCGGCCAGGACGGGCAGGACGTCCACGAGCACCTGGGCGACGCCGCCGGTGACCGCGTACAGCCGCTCGATCACGTCGTCCGGGCACCGGGCGCCCAGGGTCCGTTCGGTCAACTCCCGTGCCACCGCGGCCGGGAGCGGACCGGTCCGGATCCGGAGGACGGCGGTGCCGGGCGGGCAGGAGAGCGGCTCGCCCAGCAGGGGCCGGGCGGCGGGAAGGTCCTCGGGCCGCCAGGTGAGCACCAGGGCGCAGCCGTTCGGGAGCGTGCGGGCCAGGCGCCGGACCCGGCACCGGGTGCGTTCGTCGGCCCGGTGGACGTCCTCCACGACCAGCAGGGTCGGGACGGCGGCCCGGGTCGGGTCGCCGAAGGCGCGGGTGAGGGCGTCGAGGGCGTCGAAGGTGTGCTGTGCGTCGTCGTCGTCGGACGGGCCGGCGCAGGTCAGGGTCAGGCAGCCGGAGCCGGCCGGGTGCCGGCGGCGGAGCCCTGCCACGAGGTGCGACTTGCCGGTGCCGGACGGGCCATCCACCAGCAGGACCGTCCCGGGGCGGGCCGGGTTGGCGAGGGAACCGTGGAGCACGGCCTTCCAGAGGTCGTTCATGCTCGCCTCCGGTCGTCCTGACGGTGCGTACGTCCTGGCGGTGCGTACGGGGCTGCGCCCGCCCGCCGGGCCCGATCGTGAGGATGCCCGCGGTTCGGGGTTCGGACGCCCGGGTGGGCAACCGGCGTTCAGGCCAGGTGGATTGATTGAGTATGGGTACTTCCGGCAGCCGGATTGTGTCGTGCCGGGGCCTGGCCCACGCTGATGGCCACCCGCTCCGTTCGCCAGTGACCGGATCTCCCCGCGCATCCGATCCGCTCCTCGGCGGGCGGCGGCTGCCACCCCCCTCGGGTTCCCCCACACCTAGGAGTGTCATGAGCACGACACTATCGCGCCGTTCGTCCGTACTGAGGACCGCGGCCGCGGCCGCCGGCGCGTGTGCCCTCGCCGTCGCCGGAACCGCCCTCGCGCCTGGCGCCCAGGCGACCCCGGTCCCGGCGTCGGCTCCGGCCCACGCCGCCCACCCGGCCGCCCCGCGGGCCGACGCACCGACGGGCGCCCCCGTGTCCGGCCGCGTCCTCGGCGACGCCGGCATCAGGCCGCAGGACCGGCCCGCCGTCCAGCGGTTCCGCGAGCTGCGCGCGGGCCTCGCCACGGAGGCGCGGCCCTCGGAGACGGCCACGAACCGCACCGCCCCGGCACCGATCGCCGCCCAGGCCCACCGGTGGTGGGGCACCGAGCTGGGCCCCAACGGCAACACCGGCTACGACGCCGTCATCGCCACCCACACCCTCGACGACGCGCTGCGCCTGAGCGGCGCCAACGACTTCCTCTACGCCCCCACCACCAAGCCGCGCAGCAACTCCTGCATCGAGATGGTCACCGTCCACACCCGGGACAGCGCCCAGATATGGGCCTGGGACTGGTGCACCACCGACCCCTCCCAGGCGGTCGGCGCGACCGTCGACATCGACGCCGCCTTCCTCCGGAAGTACGGCGCCACCGTGAACGGCCGCTCCGCCTACAGCCTCCAGGTCCAGCTCACCGACGCCCGGACCAACACCTGGAGCGCCTCCCTCTACAACGTCGCCACCAGCACCTGGGACCCGTTCTTCACCAGCCGGGGCACCGACCAGACCGGCCTCGACTACGGCTGGGACATGTTCGAGTACTACTCCGACCGGACGGCCTCCGGCAACGTGGGCGTCTGCCAGGACCTGAGCGGACGGGTCGTCGAGACCACCGGGCTGAAGGTCCGCACCCCCGCCACCGGCGCCTGGAGCGACGCCGGCCCCTCCAACTCGACCGTCTTCCCCGCCGCGACCATGAACCCGTCGACCTACTACTGCCCCGGCATCGCCGGCCGCATGGCCACGGCCTACAGCGCCTGGCAGGTGACCGTCCGCTGACCCGCCGTTCCTCCGTACGGGACCCGGCTGTTCCGGAGCGGCGTCACGGGGCCGGCCGGGGCTCGACGGAGAGGGTGTGCCGGAAGAGCCCGTACGGGTCCCAGCGGGCCTTCACGGCCTGGAGCCGCGGGTAGCCGTCCTTGTAGTAGAGGGTGTGCCACGGGACGCCGGAGCGGTTCCAGGCCGGGTCGGCGAGGTCGGCGTCGGGGTAGTTGATGTAGGAGCCGTCGCTGACCTCGCCGGGCACCGGCACGCCGCCGGTGTCCGCGTACATCGCGCGGTAGAACCCCCGCACCCAGGCGAGGTTCGCCGCGTCCTCCCGCTCGTCCGTCCACACCGTCTGGTAGACGACCTTCATCACCGCGTCCCGCTGGGCGGTCGCGGTCGCCCCCGGCGGCACCGCGTTCACCTGGCCGCCGTAGCCGACGAACAGCAGACCGCCGTGCGCGACGGCGGAGCCATCCGTCAACCAGCTGTAGGCGGTGGCGAGTTGGGCATCGGTGTACGAGCGGCGCAGGTGCGCCGCCTTGAGCTTGTAGCGCCGGCTGAACATGTCCCCGGCCGCTCCCGCGCCCGGCCAGGTGAGGGCGTGCAGCCACGGTACGGTCCGGTGGTCGACGGCGGGTTCGACGCCGGTGCCCGCGCCGACCGCGGACACGAGCTCGGCCACCATCCGGTCCAGGTCGGGGACGGTGGCGTCGGCCTGCACGAACATCGTGATCGGGCCGCCGCCGCGACGGGCCACCGAGAGGATGGCGTACAGGCCCGCGTACGGGGAGCCCGGCTCGCTGTGACGCTCGTGCCAGGTGCCGAAATTGCGCAGCAGGGTGGTGAACGCCCGCGCCGTCATCCGCTCGTCCCAGGCCCAGACCGCCTGGTAGCCCTTCAGCTCGCGGGGCGAGGGCGGCAGCAGCCGGGACGGGTCGTCGCCCGTCGCGTCCGGGGAGCGCAGCCAGTAGCGGGTGACCACGCCGAAGTTGCCGCCGCCACCGCCGGTGTGGGCCCACCACAGGTCCCGGTGCGGGTCGTCCGGCTCACGGGTGGCGACCACCGTCCGCGCCCGGTCGGCCCGGTCCGCCACCACCACCTCCACGCCGTGGAGGTGGTCCACCACCGAGCCGTAGCGGCGCGAGAGCGGCCCGTACCCGCCGCCGGCGAAGTGCCCGCCGGCGCCCACCTCGGGGCACGCGCCCGCCGGGACCGTCACGCCCCAGCCCGTGAACAGCGCCCGGTACACCCGCCCGAGCGTGGCGCCGGGCCGGACGGCGAACGCCCGCCGCTCCGGGTCGTAGCCGACCGCGTCCATGGGGGAGAGGTCCAGCAGCAGGCGGACGCCCGGATCGGCGGTGAAGTCCTCGAGGCAGTGGCCGCCGCTGCGCGGCGCGATCCTCCGCCCGGAGCGCAGCGCCTCGGTGACGGCGCGTACGACGTCCTCGGTGGTGGCGGCGACCCGGATCTCGTCCGGGTCGCCGGCGAAGCGGAAGTTGTCGCCCCGCAGCAGGCTCGCGTACCGGGGGTCGCCCCGCCGGATCACCGCCGCGCCCCGGCCCGGGGCCTGCGCCGGAGCGGCTCCTCCGGCGGACCCCGCGGCCCCCGGCAGGCCCGAGGCAGCGCCGCCGGCCAGCAGGGCGCCGGCCGAGGCGAGCAGGCCCCGGCGGTTCGGTCCGTACGGGCCCGGCCGGTCCGTCATGTCCACCACCCCGTTCCCCCGCGATCCGGGTCTCTCCGTGACGACGCCCGCTGCCAACGGTCCCACACACGACCGGAGTTGAGAACAGAACGCGTCCTGTCCGCCGGGCTGACCCGACGCGCGGGAGCGGGCCCCGGGGCGACGGCTGACGGACGGTCGGCCGGACCGGAGGGGCCTGCGACACCGCCTGTCCGAGGACGCGGATAGGGTGACGTGCCCGTGCCGCGCGGCCGACCTGTCGGCGTGCGGCCTTTCGTCGTGTCAGGAGATATCTGGGTGAAGACCCGTATGACAGCGCTCCGGAGCGCCGCGGCCGTCGCGGCGGCCGTCCTCATGGCGGCGCCCGCCGCCGGCTCCGCCGTAGCCGCCCCCGCCGGAAGCCCGGACACCAAGAAGGTGACCTACCAGGGCCGCGTCTTCCAGGTGCCCACGGCCTGGCCGGTCGTCGACCTGGCCGCGGACCCGCAGGCCTGCGTCCGCTTCGACCAGCACGCGGTGTACCTCGGTCACCCGGGCGAACAGCAGGTCTGCCCGCCGCGGTTGACCGGCCGCTCGGAGGCCCTGCTGGTCGAGCCCGCCGCCGGCGCCGCGCCCGACCGGGAGGGCTCCAACCCGGTCGCGCAGACGATCCGCGCGGAGGACGGCGTCGTCGCGGTGACCGGTACGTACGACACGGACCAGCCGCTGGTGCGCCGGATCATCACCAGTGCCGGGCTCACCCCCGCGCCGGAACACCGACCGGAGCCGGCGCCCGCCGCAGCCCCGACGGCCCCCGCCGCGAAGTCCGCCACGCCCAAGTCCGCCGCCGCGCCGTCCAGCCGGGCCATGGCCGCACCGATGGCCGCCGCGGCCCAGGTGCCCGCGTCGGCGACGAACTACACCGGCAAGGGCTTCGACGCCTGCACGGCGCCCTCCAGCGCCGCGATGAACGCGTGGATGACCTCCTCCCCGTACCGGGCGGTCGGAATCTACATCGGCGGTGTCAGGCGGGGCTGCGCCCAGCCGAACCTGACGTCCTCCTGGGTCCAGCAGCAGCAGTCCGCGGGCTGGTCCTTCATGCCGCTGTACGTCGGTGTGCAGGCCCCGAAGATCGCCTACCCCGCCACCGAGGGCGCCAACGCCGCCGACGACGCGGTGGCCCAGGCCCAGGCCCTCGGCTTCGGCCCCGGCACGATCCTCTACTACGACATGGAGGGCTACACCACCCCGCAGTACTCGGCCACGGTGCTCGCCTTCCTCACCGCCTGGACCAACGAACTGCACGCCTGGGGCTACAACTCCGGCGTCTACAGCAGCTCCTCGTCCGGCATGAAGGACCTCGCCGCCAACGCCGGCAACAGCGCCTACACCATGCCCGACGCCGTCTTCAGCGCCAACTGGAACGGCAAGGAGGACACCGCCGACCCGTCGATACCGGCCGGCTACTGGTCCAACCACCAGCGCGCCCACCAGTACGCCTCGCCGGCGAACCCGGAGAGCTGGGGCGGCTACTCGATAGCGATCGACCAGGACTACGTCGACATCCAGCTCACCAGCGCCCCGCCCTCCCTGTCCTCCGCGCTCTTCCTCGGCGTGCGCCAGAGCTCGGGCGCCTGGCCCGGCTTCAGCCCGCTGACGGGCGGGGCGGGCGTCTTCCGCGGCTCGGAGGCCGCGATCGCCGGGCTGCCGGGAGGCTCCTCGCAGGAGCTGGGCATCGGCCTGGACGGCCGGCTCTACCACGGGGTCCGCGCCGCGAACGGCAGCTGGAGCGGCTTCGCCGCGCTCCCCGACGACGGCACGCCCGCCACCCAGGCCCGCCGGGCCGCCATCGCGGGCCTGCCGGACGGCTCCTCGCAGGTGCTGACCGTCGGCAGTGACGGCAACGTCTACCACCGGATCCGCCTCTCCGACGGCAACTGGTCCGGCTTCGCCCCGCTCCCCGGCGTCGGCACCCCGACCATGGCGGCCGGGGACGTCGCCATCGCCGGCCTGCCCGACGGCTCCGCCCAGGTCCTGGCGATCGGCAACGACGGCAACGTCTACCACCAGACCCGCTTCTCCAACGGCAGTTGGAGCGGCTTCGCCCCGCTCCCCGGGGTGAACAGCTCGCGGATGGCGGCCGGCCGGGTGGCCATCACGGGCCTGTCGGACGGTTCCTCGCAGGTCCTGGCGATCGGCAACGACGGCAACGTCTACCACCAGACCCGCTTCTCTGACGGCACCTGGTCCGGCTTCGCCGCGCTCCCCGGCGTCGGCACGCCCACCATGGCCGCGCGGACGGTCGGCATCGCCGGCCTGCCGGACGGTTCGTCCCAGGTGGCGGTGGTCGGCGGCGACGGCAACGTCTACCACGAGACCCGCTTCTCCAACGGCTCCTGGTCCGGCTTCGCCGCCGTCCAGGGCCCGTACGGCGCGAGCACCTTCCCGGCCCAGCGCGCCGCCATCGCGGGCCTGCCGGACGGCTCCAGCCAGCTCGTGGTCACCCGCAGCTGACCCGCTCCCACCCCGCACCCGACGCCCCCGCCCCCGGCAGCCCCGGAGGCGGGGGCGTCTGGCTCGATGAAGGCTCTCCGCCCTGACCAGCGCAGGAGCGGCCGCGACTCCGCCGGGTCGGCCTGATGGACAGCCGCCGGACGTCGTCGTGGTGTCGGTCACCGCAGATTCTCGGCGACGCGGACGAGTTCCTCGTCCGAGAGCCGCGGGGGAGCACCGGTCGTGACGACGAAGGTGTAGGTCCCGTCCGACCATGTCAGCGAACGGGGCCCGCCGTTCGGATCGGATTGCGTGATGGCCGCGGGGTGGCCCTTGACCAGGGCGGCCCGGCCCTCCGGTGGTGCGCTGTTCCGGAGGGTCTGGCTGATGATCAGATTGCCTTGTTCAGGGCCCGTCCCCAGTCGGTACCCGCTGGCCCAGGCCGGAGTGTCGGTCGGGAGCGGGGCCAGACCGGGCAGGTGGACCATCCTGCCCGCGGGATAGGGGGAGTAGTTCTCCGGCAGGAACACGGGCCGCAGGAGGTCGCGCTCGTCGAAGTGGACGGCGGGCTTGCCGGAGGCGTCGTTCAGCGCCCTGGTCCCGAGCGGTCTGTTCAGGTGGGTCGTGATCTGTCCGATGCCACCCGGGTCGCAGAACCCCGGGGGGACTGTGTGCCGCAGGGAGACCTTCACCGCGTCGGCGGACTCGCGGGCCACGAGTTCGGGCTGCTTCTCACAACCCCACCCGATGCTCAGTGTCAGGGTCCGGCCGTCCGAGCCGACCAGCAGCGGCTTGCCGGCCACGGTGCCCTCGTAGACCCTGGTTTCCGGAACCCGGTTCATCCAGGCGTTGATCGCGAACCCGCCACCGAGCAGGGCTATGGCAGCCCCGGCGGTCAGGCGGATCCGTCGTCCGTGTTTCGACATGTGACGGACCGTATCTTGCGTCGTGGGGCCCGCCCCCGGCGGTCGTGGCCATGCTGCACCTCTGACGTCTTCGGCGGTGTCGCGTGAGCCGGGGATCCGGGGAATGTCGTGGTCGGAAGCCGCCGCGATCCGTGGTCCGTTGGCAGGCCGGTGATCCGCGACCGGGCTGTCACCGCCGGGCGTCGGCGGTGGCCGCCTGATCGGCGGCCGATGGTCAGAAGCCCCTGAACACGCCGTCGGCGTCGACGTTCCCGGCGAAGTCGTCGAAGTCCATGTTCGAGATGGACAGGTTGTTCTCGATGCTCCACAACCGCGCGGCGACGACGCGGATGCACCGCCCAGGCCGCTCCCGCAGGTCCACGACGCGGCGGCCGCGGACATCGGCCGCGGCCGCACCGCGTCAGCGAGGCCGACGGCCGGACGGGGCCGCGGGAGCTGGACCGTCCCCCCGGGGTCGGACACCACTGGAGCTCCCACTCCAGTGGCACCCCCTCACGCACCGCCGATGGCGTCGCCCCCGGAACGCCCGACCGGATCCTGGGCAGACGCCCGCCGGACACGGTAGTTCCAGCGCGTGAGTGACCGGACGACGGAGGCGGAGCCGACGGGGTTGGCGCTGTGGACGTAGACCGTTCCGATCCGGAAGGGCCGTCCCTCGAAGGCCGCTTCTTCCAGGAGGGCCACCACGGGCATGACGGTGTCGTCGCCGCCGAGGTCGTGGTCGAGCCAGAGTTCGTCGATGAAGCCGTCGCGGTGCTCCTCCAGGAGCCGGGTGCCTTCGCGGCTGGTGCGGGCGATCCGTGTGGCCCGGGGGAGCGGTCGCAGGTCGTCGATGCCGAGGACGACGGGCACCGGTGCGGTGGGCGCTTCTTCCATCGGGCCAGTTTCACAGCGGGCGGGCTGGACGGCCACGGGTTATCGGGCCGCTGCCCGGCGGGCGGCCGGGCACACGCCTGGCCCTGGTCGGTCCCGGCCTCCCGCAGCGCTGCCGACGCCGACGAGCGGCCCCAGGTGCACCGTCCGGGCGGCGGCTCGGCACCGACCCAACCGGTGCCGGCCCGCCGGATCCCTGTCAGCGCCGCCGCGATTCGGCCGACATTGCCGAAGCGCACAGCCTGGACAGGCTGTGCCGACCCAAATACAGTGAGTCCCCGGCCCGCAGCGGCAGGAAAGAAAATGGGAGCGTAAGGCGGGGGGGTCTGTGATGCCGTCCTATCCCGCAATTCGATGGGCTTCCCTTTTCGGGAAGCGGCTCACGGGGCCGGCGGGGGCGTATGCACGGAGCGGTCCGAAACGCTCCCGCGGGCGGACGCGGAAACGGCCGGACCGAGTACGCCGAACTCGCGTATGCCGAACTGAGTACGCTCCCCAAGCCCGATATCCGGCGCCGAAGACGCTGTCGGCCGCGGCGCCGGGTTCGACTCGTCCGCTACACCTCAGACAGAAGGAGAGAGGCCATCATGCCTTTGTCGGCAGCCGACCTCGCAAAGCTCGGAGACGCACCGGTCACGATCCAGTCGACGTTCTTCCCGAACGTGTTCCTGCGCATGGACGGAAACGGCGTCCCCGTCACCATGGCCGGAGGTGGGACGGTCAACTGCCAATACGGCATCGGCCCCTGGGAGAAGTTCAACGCCCGTGCCCAGGTCGACGGTTCGTTCTCCTTCGAGTCGGCGGCGTTCCCGGGTATCTTCCTGAGGATGGTGACCGGCAGCGGGGTGACCTCCGCCACCGGCCCCGGGGGGACGGTGAACTGCCAGGTCAAGGCCAACGGCGGCGAGAACGAGAAATTCTATCTCGACAAGGCCCAGTAGACGGGCTCGCCCGGTGGCCATGCCCCGGATCCTCGCGGAAGAACGCGTGATACCGGGGAGGTGAAATCGCCCGGGTCGGCTTATTGGAGCCGGCCCGGGCGATTTCGTGCGCGGAAATGTCAGGTCGCGAGCGAAACGCATTTCGAACCTCCGGGTGCGCGAGGGGCGCACAGGCACAGAGCGGGTTCATCTGTTCGAGCTCCGTCGGGACTATGGGGCCCCTGGTCCTGGGGAGGAAGGAGGGCATCTGGGCGGGCGTCCCCGGGCAATGGGCCCGGTGAGAGGCGACCGCCCGCCGCCCGGCACGTCACCCGGCCCTGCCGGTGCCGCCGGGCCGAAGGAAGGTTCCCATGCGCAGAAGCGTCCTCCCCCTCGTCTCCTCCGCCCCGCTGGTGTTGGTGCTGTCCCTGCTGGGCGCTCCCGTCCCGGTACAGGCGGCGCCCAGGGCGCCCGCCGGACCGGCCTCGGCCGCTCCGACCAGGGCCATCGGCACGTTCGCGGTCCGTGCCCAGGACTGCGGGCCCTGGGGCTGCCAGTACGCGCTGGCCTACTTCGTCCTGGAGGACCCCGCCGGCTGCTACGCCGTGCCGCCCGCTCCCTCGCCGGTCGGCTCGCGGTGGACGCGGTGGGGGAACGGTACGGACCGGAACGCGCAGCTGTTCACCGACGGCGCGTGTGCCGGGGCGGCCGACGCGGTCCTGGGGGAGAAGTCCACGATCGAGTTCAGCGACGCCCCGTACCACTCGGTCCGCTTCGGCTGAGCGCAGGGGAGACCACCGCCACCGGGACCCTCCGGCGTCCCGGCGACGCCTTCGCCGTCGTCGTGGGCATCAGCGCAGGAGGGTGGCGAGGAGTTCGGCGATGGTGGGGCCGGCGTCGGCGGGGTGACGCAGTTGCTTGCTGGTGACGACGCGGTAGTGGTTGGTGCGGCCGCGGCGTTCGTGGCTGAGGTATCCGGCCTGTTCGAGGTCGGCGATGATGCGTTGGACGGCGCGTTCGGTGAGCAGGCAGCTGGTGGCGATGTCGCGCACGCGGATGCCGGGGTCGCGGGCGATCTGGACCAGCACGCGGGCGTGGTTGGTCAGGAAGGTCCATTGACGTTCGGGCGTCGTGCTGTTGTCCATCCCTCCACGATAGGACTCCTGTTTCACGACTGCTGATACACGACAGAAGATTCGTGCAATGGTTGACATGTCTGATGGACGGGCGAAGACTGGAACAGCCGCACTCCGCAGTGCCTCCGCCGCGGATCCGACGGCGGTACTGCTTCTGGAGATGGTTCCAATGGACCCGATGAGCAGGCACGGGCTGGAACGGCTGAGGTCCCGGCTGGTCGACTGCCTGGGGCCGCCCCGCGAGGGCGGTCGGGACCCCCGCACCTGCGGGGAGCCGCTGTGCCGGCAGGTGCGCCACGCCGTCACCGGCGTCGACGCCTACCTGACGGCCCTCGAAGAGGGCAGCAGCACCGCGTCGGGGCTTCACGAGCGGGCCCTCGACCTGTGGCAGGACCTCGAACGCATCGCGTCCGCCCGGCCCGGGCGGGCCGCCGTCGACGGAGGGTCCGGCGTGCCCGCACGGCGCGGCTCCCGGCCCGAGGAGTGGGCCGTGCCGCCCTGCCTGAAGGCGGAGACCGTCCGGGTCGGTGACGCCCTCGTGTGCTTCTTCACCGGGGACATGGTCCTGGACGGCGAGCCCGTCGCCGCCCGGGCACTCGATGCCGCGCTCGTCCGGCGTCCCGCCCTGCTCGCGGTCGACCTGGCGGGTGTGGAGCTGTTCACCTGCACCGGTCTCAACCTGCTCCTCGTCGCCCGTCGGCGCGCGCTCGACATCGGCATCCCCGTGGTGCTGGTCGCCCCCTCCGGGCGGACGCTGCGGGTGCTGGAGCTCACCGGGACCGCCGCGCTGTTCCCCGTCCACCCCACCGTCGAGGACGCCCTGCGGCACCGCCCGCTTCCCGCCCCGCGCCCCGACGGAGGGTGACCATCCGGGCGGGACGGTTGAGCCGGCAGCCGGGACACCCGACCGGCGGCCGGTCCAACCGTCCCGCCGGCGCCCGCCGTCCCGATCGTCATCCGCTACGGCGGGCGTGTAGCCGTGGCCGAACCGGGCAGGCGTCGGACATGGACCAGGACATGGACGATGGGCAGTCGACCGACGCGAGCCCCGGGCGGCGTGGCCGTTCACGGTCACCGGAGCCGGGGGAGTCCGGATCCGCCCCGGCCCGGCGCGCTACACCGTACGCGGTGGCCGCACCGCGGCGAACGTACCGACGTGAGGAGGCCGGCATGGACCGCTTCGGGCACGTGCTGCTGCCCGGGCCGAACGGCACGACCGGCCCGGGCGGAGCGCCACCACCCATCGAGGTCCCGGGTACGGAGGAGACCAGACGGCTCGCGTTCTCCGGTCGCGAGGGCGCCGTGCAAGCGGGCCTTGAACTCACCCGGGAGGCGCTGCGGTCCTGGTCCTGGCTGCCCACCGCGGACGAGGAACGACTGGCGGTCGCCGAGGACCTCCTGCTGATGGTCGCCGAACTGGTCACCAATGCCTGTCTGCACACCTCCGGTGGACCGGGCGAACTGCGGCTGAGGTGGGACGGGCGCCGTCTGCGGGCGGAGGTCACGGACACCAGCCCGGTGCCGCCCGAGCTGCGCCCGCACGCCGACCCGGGCCGTCCGGGCCGACACGGCCTGCGCGTGGTGGACCGACTCGCGCGGTCCTGGGGCTGTACCCCCGAGGGTGGCGGAAAGCTGGTCTGGCTGGAGGTCGCGCTCCCGCCGGGCCCGCCGAACCGCCGCGAACGCCGGATCTGAGGGCTGGAGCCGGGGTCCTTCCCGACCGGGCCCGGTCCACGGTGGTCCGTGACCAGCCGAAGCCGGGCAGGAGAACAGCCGGAACGCGCGTCGGAAGCCGATTCCCGGGTAGAAGGCGAAGTGGTGGCCGTGATTGTTCCGGCCGCTTCGAGCACCTGGACGGTGCCACCGGGACCGCGCTTGAAAAAGCCGGGCACAGGTCCTGGGGAAGAAGTCCGCGATGCGCGGTACCAGCCCGCACGCGTCGTCGGGCGTTCACCCTGATGTGCTGGAGAACTCAAGTGTCCATCCGCATGGAAACCACCGACCGCCGATCCGCGCCCCCGAGCCTGCCGCCCGATCTGCCACCAAGACCGACCGCGGCCGAACTCCGCCGCATGGGGAAGTCCGAGGCGCGGGAGCTCAGCGATGCGCTGTTCGAGCGGCTGGCCGGGCTGGCCCGCGAGAGCCGCGCCTACAGCTACGTCCGCGGCACGATCATCGAGCTCAACATGCCGCTGGTGCGCTTCATCGCCGCCCGCTACCGGCACCGGGCCGAGGACATGGAGGACATCCTCCAGGTCGGCACGATCGGCCTGATCAAGGCCGTCGACGGCTACGACCCGCAGCGCGGCGTCGAGTTCGTCACCTACGCGATCCCCACCATCACCGGCGAGATCAAGCGGTTCTTCCGCGACACCTCCTGGCCGGTGCGCGTCCCGCGCAGCACGCAGGAGCTCTACCTCGCCGTCGCCCGCGACTCCGACCGCCTGGAGCAGGAACTCGGCCGGCTGCCACGGCCCGAGGAGATCGCCGAGGACCTGCACCTCACCGTCGAACAGGCCACCGAGGGACTCCTGGCGGGCCGGGCCTGCCGCCCCAACTCCCTGGACGCACTGCGCGACCAGGACACCGACGAGACCGGCAGCGCCCTGCTCGACCGGCTCGGCGACTGCGACCCCGGCATCGAACTCGCCGACTTCCGCACCGCCGTCCGCCCACTGCTGGCCCGCCTGCCCGAACGCGAGCAGACCGTCCTCAAGCTGCGCTTCTGGGACGGCTGCACCCAGTCCCGGATAGCGGAGCGAATCGGCGTCTCCCAGATGCACGTCTCCCGGCTGCTCAGTGCCACCCTCGCCCTGCTGCGCGAGCAGTTGGACGACCTGGACGCCGACGGCTGGGCCGACGGACCGGGGCCGGAGGGAGCCGGCTGAAGCGGTCCGGCGCGAGGCCGTGGGGGAGTTCCCGAGGAGCCAAATCCCGTGGCCTCTCCCGGCCATCCGCGTGGCGGAGGCCCTTGTCGCCCCGGGAGCACAGATCTTCGTCTACGAGTTCTCCCGACGTCCTGGACGGCTGGGCACCTGCCACATGGCGGAGATCGGCCTGGTCTTCGGAGCCACCGACCCGCTCCTCGGGGCGCCTCCGAAGGAGCCGTCCGGCCGGATGCTCGCCGCATGGCTCGCCTTCGCCCGCGAGGGACGGCCGAACCCGGGGGCGGGACGACCGGTGCGGGGTCTCAGATCCCCGCGCCGCGGATGTCCGCGTGCACCCGGGCCGCCAGATCGGCGAGTTCGTCGGCGTCCCGCGCGTTCGTCTGGAGGTCGAGCAGCACCTCGTCAGCCCCCGCGGCCGCGTAGCCGGCCGTGTCCTGGACGATCTGCTCGACCGTGCCGACGAAGGGCTTCCGCTCGGCATCGCGGACCGGGGCCTCGGTGATCCGGACGTTCGCCCTCGCGCAGACCTGCACCGCGCCCGCATCGCGGCCGTACAACGCGGCCCGCTCGCCGATCTCACGCCGCAGGACGGCCAGTTGCCCGGGCGTCATGCCTGTCGGCAGCCAGCCGTCGGCGCGGCGGGCGACCCGGTCCAGGGCATTGCCGCCGGACGCCGCCAGGTAGACGGGCACGGGGCGTACGGGCTTCGGCCCGACCTCCGCCTCGTCGATCAGGGCGTGCGTGCCCCGGTACGACACAGGGTCGGGGCCCCACACCGCCGCGCAGACGTCCAGCAGTTCGTCCAGCACGGCTCCGCGCTCCTCGAAGGGAGCGTGCCCGGCGGCCGCGTGCTCGTCCAGCGACCAGCCCGTCCCCAGCCCCGCGACCACGCGGCCGCCGCTCGCCGCGTCCAGCGTCGCGAGGGCGCGGGCCAGCTGGAAAGGCCCGTGCAGGGGAGCGACCAGGACGCTGCTGCCGAGCCGGGCCCGCTCCGTCGCCGCGGCGGCGAGCGAGAGCACCACCAGCGGATGGGCGACCGACCGGTAGGAGTCCGGCCAGGCCAGCCCCGGCACGTCGTACAGGCCCTGCCGCGGCCGCTCGGGGACCAGCACCCGCTCGAAGACCCACAGACTGTCGTAGCCGATCCGCTCCGCTGCCCGTGCCACCGCCGCCGGAGCACGTGCGAGGTCGTACCACTTCATCTGCGGCAGCCCGAGTCCCAAGCGAATGGCCATGGCTCGATCCTGGCTCCCCGCGCTCCCGGCCGCAGCCGTTGTACCCCCGTCCGCACGACGCGCGCCGGTCAACGGGACTGCCCGTACGGGTGCGAGTGCGGGCGGTCCGGGCTCGGCGGCACGGGCCCCAAGGCTGTCGGCGCGGCAGCGGAGGCGTCGCCGTCAGGGGTCGTTCCTAGACTCTGGCCCATGGGACTTTCGATATCAGTGGGACTTCTCTACGACCAGGCTCGCAACGATGCGGAGGGTCTCGACCGTCACCGGGCGGCATTCGCCCGCCTCGGCCGGGCGCTCGTGGAGGAGGGGATCAGCTGGCACGAGCCGGAGATCACCGATCCGCCTCGTGCCCGTACCTTCTCCGGTGGCTTTCCCTACGGGTACCTGACCCAGCTGCGCCGCATCCTGGTGCTCGTGAGCCTCGGCGAACCTGTCACGTCGGCTCTGGAGGTCAGCGGGCGCCAGTTCGACCGCGATTGCGAGAAGATCCAGGATGAGACGTCGAGGCTGGCCTCCCATCTGCTCTGCCACTCCGACAGCTCCGGCTACTACGTGCCGGTCGAGTTCGAGGATCCGCTCTTCCTCCCTGACGAGGCGGGAGTCGAGGGCGCCGGAATCGTCGGCTCCAGTCAGCGCCTGCTGGCTGAACTGTCGGACATGGCGCCGTCGATCGGCATCAACCTCGACGACGAGCGCGTTCCCTCCGGTTCGGGGGAGGCCTGGGAGGCTCGGGATCTCGCGGTGGACGGACCGTTCGCGACGGAGCGTTTCACCTGGTACCAGCTCTATCGGGCATGCCTGGCAAGCATCGAGGGCGGCCACGCCATCGTGTTCCACTGACTCATTCCCGGCAGTGGTCATTTCCGGATTCCGTCGAGGACGAGGACGACGACCGTGCGGGCGACGGAAACGCTGGAGGGAGCCCCCGGCGGACCCCTTGGGGTTGGGGGTCTCGGCGGGGGCACCCCGCCCCGAAGGCGGGGCGGGGTGCGGGGTGGGTGCGGTCAGTGGGCGAGGATGCGCAGGGTGGAGTTGACGGTGAGGTAGAAGGTGTGGGTGTCGGGGCCGAGGGCCAGAGCGGTGACCCAGGCGAGGCCGGTGATTTCCTCGGTGGGGACGAGGGTGTTGGTCGCGGTGTCGAGGGCGAGGACCGAGGCCTTGCCGTCGGAGCTGGTGAGGTCCTGCTGGACCAGGTGGAGCCGGGTGCCGTCGGCGGACACCGTGGGGTTCTGCAGCCACTGGCCGGGGGCGATGTCGAGGGTGGTGAGGGTGTCGGTGGCGAGGTCGACGGCGTAGCCGGTGCCGTTGTTCCCGACGCCGTAGAGGCGGGTGGCGTCGGGGGAGAGGGCCAGGCTGGGGACGGCGCCGATCGGGGCGGCGGTGGTGCCGGTGACGGTCGGGGTCGCGGTGCTGGTGTCCAGGCGGACCAGGTTCTCGTCGGTGGCGGTGTACGCGGTGTCGCCGTTGGGCGGCGTGACGATCGAGCCCAGGTAGTGGCCGGGGACCGGGACGGCGGTGGTGTAGGCCTGCTGCTGCGGGGAGAAGGACAGGACCCGGGCGCCCGGCTCGGCCGGGCGGTGGTAGCGGGCCGGTCCGTCCTGGCCGACGTAGACGGTGGCGCCGTCGGGGCTGACGGCCAGGGAGGTGAGGGCGCCGGGGAAGGTGCCGTCGGGTCGCGGCTGGTCGGGTGCCTCGGTGCTGGAGACGACGGTGTCGGTGGCCGTGTCGATGGCGCCCAGGCTGGACAGCGGTGCCTTGCGGGCGGTGGAGAACAGCACGTAGACGCGCGAGCCGTCAGGGCTGACGGCCAGCGGTCCCGGGCCGGCGCCGAGACCGGTGGACAGCGTCACCACTGCAGTGATCGCGCCGCTCTGGGTGTCGACCACCTTCACCTTGGCGCCCTTGGTGGTGTCCTTCACCGCGACGTAGGCCTTGTGCCCGTCCGGGCTGACGGCCACCGAGGCGGGGGACGAGTCCAGTTCGACGGTTTGCGGGACGCCCGGGACCGGCCCGCCGGACGTGCCGGTGGCGGCGCCGGCGGAGCCGGACCCGGTGAGCAGCAGCGCTCCCGCCACCGCCAGGGAGCCTAACCAGCGGGCCGTCGAGACAAGCGAGTTCATGTAACCCTCCCCTTCGTACACCGCGGGTCCCCGCGGTGGAAGGAAAACGCTACGGGACGAAGCCGGTCCAGGGTGCTTTCGAGGGCGTCGCGCAGGCGTCGCCGATCACGTTGAAGCAGAGGATCATCAGGATGATCACGGCGGCGGGCGGGTGGATCGTCCACCGGTAGCCTCGGCCGGCGTAGTTGGTGCCGACGTCGAGCATGCCGCAGGAGCGGGTCCTGGGATCGTACGGGCTGCCGCCCCTCCAGGCCCGGTGTGCGCGGAGGCCGGCCCGGAGCTTCCCGCCCCGCGGAGGTGGGGGAACCCGGCGAGGGCCCTGCCGAGCGGGCGGGGCCCTCGCCGTACCGGGGCGGAAGCCCCTCGCGGTGGTGCGGTCAGTTGCCGCCGTGGACGAGGTTGAGGGAGAAGCCGTCGCCGGTGGGGACGGACGGCGTCCGGACCGTCGTCACCCCGGTGGCGGCGTCGTGGTACCAGCCCGAGCCGGCCGCGTCGAGCGCGGCGGCCGAGTCCCGCCGGGGCAGCGGGCCCGCGTCGGTGGCCACCACGCGCGGTGCGGGGCGGCCGTGCACGGTAAGGCGGTACGAGCGCTCGGCCGGCTTGCCGGCGTAGTCGCCGTCACTGGCGCCGATGCGGATGTTGGTGACGGCGCGACCGGTGTGCACGTCGACCTGCTGGGTGGCCGAGGAGCCGGCGGCGTACTGCCGGGTGACGCCATCGTCCTCGTACAGGGTGTAGGAGGAGTCGCCCGAGGCCTTCGGGTAGAGGTCGTAGTCGAGTTCGGAGCGGTCGCGGTTCTCCCAGGACAGCGTGCCCTTGGGCCACATCGGGACGATCGCGCCGCCGCGGACGAACAGCGGCAGGGTGTCGAGCGGGGCGGAGTAGCCGTTGACCGTGGTCGGGCCCTGGTAGGTGCGGCCGGTCCAGTAGTCGGTCCACGTGCCCTCGGGCAGGTAGATGCCGTCGCGCACGGCGGTGTCCGAGTAGACCGGCGCGACCAGGAGGTCGGGCCCGGCCAGGAACTCGTACGTCGCGTTCGGGCCGAGGGCGTTCGGGTCGTGCGGGTACTCCAGGGCGAGCGGGCGGACCGCGCCGACGCCGGTGCGGGCGGCCTCCGCGGAGAGGGTGTACATGTACGGCAGCAGCCGTTCCTTGAGTTGCAGGTACTTGCGGTTGATCGAGGTGTACGGCTCGCCGTCCAGCCAGGGCTGCTGGTCCCGCTGCTGCGTGCCCGTCATGTCCCGGGCCCAGCCGTCCATGGTCATGATCGCCGGGAGGAAGGCCTTCCACTGCAGGTCGCGGGTGTACATCGCGGGGTCCCGGCGGTAGATCGAGCCGACGTCGCCGCTGTTGTAGGCGATGCCGGACATGGTGGCGCCGGCGTAGGTCGGGATCTGCCAGCGGATGTAGTCCCAGGACAGGCTCTGGTCACCGCTCCACAGCACGCCGCAGCGCTGCGCGCCGGCCCAGGAGACCGGCAGCCAGACGAACCCGCGGGCGTCGCTGCCGTCCTCGATGCCGGCCTTGGCCTGGTCGCAGGCGTTCAGCGCGAAGTCGTAGCCGTTGCCGACCCAGGCCACGTCGAGCTTGCGCACCCGTACGCCGGCCTTGACCTCCTCGGCCTGGTCGGGCAGGCCGTTCTGGGTCCACAGACCGAGCTGGGCGTGGTCCCTGCGCAGGCCCGTGCCGGTCTGCGCGAGGTTCTCGTAGCCGCAGCCGTAGCCGTCGTTGACCAGCATCCAGCCCAGCGGCATCTGGTGGTCCACGTAGCCGTCGGCGACCTTCAGCGCGTCCGGGGTGTGGCGCTCGCCGCGGTTGGCGTTGTGGAGGTAGCAGTCGGCGTCGCCGGGCTCCAGCCCGTAGACCGGCGGCATGAAGGGCTTGCCGACCAGGTCGGTGTACCGGCCGATCACCGCCTTGACGTCACCGGTGAAGTAGTAGGCGTCCAGGCGGCGTTCCTGCTGCCCGGTGCGGACGGGCGAGCCGAAGTCGTAGATCCCGGGCGTGAAGGTGTTGCGGAAGACGCCGTAGCCGGCGGTGGAGACGTAGAACGGCTGGGAGTTGTTCCAGCCGCCCTCGTTCCAGTCGGTGCCGTTGGCGACGTGGACGGTCCGGTCGCGGTGGGAGAAGGAGCCGTTCTGCTCACCGCCGCCGAAGAACTGCTCGTCCGCGCCGCGCTCCAGGCTCTGCCGCAGTCCGCCGGTGCTCCAGCGCAGCGGGGCGCTCTCCTGCCAGAGGGCGGTGCGGTCGTCGGCCTTGTACAGGCCGAACCGCAGCGGGTGCTTGTAGACCCGCAGGACCAGGCCCTTGGAGCGGATGCCGTAGTACGCGCCGGCGTCGAAGGTGCTGGTGTCGCGCTGCGGCTCGGGCTGCTTGCGGACGATCGTGCTGCCCGCCGGATCGGTGAGGACGCCGTCCGGGGCGGCGCGCAGGCGCAGCTGGTCGTCGGCGAGGAAGTCGACCCGGGCCTTCAGGGTGCCCGCGGCGATGTCGTAGCTGCCCTGGGAGCCGCCGAAGCCGGTCAGGTCGCCGGCGTCGGCGGTCTGTGGCAGGTAGGCCGTACCGGTGTAGGAGCCGCCGTGGACGTCGTAGGGGACCACCAGGACGTGGTAGGTGCCCGAGGCCTTCGGGATCACCGTGGCCTCCGGGTCGGCGGTGCCGGCGCTGGTGGCCACCTGCTTGCCGCCGGCGTCGTAGACGTAGAGGTCGAAGTCGTCGGTGGGGTTCTGCCAGCGGACGGACACCGGGACGCCGCCCTCCGGGTTGTCGTCCCAGTACCCGGCCGGCACGTTCACGGTCAGGTCGAAGTGGTCGCAGACCGTGCCGCCCGGGTCCTGCGTGGCCGGAGGGCAGCTGGCGGGGTTGCCGAGGGTGCCCTTGGCGTACTGCGGGCTCTGCCAGGTGACGCTCCGGTGGCCCTGGTCGAGGACGGCGGAGGCGGGGGCCGCGGCGCGGGCGGGGAGGGCGGGCCCGGCCAGGGCGGGGAGGACGGCCAGGGCCGCCAGGAGGGCGGCCCTGCGGAGGTGGGGCCGGAGTGGACGCACGGTGGTGTCTCCGTTCGGCGTTCGAGGGGTGGGTGGTCCGGGGGCCGGTGGTCAGGGCGTGCCGGACGTGCCCGGGCGAGCGGGGAGGCGCCGGTGGCGCACACCGCGGCGAGCGCCGGCACACGGTCGTCCACCGCGGTTGCCGCCTTCGTATGCGCTTGATCGACTGATTGGAAATGCTTGATTGGAGTTGATTCCGCGCAGATGCGAAAGAGCTTCCTGGTTTAGTGAGTTCATGTCAACCGCTGCGGTGACAGAAACGCCCGGCCGGTGGGACCGACCGGGCGTCAGCGTGGGGGTGGGAGCCGGGTCTTCGGGATCCGGGCCCGTGAGGACGGCGCCTCGGCGTCAGGCGCGCAGGATCCGCACGCCGTCGGCGGCGATCGCCTCCTCCTGCGCCGCCGTGACCTCGCCGTCGGTGACCAGGTCGTGGACGTCGGAGAGCGGGCAGATCCGGGCGAAGGTGACCCGGCCGATCTTGCTGCTGTCGGCCAGGACGACCGACCGCGCGCTGCTGCGCAGGAACGCCCGGTCGGTCTGGGCCTCCATCTCGTCGTGCGTGGTGCAGCCCTCCTGGGGAGTCAGGCCGTCCACGCCGATGAACGCGATGTCGAGGTGGTACTGGGCGAGCATTCGGTCGGCGGCCGGCCCCACCAGTTCGTAGCTGGTGGTCCGGGCGATGCCGCCGACCACCACCAGGCGGATGTCCGGCCGGACGATCAGGTCGGCCGCGATGTTGACGGCGTTGGTCACGATGGTGATCCCGCCGCGTTCGGCCAGGACGCGGGCCAGCTCGCTGGTCGTCGTGCCGCCGGTCAGGCCGACCACCGCGCCGTCGGGCACCAGCTGCTCGGCCGCCAGGGCGATGCGGCGCTTCTCCGCCTGCCGGGTGCCGTGCTTGTGGCGCAGCGGCAGTTCGAGGTTGACGGCGCCGGTGACCGCCCCGCCGCGGGTGCGGTGCAGCAGGCCCTGGTCGTGGAGCTCCTGGAGGTCCCGTCGGACGGTGGCCGCCGACACCCGCAGGAGCCCGGCCAGCTCGTGCACATCGGCGCTGCCCGTCTCGGTGAGGTGCGTGAGGATCCGGGAGGTGCGGTCGGCTTTGAGCATGGCGGAAGTCTAGTGCCGCGCGCGCGAGGGACGATCTTTGCGTGGAACTGCGCGGAACCGCGCGGCACCGTCGGGCGCGGGCGCGATGCAGTAGCCGGGGCGGCGCCGGGGAGCCGGGCCGGGTCCGTTCAGCGGCCGTCGGCCGGGCCGGTGCTGTCCCGGACGACGAGTTCGGGCCGCAGCAGCTGGATCGAGTTGGCCGGGCTGCCGGACCGGGTGAGGGCGCGCAGCAGCAGCTCGACCGCCTCCCGGGCCATCTCCCGTTTGGGGATGGCCACGCTGGTGAGCGCCGGTCGGGCCACGCCGACCTCCGGGTTGTCGTCGTGCCCGACGATCGACAGGTCGCGGGGCACGGAGCGGCCCTCGGCCCGGGCGGCCTCCAGTGCCCCCAGGGCGAGGACGTCGTGGGTGGCGAAGAGCGCGGTGATCGTCGGGTCGGCGGTGAGTGCCGCCGTCGCCGCGGCGAAGCCGCCCGCGGGGGTGGGTTCGGAGGCCGTGTGGACGGCGGCGTCGGGGACGGGCAGTCCGTCGGCGGCGAAGGCGCGCCGGAAGCCCGCGACCCGCGGGCCGTGGTCGGGGCTGGCGAGCACCGCGACGCGTTCGTGCCCGAGTTCGCGCAGGTGGCGCCCGGCCAGGTAGCCGGCCCGCTCGTAGTCGATGGTGACCACCGGGAAGCGGTCGGGGGCGTCGGTCTCCCAGGCGCACAGGGCGACCGGGAAGGAGGCCTCGGCCAGCAGCGGCAGGTGGTCGATCAGGTCCCGGTCGCCGGCGATCAGCAGGGCGTCCACCGAGCGGCTGGTCAGGCCCGCCAGGTGCCGTTTGGCGCGCTCGCCGTCGAGCCGGGTGGTGCAGAGCAGCAGGTGGTAGCCGTTCGCGTCGAGGACGTCCTCGACCTCCTCGACGATGTCGGGGTAGAAGGAGCCCGTCACGGTGGGGACGAACAGTCCCACCGTCCTGGTGGCGCCGGTGGCCAGGGAGCGTGCGACCAGGTTGGGGGTGTACCCCAGTTCCCCGATCGCGGCGCGCACCCGGGCCGCGGTCGCCGGGCTCACGGCGCCCCGCCCCCGGATGACGTTGGAGACGGTCTGCTTCGTGACCCCGGCGCGCTCGGCCACGTCCTGCATCGTCACCATGACTGGATCCTTCGACTTTACCGGTCAACTTGCCTTCGGTGAAAGGTAGGGCACCGGTGAGGGGGCGTCAAGATTGATCAAACCACTGCTCTGGCTCGTCACTTGAGAGTTCCTTGCGTGAACGGTGTCGGGGCACCGCAGTCCTGAGCAGGTTTTTGCAAGGACTCTTGATTTACCGGTCAACCCGACCGTATCGTCCCAGCCATCCAGCCGCTCCCCGTCCTCGGGCCCCGGCTGACGACACGTCCGCGCGGCATCTCGCGCCTCCGAGAGGAACCACCCATGGGGAGAACGACCATGCCCGCCGCCCGCGTCGTCGGGGCGGCCACCGCCGTCGCCCTCGCGCTCGGAGCGGGCGCCTGCGGCAGCGGCTCGGAGGGCGGCGCGAAGGCCGCCGGCAGCTTCACCTACTGGTCGATGTGGCGCGCCGACGAGCCGCAGGCCAAGGTGCTGAAGGCCGCGATCGACGACTTCACCGCCACCACCGGCGCCAAGGTGGACGTCACCTGGGCGGGCCGGGACATCGCCAAGAAGATCGGCCCGGCGATCGCCGCCAACCGGGCCCCGGACCTGTGGGACGAGTCCGACGACAAGGTCTACGGCACCACCGCCGCGGCCGGACAGGCACTGGACCTCTCGCCGGTGCTGCAGCTGCGGGTGCCCGAGGAGGACGTCCCGGTCTCCCAGGTCCTCCCGGCCAAGTACTTCGACATGCTGCCGAAGGACCCCTCCGGCTCCAACCACTACGTGATCCCGTACGAGGTCGTCACCAACGCCATGTTCTACAACGCGGCCGACCCGGCGATCACCACCGCCATGCCGAGTCCGCCCACCGACTGGGCCGGACTGCTCAAGGTCTGCGACACGCTGAAGGCGGCCGGGAAGGCGTGCATCGCCTCCGAGGGGGAGGACCCCTGGAGCAACGCGCTGTACTTCGACTACCTGCTCGACGGAGCGGGGGTGAACGTCGCCCGGCTCGCCGCCGACCGGACCGGCGCGACCTGGGACGACCCGGCGGTCCTCGGCGCGGCGCGGCAGGTGGAGCAGCTGGTGAGGGGCGGCCACCTGATCGAGGGCTACGACGCCACCAAGTACCCCGCGCAGGAGACCAACTGGGCGGGCGGCAAGGCCGCCTTCTACATGGACGGCAACTACGTCACCGCCGAGGTGGCCAAGCAGGTCCCGCCCGGCTGGAGGACGGCGTCGATGCTGCCGCCCGGCGCGAAGACCCCGGACGCCGCCCTGTTCGGCTTCGCCATCCCCAAGCGGGCCAGGAACGCCGCCGCCGCGCAGAGGTTCATCGCCTTCTTCCTGCAGAAGAAGCACCTGTCCGGGATCTCCACCACCGCGGGCAACCTCACCCCGCGCGGCGACATCCCGGCCCCCGCCGAACTGGCCGACGTCCAGAAGGCCCTGGAGGCCCCGACCGTGCGCCTCGCCTTCGACGGGGTGGCCGGCAGCTGGCTGCCCAAGGTCCTGAACGAGAACTACCTGGACTTCTGGCACGGCAGGACCACGGCCGACCGGTTCGTCGCCAAGTGCAAGGCCGACCAGGTCACCTACTGGCAGACCCAGGGCTGACGGTGGCGACGACGATCGGGGAGCCGCCCCGGACGGACGCCGCCCCGGGCCGGCCCGAGCGCGCCGTCCGCTCCGGCGTCGGCCCGCTGGAGCGCCAGCGCCGCCGGGTGTTCTGGCCCTTCACCGCCCCCGCGCTGATCGTGTACGCGGTGCTGTTCGTCGCCCCGGTCGGCTACGCCCTGTGGACCAGCCTGTACGCGTGGGACGGCATGGGCGAGATGGAGTGGCGCGGCCCGCGGAACTACCTCCTGCTGTTCCAGGACCCGAGGTTCCGCACCTCGCTGTTCAACACGCTCGAACTGATGGTCGTCGGAGGCACGATCACCTTCGTGCTCAGCTTCGCGCTGACCCTGGTGCTGCGCGAGATGCGGGCCAGGCTCTTCGCCCGGTCGGTGCTGTTCTTCCCCTCGCTGGTCAACGGCATGGTCTTCGGCATCGCCGCCGGGTTCCTGTTCTCGCCCACCGGCCCGGTCAACCAGGCGCTGAAGGTCTTCGGGGTGACCACACCGCCCAAGTGGCTGTCGACGGACAACCTGCTCCCGATGGTCCTGGGCACCCTGGTCTGGACGGCGACCGGCTACTACACCTCCATCATCATGGCGGCGGTCGACCAGATCCCCGACTACCTCTACGAGGCGGCCGAACTCGACGGTGCCGGCCCCTTCCAGCGCTTCCGGCACATCACCCTGCCGTGCGCCTGGGACGTCATCGCGGTCTGCGCGGTGCTGTGGACCGTCAGCTCGGTGAAGATCTTCGAGCTGATCCTGCTCTACGGCGGCAGCACCAACGCCTATCCGCCGGTGAGCAGTTGGAACACCGCCGTGTACGTGTACGCCGAGGCCTTCCCGCAGGGCACCGTCCCCCGGCTGGGCACGGCCACCGCCGCCGCGATCGTCAGCCTGGCCATGGTCACCCTGATCACCGTCGTGCTGCGCCGCCTGCTGCGCCGCGAGCCGGTCGAGTACTGACCCGTCGCGTCCCGGCCCCCCGCACCCAACCGGAAAGGTCCCTCCCGTGCGACGCAGTAACCGACCCACCGGACCCGCGAGCAGGATCGGCACGGCCGCCGTCTGGATCGTCGTCGCCGCCGACCTGCTGCTGCTCCTGTGGATCCTGCTGACCTCGCTGCGCAGCGGCCCCGACATCCTGCGGCACGGCTTCGGCCTGCCGACCAGCCCGGACACCGGCAACTACACCACCGCGCTCGACGAGGGCGGCTTCGCGCGGGCGGCCCTCAACAGCGTGCTCACCGCCGGCCTCTCCTCCGTGGTCGCCGTCGCCCTCGCCGCCCCCTGCGCCTACGCCCTCGCCCGGCGCCGCTCGCGGACCTCCTCGGCACTGACGATGAGCTTCGCCATGGGTCTCGGCGTGCCCGGCCAGGTCCTGGTGGTGCCGCTGTTCATCGGCCTGTCCCGGGTGGACCTGACCGACAGCGACCTCGGCCTCGGGCTGGTCTACGTCGGCCTGGCGATGCCGTTCACCGTCTTCCTGCTGACCGGCTTCTTCCGCGGCGTCCCCGGCGTGCTGGAGGAGGCCGCAGTCCTGGACGGCGCCGGCCCGCTGCGCACCTTCGTCCAGGTGGTGCTCCCGGTCGCCCGGGGCGGACTGGTCACCGCCTTCCTCCTGCAGTTCATCACCGCCTGGAACGAGACCCTGTTCGCCCTCGTCCTGACGAACAGCCAGGGAACGACCACCCTCCCGGTGGCGCTCTCCTCGTTCGTCGCGGCACAGCAGTTCAACGGCCTGGACTTCGGCACGATGTTCGCCGGGGTCTGCATCATCCTCGCCCCGATGATCGCGCTCTTCTCCTGGATGGGCTCGCGGATCATCCAGGGCATGACAGTTGGGATCGGCAAGTGACCTCGACCCTGCGCACCGACCCGCTCCGCATCGACGGGACCCCCGATCCGGTCGGCGGCACCCTGCCGATCCTGCACGGCCTGCCCCGGCAGACCGGCGCCGGCGCCGGGGTCGACGACGAGATGCGCCGCAACCTGGCCTACGGGGTGCCCGACACGCTGCTGCCGTACACCCGGCAGGGCGGGTACGACCGCGTCCGTACCGAGCGCGAACTCCCGTGCGTGGTACTGGAGAACGAGACCCTCACCGCGACCTTCCTGCCCTCCCTCGGCGGGCGGCTGTGGTCCCTGGTCCACCGCCCCACCGGGCGGGAGCTGCTGCACCGCAACCGGATCCTGCAGCCCGCCAACCTCGCCCTGCGCGACGCCTGGCTGGCCGGCGGGGTGGAGTGGAACCTCGGCGCCACCGGGCACTGGCCGCTGACCTGCGAGCCGCTGCACGCCGTCCGGGTGCGCGCGCCCGACGGCACCCCGGTCCTGCGGATGTACGCCTTCGAGCGGCTGCGGCGCCTGGTGCTGCGGATGGACAGCTGGCTGCCCGCCGGCTCCCCGGTGCTCTACGTCCATGTCGCCGTGCACAACCCCGCGCCGAGCGAGACACCGGTCTACTGGTGGTCCAACATCGCGGTGCCCCAGGACCGGGACGTGCGCGTCCTCGGCCCGGCCGACCACGCCTTCCACTGCGACTACGTCAGCGATCTGCGCCGGGTGGCCTTCCCGGAGGTCGACGGCGCCGACCGCAGCTACCCCGGCCGGGCGGCGCGCGCCGCGGACTACTTCCTCGACCTCCCCGGCGGCGAACGCCCCTGGATCGCCGCGCTGGACGGCACCGGCGCCGGGCTCGTCCAGACCTCCACCGCCCGGCTGCGCGGACGCAAGCTGTTCTGCTGGGGCACCGGCACCGGCGGCAGGCACTGGCAGGAGTGGCTCTCCGGCCCGGACTCCGCCTACCTGGAGATCCAGGCGGGCCTGGCCCGCACCCAGCTGGAGCACCTGGCGATGCCCGCCGGCGCCACCTGGTCGTGGACCGAGGCGTACGGGCTGCTGCAGGCCGATCCCACGGCGGTGCACGGGAGTTGGGGCGCCGCCCGGAAGGCCGCCGGCCAGGCGCTGGACCGGCTGCTCCCGCCGCTGGAGCTGGATCGGGCCGACGCCCGGGCCGGGGAGTTCGGCGCGCCCGAGGAGGTGCTGTCCGAGGGCGGCGGCTGGGCCGCGCTGGAGATCGAGGCCGGTGCCCTGCCCGCCTCGCCCGCCCTGCCCTTCGGCGAGCCGGCGGCCGCCCAGGAGCCCTGGCGGCGGCTCCTGAGGACCGGCACGCTCCCGGTCTGCGACCCGCCGGCCGAGCCGGTCACCGGGGCGCACTGGCGGCGGTTGCTGGAGGCGAACGCCACGGACTGGCACGCGCTGTACCAGCTCGGGCTGCTGCGCCTGGCCGACGGGGAACGGGAGTCCGCCCACGAGGCGTTCGAACGCTCCGTCGCCGTGCAGGCCTCGCCGTGGGCGCTGCGCGCGCTCGCCCTCCTCGCCCCGCAGCCGTGGGAGGCCGCCGACCTCATGCTCTCGTCCCACCGACTCCGGCCGGAACTACGGGAGTTGACGATCGAGACGCTGGAGTCGCTGCGGCGCGCCGAGCGCCCCGCCGAGGCGCTCGCGCTGATCGAGGCGCTCTCCCCGGCCGACCGGGCGCACGGGCGGATCAGGCTGGCCGAGGCGGAGGCGGCGCACGCCCTCGGCGACGACGACCGGGTCCGGCGACTGCTGGCCGAGGGCATCCAGGTCGACACCATGCGCGAGGGCGAGCTCTCCCTGGACACCCTCTGGCTCGCCGTCCACCCCGGCACACCGGTGCCCCCGCAGTACGACTTCCGCATGGCGGACGGCTGACCGCCCGCCGCCCCGGACCACTCTCCCGTTCCGCCCCCCACAGCAGGGGCGCAACCGTGCGCCCCGCCACGGAAGAGGAGTACCAGTGCCACCTCTACCCACCCGATGGGCCCGCGTCCTCGCCGCCACGGCCCTGGCGGCGCTCGGCGCCGGAACCCTGGCCGCCGGACCGGCGTCCGCCGACAGGCCGTCCGCCGACTCACCCGCCGCCGGCAGACCGGCCCCCGCCACGTACACGGTCTCGGTCGGCAGGACCGGCTCGTACGCCTACCCCGACGACACCCAGGCCAGTCCCTACACCGACAAGGACGGCACGTTCTACTTCCAGCAGTCGCACTCGCTGTACGGCGCGAACGACTCCCGGCAGTGGGACTTCTTCACCGGCCGGGACTTCGACAGCGCCACCAGGTCCGCCGCGATCAGCGACGCCGTCAACCCCGCCGACCCGTCGGACCGCAACGACGACACCACGGCGCGCTGCAACAACAGCCCCACCGGACGGGAGTCCAGCTACGCGCCGCAGGGTTCGCACTACGCCCAGCGGAACTACTGCGACCTGGCCGGGGTCTGGGTCGACCCGGACAGCGGGGACTGGTACGGGCTGGTGCACAACGAGTTCACCCCCCAGCCCTTCGGTGACGGCCTGCACTACGACGCGATCGACTACGCCGTCTCCACCGACCAGGGCCGGACCTGGACGATCAGGGACCACGTGATCACCTCGCCCCGCAGCACCACGCGAGGTGACACCGCGGCCTTCCCGCAGCAGACCTTCTCCTACGGCGACGGCGACCAGCGACTGTTCGTGGACACCGCCTCCGGATACTTCTACGTCTTCTACGGCTCCCGGATCGTCGACAAGGGCGGCAGCTGGGGCGCGTTCCAGCAGCACGTCGCGCGGGCCCCGATGTCCGCCAAGATGACGCCGGGCAGCTGGCAGAAGTGGTACGACGGCGCGTGGTCGCAGCCCGGGGCCGGCGGCCTGGAGAGCGACATGGTGCCCGCCGACGGCGCCAACCCCACCGGGTACCTCCCGCCGGCCAAGGAGTACGACCCGGCCAACCCCGGCACCGTGAGCCGGCAGATCGCGGCCGGCACGCTCGCCCCGAGCACGCCGCTGTTCGTCATGAACATCGCCTACGACGCCTACCTGGGCCTCTACATCGGCACTCCGCAGGCCGTCGACCAGAGCGGCAACGCCCCGCAGCAGATCTACGCCACCAAGGACCTGGCCACCCAGAAGTGGACGCTGCTCGGCGACACCGGCGGTTACCACACCGCCTCCTGGTACCGCTGGTTCCTGGACAGCGCCAGCCTGACCGGTACCACGATCGTCGGCAGGACCTTCCGGTCGTACTGCTCCTTCGCCTGCGCCGGCTCGGACGGCCAGTACGTCGAGCTCACCGTCGGCTCGTCCGCGCCGGCCGCCCCGCCGGTCGACCTGGCCAGGACCTACCGGATCCAGAGCGGCAACGGCCGGGTCCTCGCCCAGAGCGCCGGCGGCTCCGCCGTCACCTCCACGGCCGGGGCGGCCGGCTCCGCCCGCGGGTCCTGGCGGTTCCTGGCCGAGGGCGACGGCTCCTACCGGATCGTCAACGCCGCCACCGGTCGGCTGCTGGGCGTCGACGCCACCTCGACGGCGGGCCGGGCCTGGGGCGCGGCGCTGACCGCCACCGGCGCCGTCGGCGGGAACGCCACCGTCGGGCAGCAGTGGTTCGTGCTCCCCAGCAAGGCCGGGAAGGGCCGGTTCCAGCTGGTGAACCGTTACAGCGGCCTGGTGATCGGCATGTCCGGTACCTCGGGCCGACTCGCCGAGACCGTGCCCGCCCGCTCCTGGAGCGACACCACCGGCTCCACGGTCGGCGGCGGCCGCACGGCGGCCGAGCAGACCCTCGCCTTCGTTCCGCAGGCGCCGCGGTGACGCGGGAGCCGGACACCGGATCGCCGCCGCGGCGGTGGTCGACCTCCTGACCCCGACCCCGGCACGGCTCGATCGACGGCCGTGCCGGGGCCCTCCTGTGGGCCGGGTCAGTCGGCCGCGGCCTCGCGCAGCCGCTCGGCGGCGGCCTCCGGACTCACATCGGTGACGAAGGCGTCGAGCCCGGATTCCACGCCCGCCAGGTACTTGAGCCTGCCGGGAGCGCGCCGGACGGTGAACAGCTCCAGGTGCAGGGCGAGTTCGTCGCCGCCGTCCTTCGGCGCCTGGTGCCAGGCGGAGATGTACGGGGTCCGGTTCGGCGCGGAGCCGGCGGGAGCGGGGAACAGCCGGTCGAAGCGGCGCAGCAGGTCGAGGTAGAGGCCGGGGAACTCGGCGCGCTCGGCCTCGTTCAGCGCGGTGAGGTCGCGCACCCGGCGGTTGGGGTAGAGGTGGACCTCGTACGGCCAGCGGGCGG
This sequence comes from Kitasatospora sp. NPDC056273, assembly GCF_042268845.1. Taxonomy (NCBI): domain Bacteria; kingdom Bacillati; phylum Actinomycetota; class Actinomycetes; order Kitasatosporales; family Streptomycetaceae; genus Kitasatospora; species Kitasatospora sp. NPDC056273. Next base: position 6,093 of record NZ_JBHJSJ010000017.1, on the reverse strand, counting down.
CGAAGGGCACGAAGGCCGTCCAGTGCCCGCCCCGGAGCACCAGCCGCTCGGGGGCGGCCCGTTCGGCGGCGACGAGGTCCTCGAAGAGGTTCCGCCCGGTGCTCGCCCGGTACGCCTCGGCGCGGCCGATCATCCGGGCGGTGCGGGAGGGGACGAAGGGGAAGGCGTAGATCTGCCCGTGCGGGTGGGCCAGGGTGACGCCGATCTCCTCGCCGCGGTTCTCGAAGCAGTACACCTGCCGGACCTCGGGCCGGGCGGAGAGTTCGGCCGTGCGGTCGGTCCAGGCGTCCAGCACCAGGCGGGCCCCGGCCTCGTCCAGGTCGGCGAAGGAGGCGTCGTGGTCGGGGGCGAAGCAGACCACCTCGCAGCGGCCGGTGCCCGGCCGGAGGGTGCGCAGGGGGTCGCCCTCGTGGGCGGTGACGTGAGCGGCGGAGTCCGGGGCGAGCGAGGGGAAGCGGTTCTCGAAGACCACGACCTGGTAGTCGGCCGCCGGGACCTCGCTCAGCCGTCCGTTCCGGGAGGGGCAGAGCGGGCACTCGCCGGCCGGGGGGTGGTAGGTCCGCTGCTGACGGTGGGCGGCGACGGTCACCCACTCGCCGAGCACCGGGTCGAGCCGGGTCTCGGAGAGGCTCGCGGAGGGTTCCAGCGGGCGTTCGTCCACGGCGTTCCGGTTCGTGCCGAACTCCTGGTCGTAGTAGACGAGTTCGCGGCCGTCGGCCAACTTGGTCGCGGTCTTGTGCACCGCCGTGCTCCTTCTGCGGGGGAGTTCGGCCAGTCTGCGCCGATCTCCAACAGAATCAAACATATTCGATCGTTTGTCAACAGGTGTAGACCTGCCGGCAAGGCACCGGGCACCGATTCCGGTCCGCGCCGCGCTGCGAAACCCGCAGGCGTTGACTGCGGCGGCCGATGATGTTTGATTATGTCGAAATCGGCTCCCGTCCGCCGATGGAGGCACCGACGGGAGCCGCCACGACGCACGCGCACGACGTACGGGAGCCGAGCAGATGATCGACCGGGCCGCCACCGACTTCGAGGCCGTCCACGGCGCCCGGCCGAGCGGCGTGTGGGCCGCGCCAGGCCGGGTGAACCTGATCGGTGAACACACCGACTACAACGACGGCTTCGTCCTGCCCATCGCCCTCCCGCACACCACCAGGGTCACCGCCCGCCGCCGCACGGACGGCCGGGTGCGGTTCCACAGCACCCGGGGCGACGGCACCGTCACCGACCTCGCGCTCGACGGCCTGGCCCCCGGGGTCGTCACCAACTGGGCCGCCTACCCGGCCGGCGTGTTCTGGGCCCTCGCCGAGGCCGGACACGCGATCGGCGGCGCCGACCTCTCCGTCGACAGCGACGTGCCGGCCGGTGCCGGGCTCTCCTCCTCCGCCGCCCTGGAGTGCGCCACGGCCGCCGCCCTGAACGACCTGTACGGGCTCGGCCTGTCCGCGCCGGACCTCGCCCTGGTCGCCCAGCGGGCCGAGAACGCCTTCGTCGGCGTGCCCTGCGGGGTGATGGACCAGATGGCCTCCGCCTGCTGCACGGACGGTGCCGCGCTGCTCCTCGACACCCGGACGCTGGAGCGGCGCCACGTCCCGCTCGACCTGGAGGCGGCCGGCTTCCGGCTGCTGGTGATCGACACCCGGGTCAAGCACGACCTCGGCGACGGCGCCTACGCCGCCCTGCGGGCCGGCTGCGAGCGGGCCGCCGACCTGCTCGGCCTGGCCGCGCTGCGCGACCTGCCGGCCGCCGGCCTCACCGCGACCCTGGAGCGCCTGCCCGGGGAACTCGCCCCGCTGGTGCGGCACGTGGTCACCGAGAACCGGCGGGTGGCCGAGGTGATCGAGCACCTGGACGGCGGGCGGACCGCCGCGCTGGGGCCGGTCCTGACGGCCGGACACGCCTCGCTGCGCGACGACTTCCGGGTCTCCTGCCCCGAGACGGACCTCGCGGTCGAGGCCGCCGTGGCCGCCGGGGCGCTGGGCGCCCGGATGACCGGCGGCGGCTTCGGCGGCTCCGTCATCGCGCTGGTGGCCGCGGCGGACGTGGCAGCGGTCGCGGACGCGGTGCGCTCGGCCTTCGGCACCGCGGGCTTCGCCGCACCCGTCGCCTTCACCGCCGTCCCCTCTGCGGGGGCGCGTCGACTGGCCTGACCGGGCGGGGCCCGGAGCCCCCGGTCAGCCGGCGGCCGGTACCACGACGAGTTCGCCGACCGCCTCGGCGAGCACGTTGCGGGCCGCCGCGGGGAGGGCGTCGTCGGTGATGAAGCAGTCGACCTCCGTCAGGGCCGCGAAGCTGCTCAGGCCGACGACGCCCCACTTGGTGTGGTCGGCGACCACGACGGTGCGGCGGGCCGAGGCGATCAGGGCCCGGTTGGTCTGCGCCTCGGCGAGGTTGGGGGTGGTGAGCCCGGCCTGCTCGCTGACGCCGTGCACGCCGAGGATGAGCAGGTCCACGTGGAGGGTGCGGATCGTCTGGTCCGCGAGAGCCCCCACCAGGGCCGCGGAGCGTGTCGGCGCCCCACCGGTCAGCAGCAGCGACGGAACGGTCTCCGCTCCGTCGCTCTCCGCCGCCCACAGCAGGTCCGCGATCCGCAGGGAGTTGGTGACGACCGTCAGCCCCGGCACCTCCAGCAGCCGGGAGGCGACCGCGTAGGTGGTGGTGCCGGCGGACAGCGCCACCACGCTGCCCGGTTCCACCCGCTGCGCGGCGGCGTCGGCCAGCGCGGCCTTGGTGCTCTCCTCCAGCCCGGACTTCACGTCGAAGCCGGGTTCGTCCGTGCTGGCGGTCCCCACCGCGATGGCCCCGCCGTGGACCTTCCGCACGTCTCCCTGGCGGACCAGCGCGTCCAGGTCGCGGCGGATCGTCATGTCCGACACGCCGAACTGCTCGACCAGCTCGGCGACGCGCACCGCGCCGGCCTTGCGGATGGCCTCCAGGATCAGCGCCTGGCGCTGCGGGGCGAGCAAACTCTGATCAGCCACGAAGGCCCTTTCGATCGAACGGGTGCCTGACCGCTCCCGCTTCCTCCGGCAGGCCGACCCTGCCGCGGTCCGGACGTACCGGTGCCACCGCCGAGGGCCGGGCGGGGCGCCGGGGCGTTCGCGTCGGCGACCGGGGAGCCGTCGGCCGCGACATGATCCAGTATCCCAGGACCCCAACGGGCCCCGACCCGACCGGTCGGCCGGTCGCGCTCCTGCGTCCGGTGGCGGCTCGGCCGGGCCGGGGCCACGTGCACTCGTGCTCGGACTTTGCCATTGAGTGCGTGTTATTGCTTATTCTGCCCGTCATCTTGTCAGGAGTGAGCAGAGCCCCGTACAAATGGTCTGGCTGGGACCAACAGCAGCCATCCATGCCCTGACCCCGAGATCCCGTGAGGTCGAAGCGTGTCAACTGCCCTCCGCCGGTGGCTCCGTACCACCGTCGCCTGCTGTACGGCGCTCGCCGCCGTGTCCACCGCTACGCTCCTGGCTCAGCCCGCGGTCGCCGCGGAGCCCTCCCCGTCCGGCACCGTCGCCGAGTACCCGAACTACGCCCCCACACCGCCCATGGGCTGGAACGACTGGTCGTACTACCAGTGCGGGATCGACGAGAAGACCATCCTCGACAACGCCCGGGCCCTCGTCTCCACCGGGCTGGCGAAGAAGGGGTACGACACCGTCACCATCGACGACTGCTGGATGTCCAAGCAGCGCGACGCCCAGGGCAACCTGGTCGCCGACCCGCGGCTGTTCCCGCACGGCATGGCCTACATCGGACGCCAAGTCCACGACCTCGGCCTGAAGTTCGGCATCTACGAGGACGCCGGGACCGCCACCTGCGGCGGCTACCCGGGCTCCCTCGACCACTGGCAGCAGGACGCGGACCTGTTCGCGTCCTGGGCCGTCGACTACGTCAAGCTCGACGGCTGCAACGTCCCGGTCAAGCCCGGCGAGACCGAGGAGCAGAGCTACCGCGACACCTACACCGCGATGAGCCGGGCGCTGCTCGACACCCACCGCAGGATGGTCTTCTCGGTCTCCGCGCCCGCCTACTTCCAGGGTGCGACGAACTGGGAGTCGGTGATCCGCTGGTCCGCGCCGCTCGGCAACCTGTGGCGGGAGGGCGCGGACATCGCACTCGGCCAGGCCGGTGGCGCCGAGAAGTGGGCGTCGATCATGTACAACTACGGCTACAACGTCGGACTGGCCGACCTGCAGCGCCCCGGCCGGTGGAACGACCCCGACTTCCTGCTCGCCGGCGACTCCGGGCTCAGCCAGGACGAGATGCAGAGCCAGATCTCGCTGTGGGCCGTGATGGCCGCGCCGCTGATCTCCAGCACCGACCTCACCCGTCTCTCCCCGGCGGCGTTGGAGCTGCTCGGCAATCGCGACGTCATCGCCGTCGACCAGGACCGGCTGGGCGTCCAGGGGCGGGTCGTCCAGCACGGAACCGGCTACGACGTGCTGAGCAGGCCGCTGGCCGGAGGGGACCGGGCGGTCGCGCTCTTCAACTCCTCCGACACCGCGCAGACCATCACCACGACCGCCGCCCGGGCGGGCCTGCCCGCCGCCGGCGGCTACCGGCTCGACGACCTGGTGACGAAGAAGGCCGTCGGGACGGCCGGCGTGATCTCCGCGAACGTGCCGCCGCACGCCACGGTGCTCTACCGGGTCCACCCCGGCGCGACCCACGGCCTGGCCCCCGCCACCGCCGTCACCTGGCAGGACGTCAGCACGGCCCAGGAGCCCGGGACGTACCGGATCACCCTGGCCGACAACGGCGCCGTCGCGCTGAACGACACCAGCGTGCGGATCAGCGCCCCCGCCGACTGGACCGTCACCCCGGCGACCGTCACGCTCCCGCGCATCGCGCCGGGCACGACCGCGTCGGCCACGGTGACGGTGCACGGCCCCCAGGGCGCTCCCGGCACCACGGCCACGGCGATCACCGCCACCGCGAGCTACCGGGCCCGGCCGGCCGGGGTCGACACCGTCAGCGGTGAGCAGACGATCGTGCGGACCGTGCCCTACCCGTCGCTGGAGGCGGCGTTCGACAACGTCGGCGCCACCTCCGAGAGCGACACCGCTCCCGGCGACTTCGACGGCGCCGGGAACAGCTACTCGGCGCAGGCCCTGGCCCTGGCCGGCGCCACCGCGGGCGCCACGATCAGCGCCAACGGCCTCAGCTTCACCTGGCCGTCCGCGGCCGCCGGCACCAACGACAACGTGTCGGCCGCGGGCCAGGAGATCACCTTCAGCGGCCAGGGCAGCGCGCTGGGCTTCCTCGGGGCCGAAACGGGCTTCGCCTCCGGCACGGTCACCGTCGCCTACACCGACGGCACCACCAGCAGCGGCCAGTTGGGCTTCCCCAACTGGTGCTGCACCCCGACCGACGCCTACGGCGCGAAGACCGCGTTCACCACGGACCACCGCAACACGCCCACCGGGCCGGGCAACTTCGGCACCGGGTACGGCGTCTTCACCAACACCGTCCCGCTGACGCCCGGCAAGACGATCCGTTCCGTCACGCTGCCCCGCGCCGCGGCGATCCACGTGTTCGCGCTGGCCGTCCAGCCGTGATCCGCGCCGCCCGGCCCACCGGACCGCCTCCCGTGGGCCGGGCGGTCGGCGTTCCCCCGCCCGAGACTCCGCCCCTCCCCGCGAACGGCATCCAGGACCCATCCATGACCGTCACGAACCGCACCACCCTGGCCGGTGCCCGGCTGGTCCTGCCCGGCGGCGTCGTCGAGGGCGACCGCCTCGCCGTCGAGGGCGAGCGCATCGCCGGCCTCGGCGGCGACACCGAGCCCGGCGACCTCGACCTGACCGGGTACACCGTCGTCCCCGGCTTCGTCGACCTGCACGTCCACGGCGGCGGCGGTGCCTCGTACGCCTCCGGCATCGCCGAGGAGGCGCTGCTGGCCGCCCGCACCCACCTGGAGCACGGCACCACCACCACGGTGGCCTCCACCGTCACCGGCGAGATCGACGAGGTCGCCCGCCAGGCGCACGTCCTGTCCGAACTCGTCGAGGACGGCGTCCTGGCCGGCATCCACTTCGAGGGCCCGTTCATCTCGCACAACCGCTGCGGCGCCCACCGGCCCGACCTGCT
>NZ_JBHJSJ010000016.1:156741-179575 GCF_042268845.1 Kitasatospora sp. NPDC056273 | reverse complement strand
CCGCCCCGTTTGTTCGGGGGGGGGCCGGCCCTTCGCGCGGTCACTCCTTGCCGAGCACCGTGACGTCCAGCTCCTCGGCCGCGTAGCTGGCCCGGATCACCTTCTTGTCGAACTTGCCGACCGAGGTCTTCGGCACCGACTCCACGATCGACCAGCGCTCCGGCAGCTGCCAGGAGGCGATCCGCTCGCCCAGGAAGGCCCGCAGCTCCTTCAGCCCCGCGGTCGCGCCCGGGCGCAGCACCACGGTGGCCAGCGGGCGCTCGCCCCACTTCTCGTCCGGGACGGCGACCACGGCGGCCTCGGCCACGTCGGGGTGGGCCATCAGGGCGTTCTCCAGCTCGACCGAGGAGATCCACTCGCCGCCGGACTTGATGACGTCCTTGGCCCGGTCGGTGAGGGTCAGGTAGCCGTCGGCGGTGATGGTGCCGACGTCGCCGGTGCGCAGCCAGCCGTCCTCGGAGAACTTGTCGTCCGGGCGGACCGGGTCCTGGCCGGCGCCGCCGTAGTACGCCCCGGCGATCCACGGGCCGCGCACCTCCAGCTCGCCCGCCGAGACGCCGTCGTGCGGCATCCGCTCGCCGCCCGGGCCGATCAGCCGGGCCTCGACGGAGGCAGGGAAGATGCCCTGGGTGATCCGGTACGGCCACTCCTGCTCGGGGGTGAGGCCGCCCGGCGGCTGGGCGAAGGAGCCGAGCGGGGAGGTCTCGGTCATGCCCCAGGCGTGCAGCACCCGGATGCCGTGGCGCTCCTCGTAGGCCTTCATCAGGGAGGGCGGACAGGCGCTGCCGCCGATGACCACCATGCGCAGGCTGGAGGTGTCGTAGTCGCCGGCGTCGAGCTCGCCCAGCAGGCCGGCCCAGATGGTGGGGACGGCGGCGCTGACGGTCGGGCGGACGGCCGCGATCATCTCGGCCATCGGCTTGGGCTGGAGGAAACGATCCGGCATGAGCAGGTTGGCGCCGGACATGAAGGCCGCGTGCGGGATGCCCCAGGCCTGGACGTGGAACATCGGGACCACTGGCAGCGCGGTGTCGCTCGGGGTGAAGGCGAAGTTGTCGCCGGTGTTGACCTGGAGGCAGTGCAGGTAGACCGAGCGGTGGCTGTAGAGCACGCCCTTCGGGTCCCCGGTGGTGCCGGAGGTGTAGCAGAGGACGGCGGCCTGCCGCTCGTCGATGTCGCGCTGCCACGGGTACTCGGTGGGCCGGCCGGCGATCAGCTCCTCGTAGTCGTGCACGCCGCCCGCGAAGCCGGCCAGCACCGAGCGGTCGCCGGGACCGCTGACCACGATGTGCCTGAGGGTCGGCGCGAGGTCCGGCAGGACGGCGGCGAGCAGCGGCAGGACGCTGCCGTTGACGATGATCACGCGGTCGGCGGCGTGGTTGACGATGAACGACAGCTGCTGGGACGGCAGCCGCAGGTTCAGCGTGTGCAGCACGGAGCCCGCCGAGGGGACGGCGAGGTACGCCTCCAGGTGCTCGGCGTTGTTCCACATCAGCGTCGCTATGACGCTCTCCTCGGTGCACCCGAGCTCGTCGCGCAGCGCCCAGGCGAGCTGGGCGGCGCGGGCACCGACCTCGGCGTACGTCCGGACGACCGGGCCGGTGCCGTCCCAGGTGGTCACGGTCGAACGGCCGTGGACCGTGGACCCGTGCTCCAGGATTCGGGCGACGGTGAGCGGAACGTCCTGCATCGTGCTGAACACGGGTCCTCCTTGACCTGGCGGCACTGGGGGCTGCGCTCGCGGCACCTACCGGGCGGTAATGCGCGCGGACGTGCCCGATTGTGCCGCTCCCACCCCCTGCTGTCAGTATCCCGGCCCCGTTGCGCGGATCACGGATTCGTCCCGGTTCCGCCCCCGGCCCGCTCCCCGCCCTGGGCGGGGAGTGGGCCGGTGATCGGCGGCGGGCCTCAGCGGGCGGTCGGGCCGTCCACGTGGTTGCGGTCCACGGTGAGGGTGGCGCCGCCGAAGGTCTCCTCGACGTTGCCGTGGTACTGGTGGACGCGCTGGTGGAAGGTCCAGAGGTCGGGGGCCAGGGCGCCGGAGCCGTCGGTGTCGGCCTGGCCGTCCCAGCGGGCGTACCAGAGCGCGTCGGGCATCGGGGAGCCGCCGGCCCGGGCGGCGGCGGCGAGGTCCGCGATGCCGGAGTCGAGGCTGGAGTAGAAGCCGGAGCGGTAGCCGGCGGCGTGCAGGCCCGCCGTCCAGCCAAGGGTGAAGTCGACCACGGCCTGGCCGCAGGCCGGGTCGCGCAAGGGATAGGCCTCGATGTCCAGGTAGACCGGGCTGCCCTTGGCGAAACCGAGCGCGCGCAGGGACCGGGCGGCCTCGTCCGCCTCCTCCCGGCCCTGCTCGACGGCCTTCCCCGGGTCGATCCGCTTGGGCTTGTGGCCCGGGTCGGCGCACGGCGCCTGCAGTCCGACGTGCACCGGCAGGAACCGCCAGCCCAGCGCCCGCACCTGGCGCACCCACTCGGCGGTGAGCCGCGGCTGGCCGCAGCCGCGCTGGGAGCCGCTGGTGTAGACGCCGAGCGCCCCGTACGGGGAGGCGTCGCGCCAGGCCTTCAGGGTGTCGAGCGGCGGTGCGGTGCAGGCGTCGAAGGCGGGGCCGCTCCAGGTGTCGCGGGCCCGGGGCGGGCCGGACCGGTCGGGCAGCCTGACGGCCCGGATGCGGGGGGCGGCGCCGGCGGCCGGGGTGACGGCTTCGGCGTTCACGACCGTCCCGTCGGTGGCCAGCAGGAGCACGAGGGCGGCGGCGAGGAGGGCGGCGGAGCGGAGATGGCGCACCCCGCCTTGATACTGACGGTCCGTCGGACGACCGCGGCAGCCACGCCGCGACACCCGCGCGAGTCCACCCTTTCGGACGCACCCGTCCGTATCCGTCCCGATTTTTGTAACGAGCTTGCTGGTTCATCACTCCTTACGGCAAACTCACAAATATGCCCACCTCCCATACCAGCGAAACCCCTGCCGCCTCGTCGTCGGCCGCCGCCGTCGCCGAGGCCCTGGCCATGCCGCCCTCCCCCAAGGGCGAGCCCGCCGGCGAGCGGGGCAGCTGGCGACGAGGTGGGGCGTCCGGCCCCTCGGCGCCACCCGAAGTCCACCCCGGCCGGTCCACCGGCCGGTTCGGCAAGGTCCTGCGGCGCCCGGAGCGGATCCCGGCGCCGCTTCTCTGTCTGACCGCGATGTTCCTGGTGCAGACCGGCATCGCCCTGTCCAAGCCGCTGTTCGGCCCGCTCGGCGTCAGCGGCACGACCTTCCTCCGGCTCGGCTTCGCCGCCGTCATCCTGCTCGCCGTCACCCGGCCGAAGCTGCGCGGCAAGCGCCCCCGCGACCTCGCCGCGGCCGCGCTGCTCGGCATGGCCTCGGCCGGGATGACCTTCCTGTTCGCCGGGGCGATCGACCGGCTGCCGATGGGCACCGCCGCGACCATCGAGTTCCTCGGCCCGCTCGCCGTCGCCCTGGTCTTCGCCCGGCGCGCCAGCCACCTGCTCTGGGCGCTGCTCGCGGCCGCGGGCGTGGCTCTGCTGACCCTGCTCGGCGAGGGCGACGGCGGCGGATCGCTCGACCCGGTCGGCCTGCTGTACGCCTTCGGGGCGGCCGCCTGCTACGCCCTGTACATCCTGTTCACCGACAAGGTCGGCGCGGCCTTCCAGGGCTTCCAGGGCCTGGCGGTGTCGATGACGGTCGGCGCGCTGACGCTCGCGCCGTTCGGGCTCGGCCAGGCCTGGCACGGGCTGACCGCGCCCGAGGCCTCGCCGGTGGCGCTGCTCGCCGCGGTGGCCGGGGTGTCGCTGCTGCTGCCGGTGATCCCGTACGCGCTGGAGATGACCGCGCTGCGACGGATGCCGCAGCGGGTGTTCAGCGTGCTGGTCAGCCTGGAGCCGGCGGTCAGCGCGCTGGTCGGGCTGGTGGTGCTGGGCCAGCTGCTGGGCGCGCCGCAGCTGGCCGGGATCGGGTGCGTGGTCGCGGCCAGCGTGGGGGCCACGCTGACCGGGCGACGGTAGCCCTCGCTTCGGTCCCCAGGACGCCCTGGGTGCCCTGGGGACCCGGCGGCCTTACGGCGCTACGGCCAGAGCAGGGTGCGCGACCACTCCGGGGAGCTGACCGGGCCGGTGCGGGTGTAGCGCAGCCGGGTGTGCCGGCGCTGGGCGTCGCCCTGCCAGAACTCCACCTCGTGCGCCCACAGGGTGTAGACCGCGTGCCCGGGCGCGACCGCGTCCGGGTGCGCCTCCAGTCGGCGACGGGCGACCGCCTCCGCCTCGTCGTACTCGGCGACCGAACCCAGCGGCTCGCTCTGCCGCCCGACCAGCGCGCCGACCCGGGCGGCGGGCGAGCGGGTGGCGAACTCGGCGGCGGCGACCAGGTCGGCGGCCCGCTCGACGGTGCCGCGCACCCGGACCTGGCGGCCCAGCTGCGGCCAGTAGACGGTCAGCGCGGCGGCCGGGTGCTCGGCGAGCTGGCGGCCCTTGGGGCTGTCGGCGGCCGCCGAGAAGTTCCAGCCGGTGCCGGCCGCGTCGACGTCGCGCAGCACCAGCACCCGGGCGTCCGGCATGCCGTCCGCGTCGACGGTCGAGAGGGTGAAGGCCTGCGGGTCCAGCACACCGGCGTGCAGCGCGGTGGCGAGCCAGTCCACGAACAGCGGGCCGGGCTCGGCCGGGGCGGCCTGGTGGTCGAAGGACGGCAGCGGGCGGGCCATCGGCGGGCGGCCGAGCAGTAGTTCGGGGACGGACCTGGGCCCGGAGCGGTGCTCGTGGAGCGGCTCGGCCGACGGCTCCGGGCGCACGTCCGCCGCCGGCTCCGCCCCGGCCTCCGGTGCGGGCCTGGCCTCGTCCGGGCCGGTCAGGCCCTCCTCCTCCGCCGCCATCGCGCGCCCTTCCTTCCGATTGCCGCGGTCGCCGCCCCGGCCGGGCCGGTCCGTCCGGGCCCGGGCACGTGGGTGCGCTGTCGGAGCGCAACCGTACCGCCGTGGGCCGACGGCTCCGGGCGCGGGCCCTCGGTGGACGGATCCGGGCCGGTCGGCGGGGGATTCCGGGGATGCCCGGCGGGGTGCTCCGACGGCGATGCGCGGCGGGGAGATCCGGCAAGGAGGCCCGGCGGGGACGCCCTGCGGGGACGCCCGGGCCGACGGCCGGGGAACCCGGGACCTGCGCCGGACACACTCGTGGGCGGTGCCGATGGCGGCACCGCCCACGAGACCGGTTTCGCGGTGACCCTTTCCGCAGGCCGGTCGTTGCGCTGTTCCCTCTGGTGGTGATGCGTCGGTGGTTCGGTGTCCGTTCCGGCCGTTCCGTTCCGGTCCGGGCCTGTCGGCGGGTGCTCAGCTCACCCGCGTCCACCCACGTCCGGCGCCCCCGCCTTCCGTGGTGCCCGGTGCCGTCACTCGGCCGTGCGGCCGGTCAGTCGGTCGGTCAGTTGAAGGTCGGGGCGACGACGACGTTGACGTCCTTGTTGCCCTGGCCTCCCTGGACGGTGCCGGTGTTGTCCTTCACCGCGATGGTGTTGTCCTGGTTCGTGGCGCCGGAGCCGGCGGCGGTCTGCTGGGTGGAGACGTAGTTTCCGTCGACCCCGCCGAACACGTTGCCGGTGCCGGTGTCGGAGACCGCCCCGGCGTTGGAGGCGCCCTCGGCGCCCGCGCCGTTGTCGGCGGCGGCAGCCCCGGCACCGGCCAGCAGCAGGCCGGCCGCGAGCGGGCCGGCGAGTAGGAGCCCGGCTGTTCGACGGGGGTGGGTGCGAGCCATGAATGCCTCCGGGAAGCTGCTTGTCGCGCAATGGTCGATCAAGGTGCGCAAGGTTCGTCGACCGGACGAACACCTGCGGGCTGCGACGCCGGAAGACAGACTTCCGCAACAAATCGACAAAGCGCTAGCTCACACGGCGAATTTCGCCCGTTTGCGTGATATCCACCCGGGCCGCGCATGACGGCCGGGAAAACGGAAAACGCGGCGAGATACCCCGTCCGAGCTGGGACTTCACCCGTACGGCCGCTGCTCGATGGTCGGTCCGGGGGACGGCGCGGCACCGCCACGCGATCCGCTGAGCGCACCACCCTGGCGCGTGCGAACCGCACGCACGCCCCCGGAAAAGTTCGGTCACCCTCCCATGTCGACTTTCCCGGTCATGAAAAGGCCGTCGGATGTCACACCACGACGGCAGGGGTTCGGACGTGCGGTCCCCGCCGAAATACTTCAGTGAAAATCAGATCATCTTGCCGGGATTCAGAATTCCCAGCGGATCGAAGACCGCCTTCAGCTGCCGTTGCAGGTCCAACGCCACCGGGCCCAACTCACGGGCCAGCCAGTCCCGCTTCAGCAGCCCCACACCGTGCTCCCCGGTGATCGTGCCGCCCAGCTCCAGCCCGAGCGCCATGATCTCGTCGAAGGAGCGCTGGGCCCGGGCCGTCTCCTCCTCGTCCGAGGCGTCGAAGATGACGATCGGGTGGGTGTTGCCGTCCCCCGCGTGACTGACCACCCCGATGGTCAGCCCGTGCCGCTCGGCGATCACCGCGACGCCGTTCAGCATCTCCGCCAGCCGGGAGCGCGGCACCGCCACATCGTCGATCATCGTGGTGCCCAGCCGGTCCAGCGCGGGCAGCGCCATCCGCCGGGCGGCCAGCAGCAGATCGGACTCCGCCTCGTCCTCGGCCGGCACCACCTCCGTCGCCCCGGCCTCCCGGCACAGCCGCGCGACCCGGGCCAGCTCGGCCACCCGGTCCGGCCCGTCGAAGGCCACCAGCAGCAGCGCCTGGGTGGACTCCGGCAGCCCCATCCGCCCCAACTCGTTGACGGCCCGCACCGAGACCGCGTCCATCAGCTCCATCAGCGACGGGGTCAGACCCCGCGCCATCACCTCGCAGACCGCCGCCCCGGCCGTGTCCGCGCTCGGGAACTCCGCCGCCAGCGCCAGCTGCGGGGCGGGCGCCGGCCGCAGCGACAGAACCGCCCGGACCACCACCCCGAGCGTCCCCTCCGAGCCGACGAACAGCCTGGTCAGGTCGTACCCGGCCACGCCCTTCGCCGTCCGACGGCCGGTGGACAGCAGCCGCCCGTCCGCCAGCACCACGTCCAGCCCGAGCACGTACTCGCTGGTGACGCCGTACTTCACACAGCAGAGCCCACCGGCCCCGGTGCCGATGTTGCCGCCGATCGTGCAGGACTCCCAGCTGGACGGATCCGGCGGATACGAGAGGCCCAACTCCTCGACAGCCCTGGACAGTTCGGCGTTCACCACACCGGGCTCGACCACCGCGATCCGGTTCACCGGGTCGATCTCCAGGATCCGGTTCAGCTTCACCAGCGACAGCACGACGCAGCCGTCCACCGCGTTCGCCGCACCCGACAGCCCGGTCCGGGCGCCCTGCGGCACCACCGGGACGCGCAGCTCGGTCGCGGTGCGCAGCACGTGCCGCACCTGCTCGACCGTCTCCGGGAACACCACCGCCGCGGGCTGCCCGGCCGCGCAGAAACCCGCCATGTCGTGGCGGTACGCGGCGGTCACGTCCGGGTCCACCACGACGGCCCCGTCCGGGAGGCCCTGCACCAGTCGGTCCGTCAGATCACTCATCGCCGCCTCCACTCGCCGCCCGACCGCCTCCACCTCCGCACTCTGCCCGGACGGCAGGGGGCGGGCAAGTGGGCCACGGGAAGGGGCGGGCGCCGGGACGGGCAGGGGCAGGTGAACGGGCAGGAGGACGAGGCACCGCCCGGACGGCAGGGGGCGGGCGGGCACCGGGACGGGCGGCAAGGGCCGCCGTACGGGGAGGTGCCGGCCGGATCCCGGGGCCGGCGCGGGCGACCGGTCGGCTCAGGCCCGGCGGAGGGTCGGGGTGGCCAGGGCGGTGAGGCCGGCGGCGGCGGTGGCGAGGGCGCAGAGGAGGGTGGGCGGGGCGGCGCCCGCCGCGTCCGCGAGCAGGCCCAGCAGGGCGTTCGAGAGCACCAGGGCCAGGCTCTGCACGAGCGTCAGCAGGGCCTGGACCCGCGAGAGATGGGTCGGCGGCGCGCCGGTCAGCACCAGCGGGCCGAGGTGGCAGGCGAAGAGCCCCGAGCCGAGGCCCGCCACCGTACTGCCGGCCACCGCCGCCACCGGCCCCGCGGCCAGGGCCAGCAGCGCGATCCCCGCCGACGCCGTACAGAGCCCGGCGGCCGCCCCCACGCCGGCCCGGGGCAGCGCGCCCCGTCGGGCGACCAGGACGGCCACCGCCAGCACCCCGGCCGCCTGCCCGCCGCTCACCAGCCCCGCCGTCCCGGCCGACCAGCCGTGCGCCCGGGCGAGCAGCGGGCCGAGCAGCGACACCACCGGCAGCAGCGCCCCGGCCGCCGCACCGGTGAGCAGCAGCGCGGCCCGCAGCAGCGGGTCGGCAAGGGCGAGCCGGACGCCGACCGCGGCCTCGCTCAGCAGGCCGGCCCGCGGACCGGACGGCCCGTCCGCCCCGGGGCGGACCCGCAGCAGGACCAGCAGCACGACCCCGAAGCTCACCGCGTCCACGAGTGCCGCGCCGGGCAGCCCGCCGGCCGCGACCAGCAGGCCGCCGAGCGGCGCCCCGAGCAGGACGGCGCCCTGCCCGCCGGCCTGCCGCAGGGCGAGCGCCCGGGGCAGCCGGTCGGCGGGCACCAGCCGGCGCGGCATCGAACCGCTCGCCGGGAGGTGGAAGGCGTCGACCGTCCCGATCACGGCCGCCGCCGCGACCAGGAGCCAGAGCGGTGTGCCCCGGTCGGCCGCGACCAGCGCCAGCGCGGCGGTCGCGGCCAGCATCACCGTGTCCCCGACGAGCATCACCCGACGGGCGCCGAACCGGTCCGCGACCGCGCCGCCCAGCAGGACCAGCGCGGTGCGCGGCACCGTGACCGCCGTCAGGACCAGCCCGGCCGCGCCGCCGCCGTGCGCGGAGGCGGCCCAGCCGAGGGCGAAGTACAGCGCGGCGTCGCCCAGCAGTCCGGCCTGGACCCCGGCCAGCCAGAGCAGGTACGTCCGGGGCAGCGCGGCCCGCGAACCGACGTCGGCGGTGGCAGCGGCAGTGGTCATGCCGGGTGACGCTAGGACCCTCGACCGGGTCGAGGGCAAGCCCGGCTACCCGCGGACCACCGGCTCCTGGAGCTCGGTGACCCATCCCGCCGGGTCCTCCGGGCACTCCAGGTACAGCTCCCGGGCGTAGCCGGCCGAGCGGTAGCCGTTCTCCTCGATGAAGCGGGCCAGCTCCTGGCCCGCGCCCAGGACCTCGTCCATCGGGCCGCGGTGCACGATCGTCGCCGCCTCCCCGATCGGCGGCAGGTCGACCACCTCGAAGTCGTGCGCGCCCGCCCGCACCGACGGGCCGACCGGGACGGCGGCCCCGACCAGCACCGAGCCGTTGCCCTCCGGGGCGTCCTGGTAGTGGGCGACGGACGGGCCGGCCGCCTCGATCCCGGCCCCGGCCAGCCGCCGGCACAGCTCGGCGAACAGCGGCCCGATCACCGGCCCGATGTCCTCCGGCTCGTAACTCGCGGCCACACCGGTCAGTTGGGCCACCCGGACGGACGGCACCGGCTTCACCACGACATCCCGCACGGACATGGTCCCCTCGCTCTCGATCGTCCGGAGCCTCGCCTCCACCCGGGCCAGCCGCAGCTCGTCGGCCGCGATCGCCGCGGCGAGCTGGGCCCGCCGCAGCCGCAGCATCCCGCGCAGCTCGGCCGCGTCCACCCGCTCGTCCAGGACGGACCGCACCTGCTGCAGGGTGAAGCCGAGCTCCTTGAGCGCGATCACCCGGTTGAGCCGGGCCAGTTGGGACGCCTCGTAGAAGCGGTAGCCGCTGACCGGGTCCACCCGGGCGGGCCGCAGCAGCCCGATCGCGTCGTAGTGGCGCAGCATCCGCACCGACACCCGGCCGTGGCTGGCGAAGTCTCCGATGTTCAACATGGTGCGACCACTCCACCCCCTGCCACCGTGTCAGGGTCAACCCCCGCCCCCGCCCGTGGCCCGGGAAACACCGAGGGCGGGTGCCGAGTGGTCTCGGCACCCGCCCTGAGCAGGTGGTTCTCCTACCGGCGGAGAGCGTGGGATTCGAACCCACGGTACGGGGTCACCGCACGACAGTTTTCAAGACTGTTCCCTTAGGCCGCTCGGGCAGCTCTCCAGGCGGAGGTCAGCCTAACGGGTCCGGCGGGGTTCGGTGCACACGTTTCGGTGCGGGCGGGGGTTACGGCTGGTCGCCCTCGCGCTGGCCGAGAGTGACCTTGGTGTTGAGGGTCTGGCCGTTGCGGGTGTACTCGACGTCGACGGTCTCGCCGGGCTTGTGCGTCCAGATCCGGCTGACCAGGGCGGGGCCGTTGTCGATCGGGACGCCGCCGAGCTTGGTGATGACGTCGCCCGGCTTGAGGCCGGCCTTGTCGGCCGCGCCGCCGGGGGTGACGGCGGGCTGGCCCTGGATGTCCTTGGTCTGGATCTGCGCGCCGTCGCCCTTGTAGTCGTCGTTGCGCAGCACGTCGAGCTTGGCGTAGACCGGCTTGCCGGTCTTGATCAGGGTGTCCGCGACCCACTTGGCCTGGTTGATCGGGATGGCGAAGCCCAGGCCGATGCTGCCGGCCCGGCCGTTGGCGGAGGCGTTGGACTGGATCGCCGAGTTGATGCCGATCACCGCGCCGCCGGAGTCGAGCAGCGGGCCGCCGGAGTTGCCGGGGTTGATGGAGGCATCGGTCTGCAGGGCGTTCATGTACGAGGCCTGCGAGCCGGTGTCGTCGCCGGAGGCCACCGGGCGGTCCTTGGCGCTGATGATGCCGCTGGTGACGGTGGACTCCAGGCCGTACGGCGCACCGATCGCGACGGTGGCGTCGCCGACGTTGACCTTGTCGGAGTCGGCCAGCGGCAGCGGGGCCAGCTTGCTCTTGGGCGGGTTGTCGATCTTGACCACGGCGACGTCGTAGCCCTCGGCGTGGCCGAGCACCGAGGCGCTGTAGGAGCTGCCGTCGGCGAACTTGACGGTCAGTTTGCCGCCGCTGAGGGTCGGCGCGACGACGTGGTTGTTGGTGAGGATGTGGCCCTCGGTGTCGAAGACGAAGCCGGTGCCGGTGCCCGACTCGCCGTTGCCCTGCGCCTTGATGGTGACGACGCTGGGCAGCGCCTTCTGCGCGATGGCGGCGATCGAGCCGGGGACGGGCTCGTTCTTCTGGGTGTCGCTGGCCTGGACGGTGGTGCTGCGGTGGTCGTTCGCGGAGCTCCTGCGGTCGGAACTGTCGGAGACGGACACGCCGAGCGCGCCGCCGGCCACACCGGCGACCAGCGCGACGGCCGCGATCAGGGCGACCAGGCCGCCGCGCTTCTTGCGCGGGCCGCCGGGGCCGCCCGGACCGCCGGGGTACTCCGCCGGGTAGCCGTGCGGGCCGGCCGGGCCGCCGGGGTAGCCGGCGCCGCCGGAGGTGGAGTCGTGGGTGGGGCCCCAGCCGCCGAGCGGCTGGCCGGCCCCGAAGGGGTGGTGGCCGTGCGCGGCGGGGGCGGCGGGCGCGGCCGGAGCGGCGCCGTACCCCTCGTGCGCGCCGGCGGCGGGGACGCCGTGGGTCGGGGTGGCGTACGGGTTGCCGGCCGGCGGCAGGGCCGGGGCGGCGGGTGCGGCGGCCACCGGGGCGGGCGGAACGGGCGGCAGGACCGGCGGCGGCGCGTCGATGTAGCCGGTGGCCGGGTCGACGGCCGGCTCCTCGACGGCGGGTGCGGCGGGTGCGGCGGGTGCCACGGGCTCGGCGGGTGCCTCCGGTGCGGGCACCTTGGTGAAGGCGACGGTGGGCTTGTGCCCACCCCCGGCCGGGACCTCCTCGGCCGGAACGGCGTCGGCGGACGGCGCCGCCTCGGCGGCGGCGGCCTCGACCGCGCCCGCCTCCGGCTCGGGCACCCGCCGGAACGCCATGGTCGGGTTGTGCCCGCCCTGAGCGGGGCCCGCGGCAGCGGACTCGGCCGCCCCCGGCCCGGCGGGCTGCTCCCCCTGCGGCCCGGTGGGCCCAACCTCGCGCTCGGTGCTCACGGACGACCTCCATAGCTGGCAGAACCAAGGACCATAGTTTTTCGCACTGTCGATTCGTTTGCCGTAAGGACCCCTCTGAAGAACTCATAAGAATCCTTAGCCGGCACCGACACCGGCGCTGGCGTCAGCACCCACAGCGGCGCTGACACCGGCTCCGGCACCCGTACCGACGGCCGGGGCTCCCCTCCCCGTCGGGCGTCCGCGATGCGGACCGCCCCGCCCTCGGCCTTGGGCGTCGGCACCCGCGCCGGTTAGCCTGGCGCTCCAAACTGACACGCGGGAGCTTGGACCCACCAGGCTGAGAGTGCGCATGTCGACCGTACGCCACACGAGTGACGGACGTTCGAGGGGGCGCTGACCGCCGGAACCTGTCCGGGTAATGCCGGCGTAGGGAGTATCGGCCATGCCGCCTGCTTCGCCATCCTCTTCTTCGGGTACGAACGCCTCCGACTCCGGCGCGAACGCCCCCGCGCCGGGCGCGACCGCCCTCCTGGAACGCGCCGAGCACGTCGAAGCGCCCCTGGTCCTGGACACCGAACCGCCGCGCACGCTGCGCTTCCGGGACCACTTCGCGCTCTGGATGAACCTGGGCGTCAGCCTGATCGGCTTCTCCACCGCCGCCACCGTGCTCGGCGCCCCCGGCAGCGAGCTGTCGCTGGCCGCCGCGGTGACCGCGATCACGATCGGTACGGCGGTCGGCACCGCGATGCTCGCCGTGGCCGCGCTGATCGGCGCCCGCACCGGCGCCCCCGCGATGGCGAACCTGCGCGGGCTGTTCGGCACCCGGCTGTCGTACCTGCCGACGGTGCTGAACATCGTGCAGTGCATCGGCTGGGGCGTCTTCGAGCTGCTGACCATCTCGGCGGGCGCGCAGACCGTCGCGCACACCACCGGCTACCGCTGGCTGTTCGTCCTGCTCGCGGGCGCGCTGACCACCGCCCTGACCATCTGGCCGCTGGGCTCGATCGCGGTGCTGCGCCGCTTCGTGGCCGGGGCGGTCGCGGTGGCGATGGTGTACTTCACCGTCCAGTTGGGCCGCCAGGGCGTGCCGGACCCGGGCGCGGGCAACTGGCACGGCTTCCTCGGCGCCACCGACGCGATGATCGCGGTGTCGGTCTCCTTCGTGCCGCTGGCCGCCGACTACACCCGGCACTCGCGCACCCCGCGCTCGGCGTTCTGGGGCAGCTTCTCCGGCTACACGGTCGCCCAGGTCTGGTGCTACGTGCTCGGCCTGATGGCGCTGCTGCAGTCGGACGGCGACCCGAACCGGATCTTCGACTCCTTCCTCGGGGTCTGGGCCGGCTGGCTGTTCCTGCTGGTGCTGGTGCTGCGCGAGACGGACCAGTCCTTCGCCAACGTGTACTCGACCGCGATGTCGGTGCAGAACCTGCTGCCGAAGGTGGACCGCCGGGTGCTCTCCGGCGCGATCGGCGTGCTGATCACCGTGCTGGCGCTGCAGATCGACGAGTTCACCGACACCTACTACGGCTTCCTCGGCCTGATCGGCTCGGTGTTCGTGCCGCTGCTGGCGGTGCTCGTGGTGGACTACTTCCTCGGCGCCGGCCGGCGCGGCTGGAACCTCTCCGCCGACGCGCCGTCCCGCTGGCTGATGCTGCTGCCGTGGGCCCTGGGCTTCGCGGTCTACCAGTTCATCGCGCCGACCAAGGTCGCGGGCTGGTGGACGGACTTCTGGACCTCCGCCCAGGAGGCGCTGCACTTCACCCCGCAGGAGTGGACCTCGGCCTCGCTGTTCGCCTTCCTGGTGCCGGCCCTGGCCACCTGGGCGCTCACCCCGCTCGGCCGCCGCGCCGTCCGGGGCTGACGGAGCGGAGGGAGCGGGGCCCGAGCGGGCCCCGCAGGTGCGCAGACGGCCCCACAGGTTGGGGCCGTCTTTGTCCGCGCTTCACCTCCGCCGCCTATCGTTGGGCCTGTGACCAGCCCAGACCTGTCCTCGGCGGCGGCGCGCACCGTGCCGCCCGTCCAGGTGATCGCCCACCGCGGTTCCTCCCACGCCCTGCCCGAGCACACCCTCGCGGCCTACCGGCGCGCGCTCGACGAGGGCGCGGACGCGCTGGAGTGCGACGTCCGGGTCACCGCCGACGGCGCGCTGGTCTGCGTGCACGACCGCCGGATCGGCCGGGTCTCCAACGGCCGGGGCACCGTTTCGGCCATGACCCTCGCCGAGCTGGAGGCGTACGACTTCGGCGCCTGGAAGACCGGCCGCCCCAGCACCGACCCGGAGCTGCGCGGCGTGCTGCGGCTGGAGCGGCTGCTGGAGCTGGTGGTGGAGTGCGGCCGCCCGGTGGACCTGGCGATCGAGACCAAGCACCCGGTGCGCTTCCGCGGCCGGGTGGAGGCCGAGCTGCTGCGGACCCTGGAGCGGTTCAAGATCGGCGCGATCCGGGAGGGCGACCGCCCGTCCGCCCGGATCATGAGCTTCTCCTCGGTCGCGCTGAACCGGGTGGCCGCCGCCGCGCCGCGGTACCGGCGGGTCTTCCTGTTCGAGCGGACCCTGCCGCTGCTCGGCCGGCTGCGCGAGGGCTCGCCGCTGCCGGGCGGGGCGCGGATCGCCGGCCCGGGCATCGAGCTGGTGCGGGCCCGCCCGCAGCTGGTGACCCGGCTGCGCGAGCTCGGCCACGAGGTGCACGTGTGGACGGTGGACGAGCCGGCCGACGTCGAGCTCTGCCTGGAGCTCGGGGTGTCCGCGATCATCACCAACCGGCCCGCGGAGGTACTGGCGCAGCTCGGCCGGTGATCCACCGGTGATCCGTCGGCGCACCGAAGGCCGTACTCCTCCGAACCCCTCCGATCCGATCACTCTGGTCGGCAGTCAAACCTTCCTCGCGCGAAATTGCCGGAATTCTTGCATCCGGGCGACGGAGGGTGAGCGCGGAATGACCTGATGTCGACCGTCGGTCGCCGCACTCGAAATGGGCTCGCGGGATCGTCCGGTGCTCGTTTCCGACGCATTACCAAGGGGCATCTCTCCCTCGGCATACGCTGAAGGAGGTCCGGGGGTGGCGTTGATGGTGGCGCGTGAAGTGCCGACTTCATCGACCATGGCAGTGCCGCACGGCCCAGCGAGTGTCGGGGTCGCACGGCGCCGACTGCGTCGAGATCTGGGTGACCGGCAGGTACCCGAACCGGTCATCGATGATGCTGTTCTGATCCTTTCCGAGCTGTTGAGCAACGCCTGTCGGTACGCCCGTCCGCTCGGCCCGCTGCCGGCCCTGGGCCGCAGCGCCCGGGCCGAGGTGCTCGGGCAGGTGCTGGTCGGCGTCCCCTCCGGGGCCAACGCCGCGCAGAGCGCCCGGGAGCCCGCCGAGGGTCCGGCCGAGCCGGCCGGCGGGGTGCTGGTCCGCTGGCAGATGCACGCCGACGGGGTGCTCACCCTGGAGGTCACGGACGGCGGGGCGGCCACCCGGCCGCTGCCCGCGAGTCCCTCGCTGACCTCGCGCGGCGGCCGCGGCCTGAGCATCGTCGACCAGCTGGCCAGCGACTGGGGCGTGCGCGACGCCCCCGGCGAGGTCACGGTCTGGGCGGCGCTGCCCGCCCGGGCCCGGCACGCCCGGCGCACCGGGGGCGATGCCCGTAGCGCGTGAGCCGGGCTCGGGGAATGTGTCGTTAGGCTTCCCGGGACACAGGACCACCGTTCCCGGGAGAGCCGCAGCATGGGCAAGAAGGCCGCCAAGAAGGCGCCGCAGCGCCAGTCCACCACCGCCGTCACGGGCGAGATCCCCGTGGTCGGGGCCCGCGAGGACTGCCCCTGCGGCTCGGGCCGCCGGTACAAGGCGTGTCACGGCCGGGAGGCCTCGCACGCGGTGCAGGAGCTGGTGCACCGCCCGTTCGAGGGCCTGCCGGGCGAGGCCGACTGGGTGGCGCTGCGCGAGCTGGTGCCCGCCGCCACGGTGCCGCTGACGCTGGCCGCCGGGGTGGCCGACGGCGCGACCGGTGACGTCCCGTCGGTGACCCTGGCCACCGTGCTGCCGCTGGCCTGGCCGGCCCTGCGCCGCCAGGACGGCTCGATCCTGCTCGGCCTGCAGACCCAGTCCGCCTCCGGCGACCTCAGCCGCGACCTCGCGGACGCCCTGGAGCTGGCCCTGGCCACCGGGCCGGGCAGCCCGGTGCCGGCCCGCCGGACCGTCCCGGGCGGGCGCCGCCTGCAGGACCTGCTGGACACCACCGCCGCGTTCACGCCCGCCGTGCACACCGGCTTCGAGTTCTGGCTGGAGGACGCCGAGGCCGCCACCGGCGAGGTCGCCGCCTCCCTGGAGCGCGCCAACGCCTCGGCCATCCCGACCGAGAAGCTCGCGAGCGTGGACTCCGCGTACTGGTGCGGCACCCCGGACAAGAACCACCTGCGCTGGGTGATGACCGTGCCCGAGGAGAAGCTGCTGGACGCGCTGGCCCGGCTGAACACGGCCGGCGAGGCCTCGCTCGGCCCGGACACCCGCCTGGTCGGCTCCTTCCGCGCGCACGGCCTGACCGTCCCGGTGTGGGACCTCCCGCTCGCGATGACCGCCGCCGACTGCGAGAAGCCGGCCGCCGAGTTCGCCGAGCGGCTCGCCGCGGTGCTCGCCGACGCGGCCCCGCTGACCGCCGAGGAGCGGCGCACCCGCGCGAACCTGGTGAACCGTCAGGTCACCTTGAACTAAAGGGCGCAGGATCCGCGTGATACGCGTCACATTGTCGCGGTGAACGCGCAATTTCCGGGCGTGGAGGGCGTCTTGGAAATTGGCGCGGGCGCGGATCCTTGTTACTGTCTAAAGAGTCCGGCCGCTGGTGCATCCCCCGTCGCCAGCGGCCGGATCTTTTCTTTTTCCGGAGTGCCCCGCTCGGAGCCCCCGGACGGGCCCGGGCCGAGACCCGGGAGAAGCCCGGATCCGGGCCCGACGGACGGTGTCGACAGCCCGTCCCGCTCCGGTGGCCCTCAGTAGGCCGAACGCCCGCTGTCCAGCCGGACCGTCGCCTCCACCAACTCCCCCAGCAGCGGCCCGACCTGCGGCAGCCAGACCCCGCCGCCGACGCCCGGTCGCGGCGCGAGCACCCAGCGCACCCTCCCCCAGCCTCCGGCCGAGGGGACCCCGACGGCCGCGCCGCCGGGCGGCAGCGGCAGGAAGCCGCCCGCCCCGTGGTAGCGCAACGAGCCAGGCACCCAAGGGAGTTGGGCGAGCATCTCGCCGAGCACGTCCAGCGAGTACGGGGCCACCAGCAGCGCGTAGCGGCCCGGCATCGCCAGCACCGGGCCGAGCGGCAGCCGCAGCGCGCCCAGGTAGACCAGCGCCCGGGCGCCGGCCGCCGCGGGCAGGCTGACCGCCGAGACCGTGGAGCCGGTGGCGGCCAGCACCGGCGCGTCCGGGCTCTGCCGCTCCCACCACCAGCGCACCATCCGGGCGTCCGTGGTGGCGGCCAGCAGCGAGGGGTCGTGCGGGTGCGCGCCGGGGACGGTGCAGTCCAGGTCGCCGCAGGAGCAGCGGCCGTCGCGCAGCACGGCGCCCGGCACCACGGGCCAACGGTGGTCGACGGCGGCCGTCAGGGCCGCGGCCAGCCGGGCGGAACGATCCTCCGACCGGTCTTTCGGGTTCTCACGCATGGCGCTCGTTCCTTTCCCTGACCGCTCGGTTCGCTCCGCTCCGCCGGCGTCCGTCGGGATCCTCCGCGCGGACCCGCCGCGGCACGGACCCGGGCGGCGCGGCGCGGGGCGGGCGGCAGGGCGGACGGCGCGGCACGACGTGGAGCAGGTGTGGAGTACGACGTGAAAGGGCCGCGCAGGGCACAGCCCTTGGAACGAGAATCCCGTACGCGACCGGATGGACGCCGCCCGGGCGCGCTTGGTTCCACCGTACGAGTGAGAGAGTTCCGGCCGACCCGGCTCACGGGCGGCACGGACATACGATCCGGACGGCCGCCCGGGCCGTCCTCCCGGTTCTGCCCGCTCGCGGCCCGCTCCATGCCTCCGGGCCGAGTGGCGCGCGCACCAACCCCGCGCGCCCCCCGACCGGGTCGCGATCGATGTGGAACGGGCCACCGCGTCGTCCTGGATCTGGACATGCCCCGAATGGCCTGTGTAGAAGTGGTGGCATTGCTGTCGATCAATGACGAGTAGTAGCGAATCGAGGCGAAACACGCCCTTTGGCCGTGCTCGCTCCACATTGGCCGTACCTGGGGGTTTCGCATGGCACGTAGCACCGCGTCAGGAGTGACGGCATGAACGAGTCCCACCCGTCGACGGCCCTCCCGACGACGACCGCCGAGCCTGGCGAACCCGGCTGCGCGGGCGGGCTCACCGTCCTCGACCTGCCGGACCTCCCCGGCCCCGTCAACGCCCCGGACGGCACGGCGGACGGCCGCACGGCGCCCTCCGCCGCGCTGCAGGACCGTTTGGCCGGACGCCTGTCCGATATCACCAGCCTGCACGAGCACACCGAACGGCTCGCCCGCGCCCGCGGCCTGGCCGCCACCCTGGACACCGTCCTCGCCTCCGGCGCCGCCCTGCTCGGCGCCCGGCGCGGCATGCTGGTCACCCGGCGGCCCGGCGGCGGACCCGGACAGCCGGTCGGCCACGGCCTCGACCGCGCCAGCCTCGGCGCCCTGGAGACCGTCCCGACCGAGCAGAGCCTGCTGGCCCGACTGCTGCGCGAACGGGACCGGCCCGCCCAGCTGCACTCCCACGACCTCGCCGAGGACCCGGCCACCGGCGCCCGGCTGCGCGAACTCGCCGTCCACCTCGGCCTCGGCGGCGCCTACGGCCTGCCGCTCGCCACCGAGGAGGACGGCCCGCTCGCCGCCGCCCTCTGGTTCTACGACGAGCCCGCCGAACCGACCGACTGCCAGCGCGAACTGGCCCGCCACTACTGCGAGATCGCCGCCCCGCTGCTCGCCAAGCAGCTGGAGGCGGACCGGATCTCGCGCACCACCGAGGCGCTGCGCCGCGGCCTGCTGCCGGACCGGCTCCCCCGGGCCGCCGGGCTGCGGCTGGCCGCCCGGCTCGTCCCCGCCGGGCTGGAGCGCTCCACCGGCAGCGACTGGTACGACGCGATCCCGCTGCCCGACGGCACCATCGGCCTCACCGTCGGCTCCGTCTCCGGCGACGGCCCCGGCGCGGGCCCCGGCTCCGCCCCCGGCGCGGCCGCCGCGATGGGCCGGGTCCGGGCCGCGCTGCGGGCGTACGCGGTGCTGGAGGGCGAGGACCCGGTCTCCGTCCTGGGGGACCTGGAGCTGCTGCTCAAGACCACCGAACCGACCCGCACCGCCACCGCCGTCTACGCCTGGATCGAGCCCGAGGAGCGCCGGATCACCCTGGCCGGCGCCGGGCACTGCCCGCCCGTCCTGGTCGGCCGGCACGGCGCCGAGTTCGTGGAGACCTCGCTCTCCGCCCCGCTCGGCATGCTGGCCTGCTGGGAGGCCCCCGGGGTGGAGTTCGTCGCCGAGCGCGGCGACACCCTGCTGCTCTACACCGAGGGCCTGGCCCGCCGCTGCGGCCCGACCCTGCACGCCGGGCAGGCCAACCTGCGCCGGGCCGCCGCCGACGCCCCGCGCGACGTGCGGATCGACCCGGACCGGCTCTGCGCCCACCTGCTGGCCGTCTGCCCGGCCCCGGACGCCGGGGGCACGGCCACCGACGACCTGATGCTGCTGGCGGCCCGCTTCGAGTGACGGTTCGGACCCGGAACGAACGGGCGGCCGGGCGTCCGTACCATGGACGGACGCACGGCCGCCCGCGCGTGTCGCGATCCGACACCTCCCCCAGGGGCGGCGGTACCACCCCCCAAGGAGGCGTTGCACGTGACCGAGGACCGTACCCCCGCGGTGGCCGAGAACCCCGAGGCCGAGGGCGGCGAGGAGCCTGAGCAGCACAAGGGCCGCAAGAACGGTCTCTACGGCGACATCTCCGACG
Organism: Kitasatospora sp. NPDC056273; assembly: GCF_042268845.1. NCBI lineage: Bacteria > Bacillati > Actinomycetota > Actinomycetes > Kitasatosporales > Streptomycetaceae > Kitasatospora > Kitasatospora sp. NPDC056273. Next base: position 159,698 of record NZ_JBHJSJ010000016.1, on the reverse strand, counting down.
AGCTGGCCGCCTCGATGAAGTCCGGCTGGGCCGACACCGAGCTGCACGGCCTCGCCCCCGTCGCCCAGGCCCCGTACGCGGCCGAGCGCCGCGCCGCGCTGTCCGCCGCCTACCCCGGCGAGCGCCTGGTCGTCCCGGCCGGCAACCTGCGGGTCCGCTCCAACGACACCGACTACGCGTTCCGCGCCGCCAGCGAGTACGTCCACCTCACCGGCGACCAGACCGAGGACGCGGTGCTGGTCGGCGAGCCGACCGGCGCGACCGGCCACGACTTCGTGCTCTACCTGCTGCCCCGCTCGAACCGCGAGAACGGCGAGTTCTGGCTGGACGGCTACGGCGAGCTGTGGGTCGGCCGCCGGCACAGCCTGGCCGAGCAGGAGCAGCTGCTCGGGCTGCCCGCCCGCGACGTGCGCAAGGCCGCCGAGGAGCTGGCCGCGAAGGCCGCCGACTCCGCCGTGCCGACCCGCATCGTCCGCGGCTACGACGCCGGCCTGGAGGCCGCGCTCGCCGACGCCCTGGACGCCGACGAGGACGCCGGGCTCAAGGAGTTCCTGAGCGGCCTGCGGCTGGTCAAGGACGCGTGGGAGATCGGCGAGCTGCGCGCCGCCTGCGACGCCACGGTCAAGGGCTTCACCGACGTGGTCCGCGAGCTGGGCCAGGCCGTCGCCACCTCGGAGCGCTGGATCGAGGGCACCTTCTGGCGCCGCGCCCGGGTCGAGGGCAACGACGTCGGCTACGGCACCATCGCCGCGGCCGGCCCGCACGCCACCACCCTGCACTGGGTGCGCAACGACGGCGACGTGCGCCCGGGCGAGCTGCTGCTGCTGGACGCGGGCGTGGAGACCAGCACCCTCTACACCGCGGACGTCACCCGCAGCCTGCCGATCAACGGCAGCTTCACCGAGGTCCAGCGCCGGATCTACGACGCGGTGTACGACGCCCAGGAGGCCGGCATCGCCGCGGTGAAGCCCGGCGCCCGGTTCCGCGACTTCCACGAGGCCTCGCAGCGCGTGCTCGCCGAGCGGCTGCTCGCCTGGGGCCTGCTGGACGCCTCGGTGTACGACGTCGAGAAGGTCCTGGAGCTGGGCCTCCAGCGCCGCTGGACCCTGCACGGCACCGGCCACATGCTCGGCCTGGACGTCCACGACTGCGCCCACTCGCGCCGCGAGGAGCACGTCGACGCGCTGCTGGTCCCCGGCATGGTGCTGACCGTCGAGCCCGGCCTGTACTTCCAGCAGGACGACCTGACCGTGCCGGAGGAGTACCGCGGCATCGGCGTCCGGATCGAGGACGACATCCTGGTCACCGCCGACGGCAACGAGAACCTCTCGGCCGGCCTGCCCCGCAGCGCCGAGGACGTCGAGGCCTGGATGGCCTCGCTCGCCTGAGCCTGCGCACGACGGCCGTGACGCGGCCACGATGAAGGGCCCGGCCTCCCGAGCAGTGGGAGGCCGGGCCCTTCGGCTCCGGTGCGGGCGTCCGCTACCGGCGGCCCTGGGGGTCGAAGACGGGCCGGCGGGCTGCCTGGTGACCGTTCGCCTGGGCGCCCACCTGGACCTCCACGTCGTACTGCGGGGCCTTCTTCATCGTGATCCGGAAGGAGTACTCGGCCGAGTCGCCCCTCCGGTTGACCTCCAGCCCGGTCGGGGCGACCGCGGTCAGACCGTCGCAGGCCTCGCGCAGCTCGACCGGCTTCCACGCGCCGCCGGCCATGACCTCCAGCGTGACGTCGTCCGGGGTCAGCCACGAGGCGCTCGACACGGCCACCACGGGGTGCAGGTCCGCGGTGCCCTGCGGCGCGTCGACCACGAAGCCGAAGTCGGCGGGAGTCGTCCCGACCTTGGGGCTCGACGTGGTCACGCCGCTCACCACCGGGCTCTTGTGGTCGACGACCGTGGCGTTCAGCTCGGCCTTCGCGATGCCCTGGTAGTCCGTGGAGTTCGGCACGGGGGCGTCCGCCTCGATCGTGATCCGCCCCGGCCGGTTGGCCGTGGACAGCCGCATCCGGTACTCGATGGTCCGGCTCTCACCGGCGGCCAGCGTGAAGGCCCCGTCCTTCCGGTTGATCACGTAGTCCATCCCGGTGCCCTGGCTGAGCTCCAGCTTCTTCCAGCCCGAGGCGTCCTTGCGCTCCAGGGTGCCGTCCGCCGTCGCGATGATCCGGCTGCAGGGCGCGCCTTCGTACTGCTGGGTGGCCACCACCGGGGCGACGCTGCGGGTGCCGGTGGCGTCGTTGTTCTTCCAGGTCACGGAGAAGGACACCAGGCCGTTGAGCTCGATCTGCCCGCCCTCGTTCAGGCCGCCGAAGGTGATGCCGATCCCGCTTCCGCCGGACTCGGCGGGGCCGGCCTTCGGCGCGGCGGGCTTGGCCGCGGGCTTGACGGCGGGCTTGGCCGGCGCCTTCGCGACGGGCCTGGCCTCGGCCTTGGCGGCCCCGGCCGCGGGCGCCGCGGCGGCCGGGGCGCCGGTGGTCGGCGCGGCCTCGGTGGTCGGCGCGGCCGGGGCGGGGACGGTCGGGACGGCGCCCGCGCCGGGGGTGGCCGACGAGGTGACGGCCGGGGTGGAGGCGGGAGCGGAGGCGGCGACGGACGCCTCGCCGTTCGTCGGGCCGCAGGCCGCGATTCCCACGGCGGTGACGACGGCCAGCGGGACGATCTTCGCAATACGGGCGATAACGGACGCGTTCATGTGACAGTCCCCCCAAGGACATGGTGATGGTGGTGATCGAATGAGCGGGCGCCTACGGTCGCGCCCCGAGGAACCGGCCCGAGCCCCCCGGCTCCGCCGGCTCGCTCTCCCTGCCTCTCACCCTGATAGACGTCCATCCCGCCGGGGGGTTGCAGGCCGGTTCGAAGAATTTTTCCCGGCCCCTCCCCGGAACGCCGAAAGGCGCCGCGACCGGGGGGGAACCCGGGGGGGGGCCGGAAAAACCCCGGGGGGGAAGGGGCAGAGACCCC
>NZ_JBHJSJ010000016.1:143563-156731 GCF_042268845.1 Kitasatospora sp. NPDC056273 | reverse complement strand
AGACCGGGGGAAACCCGGTCGCGGCGCCTCAACTGCCAGCGTGGAACGGCTACTTCACGACCGTCACCGGGACGATCAGCTCCTTCACGGAGGTCAGCGGCGCGGAACCGTCGTACGGCAGCACCGCCTGGACGGACACCGGCATCGTGCCGGGCCCGTCCAGCTTGTCGAGGGCCATCCGGTACGTCACCGTCCTGGACTCTCCCGGCGCGAGCGAGAACTGGGCCTGCTGGCCCACCATGGCGTAGTCCATGCCGCCGCCGATCGCGAGCGGGATCTCCTTCCAGACGCCGCCGTCCTGGCGCTCCAGCTTGCCCTTGTTCATCGTGACCATCTCGCTCGGCGGCGTCCCGGCGTACTCCTTCGTGTAGACCAGCGGCTGGAGCTTGTCGTAGGTCTTCTGGCCGGTGTTCCGGTACGTCACCGTGAAGGTCACCGGGGTGCCGTTGGTGGACACCTTCTGCCCGGCGCCGAGGCCGCCGTCGACCGTGATCGCGATGTCCTTCGCGCCCTTGTCGGACGCGGTCAGGGACGGTGACTTGTGGCCGCTCACGTCCAGGCTGTTGACGATCGCCGTCAGGCCCGGCTGGTAGTCGCTCTTGAGCCCGTTCGCCACCACGAAGACCTGGTCCAGGCCCATCCCCCACAGCTGGGCGGTGAAGGTGTCCCCGGGCTTGCAGGTGACGTTCCACTGGGTCTTGTCGATCGCCTTGCCGGCCACGGTGGACTTGGTCCGCACGGGTGCGCCGACCGAGGAGTAGCCGTTGTCCGGGAAGTAGGGCCGGCCCCAGATCGGGCAGTTCGGCTGGTGGCCCCAGCCGCTGTCGGCGACCAGGTCGTCCGTCGTCGGCCAGGCGCCGCCCTCGAGTTCGTCCGGGGAGTTGTAGGCCACGACCAGGACGCCGTACGGCTCGCACCTGGCCGGCGCCCAGCCCTGCTGCGGCTCCGTCGGCGCGCCCGGACTCAGGACGCAGACCCGGTCGGCCGAGACCGGCACGGCCTTCCAGCCCGCCGGGACCTTGAACTTGACGCCCCGCAGGCTGGACGAAGTCGCCGGGCCGCTCGCGGTGCCGGGGGCGGAGGTCGCGGTGGTCGGGACGCCGTCGGCGAGCGGGACCTCCGTCTCGGCCTCGCCGGTGGGCGTGCCCGGATCGGTGGGGGCGGCCGTCGGGCTGGGGTCGCCGGTCGGCTCGGGCGTCGGGCTCGGCGAGGTGGTCAGGGTGGCGGCCGGGGGCGGGACCTCGTCCTGGGCGACCGGCTCGCCGTGGAAGGTGAGCACGCCGAGCGCCATGGCGGCGGCCAGGCCGAGCGGCACGGTGACGGCGTACACCGGGCGCAGCCGGCGGATCCGGTTCTTCGGGGGAGCGGCCGGGCGCAGGCTGGCGGCTGTGACGAGGGAGGCCCGGGCCGTCATCGCCTCGCGGAGCAGCCGTTCCGTCGGTGTCTCGGCCGGCCCGTCGCCGTCGCCGCCGGTGCGGCGGGGGAGCTTGTCGGTCATCGAACCTTCTCCAGGTGCTTTTCCAAGGCGTCCAGAGCGCGGCTGGCGGTGGACTTCACGGCACCCCGGGACAGTCCCAGGGTCTCGGCTATCTGCGCCTCCGACAGGTCGGACCAGTAGCGCAGCACCAGCACCTCACGCTGGCGGGGAGTCAACTCCTGCAGGGCCACCAGCACCCGGCGGTGCTCGTCGTTGAGCACCGCGTGGTCCTCGGCGGACGGGGCGTCGGCCACGTGCGGCGGCACGTACTCGCGGGCGGTCTTGCGGCGGCGCAGCATCGAGCGGGCGCCGTTGACCACCGAGGTGCGCAGGTAGCCGAGCGCGTTGTCGAGGTCGTCCAGCTCCTCGCCGTAGCGCTGGTAGAGCTGGGTGAAGGCGTCCTGGACGACGTCCTCGGCCAGGTCCTGGTGGTCGACCAGCATGACCGCCATCCGGACCAGGCCGAGCCGGTGGGCGTGGTACAGGTCGGTCAGGGTGGGCCGGTCCTCGGCGGGCTTGCGACCGCCGCGCAGCAGCCGGAAACCGGAGCGGCGCTGCTTCGCCTCCTGCTCGGTGGCGGCGCCGGCGAGCGGCTCGCCGGCCTCCTGCGCGCCGAACAGCGCGGCGACGACTCCACGGATGGAGAAGCCCCGCCCCCCTGCCTGCGCGGCGGTCGGCCCGATGGCCATGGACATGCGCGTTTCCGCTTTCCCCCGGGACGGTGACGGCGGCCGCCGTTCCGTCAGGTCACCTGATCAAGATCGTGATCGGGGGGATCATCCCAGCCGCCCTCTGCCGGGTTCCCTCCGCCCCCGTATCAAAGGACGTGTGACGGGGGTGAAGGTTGCAGGCGGGTTCGAAGAAAATTCCGAAGGGGTCGGGACGGCTACACTCACCGGCATTCCGCCACCCGTGAGCAGGGGGTTCGCATGGCCGAGCAGCACGCCGAGGACCGGACCGGTGCCGCCCCGCGGCCGGTGCCCGTCGCCATCGGCCGGCGCCCGGAGCCCGTGCACGACGTCGCGGTGTACGCCTTCCCGGGCATGGCGCCGTTCGAACTCGGCGTGGTGGTCGAGGTGTTCGGACTGGCGCGGCCCGAGCTGGCCGGGCTGCTGGCGGCGCCCTGGTACGGGCTGAAGGTCTGCGCCGACCGGCCCGGGACGCCGCTGGAGGCGGTGGGCGGCTTCGCGCTGACCGCCCGGCACGGGCTGGACGAGCTGGCCGCGGCCGACACGGTGGTGGTCCCCGGGGTGCCGAACCCGTTCGGCGGCGTCTCCCCCGACCTGGTCGAGGCGCTGCGCACCGCGCACGGGCGCGGCGCCCGGATCGTGTCGATCTGCTCGGGCGCCTTCGCACCGGCCGCCGCCGGACTGCTGGACGGCCGGGAGGCGACCACCCACTGGCGGTACGCCGAACTGCTCCAGCAGCGGTACCCGGCGGTGCGGGTCAACCCCGACGTGCTGTACGTGGACAACGGCGACGTGCTGACCAGCGCGGGCAGCGCGGCCGGCATCGACCTCTGCCTGCACCTGGTCCGCCGGGACCACGGCGCCAAGGTGGCCAACGCGGTGGCCCGCCGCTTCGTGGTGGCGCCGCACCGGGACGGCGGGCAGGCCCAGTTCGTCGAGGCGGCGGTCCGCCCGGTCGAGGAGGAGGACGACGGGATCGCCCTCAGCATGCGGTGGGCGCTGGACCACCTGTCGTCCCCGCTGACCATCTCGCAGCTGGCCCGCGCCGCCCGGATGTCGGACCGCTCGTACCTGCGGCACTTCACCGCCCGCACCGGGACCAGCCCGATGCGCTGGGTCGTCACCCAGCGCATCGCGACCAGTCTGGCGCTGCTGGAGTCGCCGGAGGGGACGGTGGAGGAGATCGCCGCGGCGGTCGGCTTCGAGAGCGCCGCGACCTTCCGCCACCACTTCGGCCGGGTGATGCGCACCTCGCCGACCGCCTACCGGCGCTCCTTCGGGCGCGGGGTGGCCTGAGCGCGCGGTCTACTGCCCCTCGCGCTCCTCCGCGCGCTCCTCCTCGGCCTTCTCCGCGGTCCTCTCCCCGGCCTTCTCCGCGGACTTCCCCTCGCGCCGGTCCGCGTTGGCGACGATGGCGTCGTGCAGCCACTGGGCCAGGCCCGGCGCGATCTTCTCGTAGGTGTCGGTCCAGCGCGGGTCCGAGACGTACAGGCAGGCCAGGCCGCGGTGGATGGTGTACGTGCAGTCGTAGAAGTTCTGGCGGATGTGCTGCCGGTGCTCCTCCGCGAGGCCGGTGGCCACCGTGCCGTCGGCGGGCTCGCCGGCGGTGACCGCCCCGGCCAGGCGCTCGTTGAGCGCGGTCATCTCGGCCTGGATGCGCTGCCAGTCGGCCTTGGAGTAGCCGCCGGTGCGGCGCTGCGACTCGGCCCAGGCCGCGGTGTCGCCCCAGCGCTGTTCGGCCTCCTGCTCCCAGTCCTCCTGGTAGCCCTCGCCGAAGATCTCGAACTTCTCCTCCGGGGTCAGCTGAATGCCCATTCTCCGTGCCTCCATGGCGTGTTCGACGGCTGAGGCGAGCTCCTGGAGGTGACCGATCCGGTCGGTGAGCAACCGGTGCTGCCGCCGGAGGTGCTCGGTCGGGCTGACCGAGTCGTCGTCCAGGATCGCCGCGATCTCGTCCAGGGGGAACCCGAGCTCCCGGTAGAAGAGGACCTGCTGCAGCCGGTCGAGGTCGGCGTCCACGTACCGGCGGTAGCCGGACCGGGTCCGGCCGGCCGGGGACAGCAGGCCGATCTCGTCGTAGTGGTGCAGGGTGCGGACGGTCACCTTGGCGATCTTCGCCACGGCGCCGACCGAGTAGCCCTCACTGGTCATCGGGGTTCCTCCCTGGTGCTGACCACCACCCTCGGCTCTCACGTCGCGTGAGGGTCAAGCCGTGGACGGGGACGGGCCCCTGCCGTCAGACCCCGGCGCCGGCCAGCGCCCGCTCGCGCCGCCGGCCGCCCCGACCGCCCCGGCGGCCGGTGCCGCCGCTCCCGCCGTCGCCCGGTGCGCCGGGCCGCTGCCGCCGGGACCGCTGGGTGGGCCAGAACAGCACGTACCCGGCGGAAACCACCACGAAGGCGAGCCGGACGAAGCCGCGGGCCGCGTCGGACGGGAGCAACAGCGTGCCGCCGTACAGCGCGGCCAGCGCGATCCAGCTCCACCACGGGACGAGCCGCTTCTGCCCGACGGCGTCCCAGAGCAGGGTGCCGAGCAGGATCGAGGCCGTGTAGTACGTGTAGACGCTCGGGTCGAGCAGGATGCGGGCGTCCGCGCCCAGCAGCACCACGGCCGGCCAGCGGCCGCGCCAGACGGCGACGCAGCCGAGCCCGATGCCGAGCGCGAACTGGGTCGGCCGGTCCCACCAGGGGGTGGCCGGGTCGGTGACCCCGAACCAGCGCAGCGCGGAGGCGGGCTGGTTCGGGATGGTGAACTTGGCGGCCGCCATGGTGTCCAGGTTGCCCAGGTAGAACGGCAGCCAGGCGATCGCCACCAGGGCGCAGAACCAGAGCGCGGTGCGCAGCCAGGCGGGCCGGGGCAGCGCCAGGATCAGCGGGGCGAAGGCGATCGCCCAGGGCTTGGAGTCCACCGCCAGCGCCAGGAAGACCGCGACCTGGACGGGCTTGCCGCGGGCCAGGGCGTGCGCGGCGAGGGTGGTGAAGAACAGCGCGAGGACGTCGTCCAGGTGCGCGAAGCGGACCGAGACCTCGACCCACATCGGGATGAACGCCAGCCCGGCGATCAGCAGCCGCTGCTGCAGCCGCCGGTGGTTGGTCCCGGTGCCGAGGTAGTACAGGGCCGCGGTGCGGCCGACCACGACCAGCATCACCAGGCCCAGCCCGGCGCTCACCGCCTCGGCGATCAGCTCGCCGGTGTGCGGTGCGAACGGGGCGGTGAGCCGGGCCGCGGCCAGGCTGACCGGGCCGATCTGGAGCTCCGGGTGGTGGGCGTAGAGCGACAGGCCGCCGTCGGGCTGGCCGCTGAAGAGCAACTGCTCGCCCTGGCGCAGGTAGTGCCAGGAGAAGCCGCCGCTGGGCTCGACCAGGAGGAACCAGAGCACCGTCCAGGCGGTCAGCAGGACGTGGTGCCTCCGGAGCGGCAGCCCGGCTATCCGCCCGGTCGTCGCCTCGTAGTCGGTGGTGGTCCGTGCCGTGCGTGCTACCCGCACCTGTCCTCTCCCCGCCGTTCCGCCCCCCTCCGGCCGGACATCCTATGTGACGGAGGAGAACCGTCCGGACCGCCCGCGGGACGGCCCTGGTCGGCCCCCGGAACGGCCCGTGCCGCCCGCGGATCCGTCCGAGGGGACGGTGCGGGCGGCACGGGGGTGTTCCGGATCAGTGCGCTTCGGGTCGGCGCGCCTCGGGTCGGCGCGCTCGCGTCAGCGCGCTTCGCCTCAGCCCTGCTGGGCGGACTTGCGACGGCGCAGCACCACGAGGGTGCCGACACCGGCCACCAGGACGGCGCCGCCGGTGGCCGCGATGGCGGTGGTGTTGCTACCGCCACCGGTCTGGGCCAGGGCCTTGTCGCTGCCGTCCGCGGCGGCCTTGGCCTTGTCGACGGCGGCCGGGGTCAGCGGCGGCGGAGTGATGACCGGGGGCTCCACCGGGAAGTCGATCGGGCCCGAGGTGTCGCCGCTGCTCTCGACCGGGGCCGGGGCGGTGGCCGAGCCGGAGGGCTCACCGGTGGCCGGAGTGGTCGGCTTCTCGGTCGGCTTCTCGGTGGGCTTCTCGGTGGGCTTCTCGGTCGGGGTGTCGGTCGGCTTGCCGGTGGGCGTCTCGGTCGGCGTGACGGTCGCGGTGGCCGACGGCGAGCCACTCGCGGTCGGGCTGGGCTTGCCCGTCTGGGACTGGGTCGGCGTCGGGCTGGGCTTGCCGGTGTGCGTCGGGGTCGGCTTGCCGCCCGGCGCCTTGATGGTGAAGCCCACGCCGCCGTCGCAGCTGAGGTGGCCGTTGTCGACCGGCTGGTGGGTGGAGTCGTCGAGCTGGGCGGCGAAGACGACCGGGACGACGCCGGCCCGGCCGAGCGGGGCGCCGTCGGTGAAGGACGCCCGGACCTTGATCGGGACGTTCTTGCCGCGGTTCACCCCGAGCAGGTCGTCGGCGACCGGGTTGCCGGCCGAGTCGAGGGTGCCGAGCATCATCAGGACGGAGCTGTTCTTCTCGCCGCTCTGGTCGGGGGCGACCACGGCGGTCTGCCACTCGCCGCCGGGAAGCCGGTACTGGACCTTGAGGTCCTTCGCCTGGAGCGAGCCCGCCTTGTTCTTGAACTTGAGCAGCGGGATGAAGACGAAATCGTGCTTCGTCCGGTTGTCGATCTTGAAGGTGAACTCGCGGGCGTCGCCGCCGGCGATGAAGGTGCCGGGCACGCCGTTCAGCGAGAGGTCGAGGCTCGCGCGCGACGCCTTGTCGGCCTGCGAGGCGACGGCGGACGGGGTGCCGGTGGCACCGACGGCCATGGCGCCCTGGGCGCCGGCCAGGACGAGCGAGGACGCGAGCGCGGCGGCCCCGGCAAGGGCAAGACTGCGACGTATGGACAAGGGAGACCTCACGGAAGTGTCCGGGCGAGGCCCGGGCGCGAGGGGGCGGCCGAAGAACGCCGCGGACCCCCCGCGAAAGCTGAAAGTGCGACGGAGAGTACCGAACGACGGGACCGGTCCGGAAGGCGGGTGGCACACTGCGGTCCGGGCCCGGGAGAGGGCTGCCCGATTCGTCCAACTCTGGCCGTCCGTACGCCTTTTGCGCTCAGCCGGGGCGGCGGCCGGATGACGGGTACACGCCCGGAGGACGGTACCGCACGACCCCCGGCGGCGGGCGGCGCGTGCGCGCGGCACCCGGCCCGCCGGGGGTCGGTCCGTGAGGGGGGGCGGCCGTGCGGAACCGGCCGTGCGGGATCTACCCCGAGGGGCCGGCCCGGAAGGCCGGCCCGGAGGATCAGCCCGCGAAGAAGGACTTGGCCGCGATCACCGCGCGCTCGTCCGCCAGCGCCTCGCCCGGGCGGGTGCCGTGGCCCAGCAGCACCCCGCCCCAGCGCATCCCCATGTAGTCGGCGGTCAGCCGGAGGGTGCCGATCAGCGGCTCGGCATTGTCGTCGTCCTCGGTGGCGAGGGCGGTCACGCCCCAGATGGTGCCGCCGCGCATACCCTCGCGGAACTCCACGCCGGGCACCCGGAACCAGGCCGACCAGTAGTCGAGGTAGAGCTTGGCGCTGGTCGGCAGCGCGTACCAGTACAGCGGCGCGACGAAGACCAGGTCGGTGGCCGCCAGGGTGGCGTCCAGCAGCGTCCGCTCGTGGCCGGCCGGCTCGGGGTACGTGCCGTCGCCGGTGTGCCGCAGGTCCCGGAAGGGCGGCAGCGGGTGCTCGTCCAGCCGCAGCCACCGCTGCTCGGCACCGGCCGGCAGGCTCGACTCGGCGGCCAGCCGGGCGAGCCGGGCCGAGTTGCCGTCGGCGCGCGCGCTGGCGTCGAGGAACAGGAAACGGCGCGGCGCCTCGGCGCCGGGCGGCTGATCGCCCATCAGGACTCCTCCGTGGTACGTACGGTGCGGACGCAGGAGTGAGCAGCCGTCGGACGCCGGTTTATTCCGCCGCCGCGCCAACCGCCGGGCAGCACCCGGGGATTGGCCGGCGCGGGTCCGGTCCGGCAGCCCGGCCCGGGGGCCGGCGGGCGGAGGTCAGTCGGGCAGCCCGGCCCGGCGGCGGGCGACCTCGGCGACCGCCGCCCAGTCCTTGTCCCCGTCGCCGTGGGCCAGCGCGTCCAGGAAGGCGTCCCGCAGGACGCTGCCGATCGGCAGCGGCACGTTGCGCGCGGCCCCCGCGTCCAGCGCGAGGCCGACGTCCTTGAGGCCGAGCGGCAGCCGGAACCCGGCCGGCTCGTACCGGCGTTCGGCCACCATCGCGCCGTAGCCGGTGTGGATCGGTCCGGGGAAGAGCGTGCCGGTGAGCAGGTCGACCAGGTCGGTCGGCCGGATCCCGTGCGCCTCGGCCAGGCTGCACGCCTCGGCCATCGACTCGATCGCGCAGGCGATCAGGAAGTTGGTGCTGATCTTGACGGTGTTGGCCTGCCGGGGGCTCTCGCCGAAGTGCCAGGTGCGCTCGCCCATCGCGGCGAACAGCGGCTCGGCCCGTTCCAGCAGTTCGGGCGCGCCCGCGACCAGGATGTTCAGCCGCCCCGCCGCCGCGACCGGCGGCCGGCCGAGGACGGGGGCGGCGACGTAGCCGACGCCGTGCTCGGCGTGCAGCGCCTCGGCCCGCTCGGCGAGGGCGAGCGAGACGGTGGCCATGTTGACGTGCAGGGTCGCCCCGGCGCCGGCCAGCAGCGCGGGGTCGAGCAGCAGCCGCTCGACCGCCGCGTCGTTGGCGAGCATGGAGACCACCGTGTCGGCGGCGAACACCTCGGCGAGCGAGCCGGCCGCCTCCGCGCCCTCGGCCACCATGGCGGCCACCGGCTCGGGCGAGCGGTTCCAGACCCGTACGGTGTGGCCGGCCCGCAGCAGGCTGCCGGCCATGCCGCGCCCCATCGCACCCAGCCCCACGAAGCCGATCGTCCGCCCGGTCATCCGCGCACTCCCGTCGCCGCCGCACCGCTCGTATGCGGCCGACTGTACGTCAGAAGAGCTGCGGTTCCCGCCGGTCGGCACGGAAGCACACCCGGAGCCGGGCCGCTCCTCAGGCGCAGGCGCGGGCCCGGGACGGCAGCCGGGTGCGGTCGGCGGCCGCGCCGCGCTCCAGCTCGGCGACCACCCGGGTGCGCAGCAGCTCGTACTGGGCCTGGAGCCGGCCGGGGCGGGCCGGGCGGGCGACCGGTCGGCCTCGGCCGACCAGCTCGTCCGGCCCGAACTGCTCGCGGGTGAGGTCGATCTCGAAGCCGGTGGCGAAACGGTTCCACCAGTGGAGGTCCGTCCGCACCCCGTCGACGTACACCTCGCCCATCATGAGCTCGCCGCCGAGCAGGTCGTGCACCACCATCGCCGTCACCCCGCACTGACCACGGGCGGGATTGTCGGGACGCCAGTGGGCCAGATCCTCGGGCGCACAGGTGTCGACGCCCCAGGAGGAGCGGATCGCGCGTTCGATGTCGTTGAGGGTCCACGCCGTCATACCGGGAAGCCTGCCACGCGCCACTGACAGCGGCACCGGCTTTTCGAAGGGTCATCCCGTGTTCTGCGGCTACCCTTCCGGCGTTCACCCGAACGAGACCCCGGCCCGGCGGACCCGGCCCCGGGCGCGGGGCGGGCCCGCCGGGCCCCCGGTCACTTCGCCAGCTCGGCGACGCCCGCCTGCGCGAACTGCTCGTCCAGGTCGCCGCTGGGCGCGCCCGCGACGCCGACGGCCGCGATCGGGGCGCCCTTCGACTGGATCGGGGCGCCGCCGGCCAGGAACAGGGTGCCCGGGATGTCCTTCAGGTTCGGGGCCTGGGCCAGGCGCTTGGCCAGCTCCGAGGTCGGGGCGTTCCAGGACACCGCGGTGAAGGCCTTGCGCTCGGCCGAGACCGGGGCCTGCGGGCCGGCGCCGTCGCCCTTCAGCAGCACCCGGGTGACGCCGTCGCGGTCGACGACCGCGACCGACACGTGCTGGCCGGCCTTGGTGGCCGCGTCCAGGGCGGCCTGGGCGGCGCGGGTGGCGGCGTCGATGGTCAGGCCGCTGCTCGGGGCCAGGTTCTTGTTCTGGGTGTCGGCCTTCGCCGCGGCCGGGACGGCCGGGGTGTCGGTGGACTCGGCGCTGGCCGAGACGGCGCCCACGGTGGCGGCGGCGAGCGCGGCGGCGGCGACGGTGCCGGTCAGCACGCGGGTGCGGACGGAGGTCTTCTTCATGGTCCAGCTCCTCAGCGGATCTGCGGGGTGAGGTGGGGCGGAGTGGGGGAGTTCGGGGGCCGCCGGGCCGTTGGGGGGATCGCCCGGCGGCGTGCTTCGATCCTCCGGCCGGGGAAGGGGCCGCCGCATCGGCGGTCCGGCGCGGGCGTCCGGGCATGATGGGGGACGGCGGCGTCAACCGATCGGCTGATGCGGCCCCGGGCCGGACGGGTCACCATCGAGGGATCGGTGCGGGTCGGTGCGGATCGGGACGGGCCCGTACGGACCGGTACGGCCGGTACGGGCAGGCGCCGACCGCGCACGCACCACCCGTTCAGCCAGGAGCCACCCGTGCAGCAGCCCCGCCCGACCGCCGGCCGCCCCGCCGCGGACCGCACCGGCGCCGGCGGCGCCCTCGGCCACGACGCCGGCGATCCGGACGCGGGCCGGCTCGCACTGCTGCTGGACTCCGCCTTCCTGCTGCTGCTCGCCGCCTCGCTCAGCCGCTACCTCACCCACCACTCCGGCACCGCGCGGGCGCCCTGGGTGATCGGGCTGAGCGCGGCCCTCGCCGTCGCCCAGCCGGCCGGGTCCTGGCTCGCCCACCGCCGTCCGACCGCCCCGGACCGGCACCGCCGCTGGGCGCTGGCCCTGGTGGTGGCGCTCTGGGTGGTGCTGGTGCTGCTCGCGCCGAGCTTCGCCTGGTGCGCCGTGCCGCTGATCTACACCGGGCTGCGGGTGCTGCCCGCGAAGGCGGCCATCCCACTGGTCGGCGCGCTGACCCTGCTGGTGGTGACCGCCGAGGTCCGGCTGCCCGGCGGCGCCGACGCCACCCTCGTCCTGCTGCCGGCCGCGGTGGCCGGACTCGCCACCGGCGTCTTCCTCTTCATGGCCCGGCAGGCCGCCCGGCAGCGCGCGCTGATCGCCGACCTGGTCCGCACCCGGCGCGAACTCGCCGCCACCGAACGGCGGGAGGGCACCCTGGCCGAACGCGAGCGGCTGGCGATGGAGATCCACGACACCCTGGCACAGGGCCTGTCCAGCCAGCAGATGCTGCTCCAGGCCGCCGAGCGCACCTGGGACACCCACCCGGCGACCGCCCGTACCCACGTCCGCACCGCCGCCTCGGTGGCCGCCCGGAACCTGGCCGAGGCCCGCCGCTTCGTCCACGACCTCGCCCCGGCGGAGCTGTCCGACGGCCGCACCCTCGACCGGGCGCTGCGGGCGCTGGCCGAGCGGGAGTCCGCCGAGAGCGGGCTGCCGGTCCGCTTCCACCTGGACGGCGCGCCCGTGCCGCTGCCCGCCGCCGCGCAGGCCGCGCTGCTGCGGATCGCCCAGGGCGCGCTGGCCAACGTCCGCGAGCACGCCGGGGCGTCGGCCGCCGCGATCACGCTGTCCTTCCTCGGCGACCAGGCCGTGCTGGACATCGCCGACGACGGGCAGGGCTTCGACCCGGGCGCGGCCGGTACCGGTGCGGGTGTCGGCGCCGGGGGCGGGGGCGGGGGCGGCCGTGGGTACGGCCTGCCGGCGATGCGGGCCCGGCTGCGGCAGCTGGGTGGCAGGCTGACCGTGGAGAGCGCGCCCGGCGAGGGCACCGTCGTCTCCGCCGCGATCCCCCTGGACGACCGATGAGCCCGGAACACCGGTCCCCCGAAGCACAGATGAGCCCGGACGAGCGATGACCCTGGAGCACCGATGAGCACGACTCCCGGCCGGACCACTCCCGTCCGGACCGCTCCCGTCCGGCTGCTGGTCTGCGACGACCACGCCGTGGTGCGGGCCGGACTGCTGGCGCTGCTCGCGAGCGCCGGCGACATCGAGGTGGTCGGCGAGGCCAGCACCGGGGAGGAGGCCGTCGCGCTGGCCGCCCGGCTGGCCCCGCAGGTCGTCCTGATGGACCTCCAACTCGGCGACGGCATCGACGGGGTGGAGGCCACCCGGCGGATCACCGCCGCCCCGGACGGGCCGCACGTCCTGGTGCTCACCACCTACGACACCGACGCCGACATCACCCGGGCGATCGCCGCCGGCGCCACCGGCTACCTGCTGAAGGCCGAACGGCCCGAGGAGCTGTTCGCCGCCGTGCACGCGGCCGCGCAGGGCCGCACGGTGCTCTCGCCGCCGGTCGCCTCCCGGGTGATGGCGCAGATGCGGGCGCCCTCGCCGCAGCTCACCGAGCGCGAGCTGGACATCCTCGGACAGCTGGCGCAGGGGCTGGGCAACCGGGAGATCGCCCGGGCGCTGTTCATCAGCGAGGCCACGGTGAAGACCCACCTCGGCCGGATCTACGACAAGTTGGGTGTGGACACCCGGTCGGGCGCGGTGGCGGTGGCGAAGGAACGCCGGCTGCTGCGCTGAGCCCGCCCGCTCCGTCCTCCCCCGGCCGCTTCCCTGGCTGCTTCCCCGGCCGCTTCTCCGGCTGCGCTGGGCGCCCGTCCGGTGTCACAGCGTGCTGCCACGTTGCTCGGAATGTTGGATTCCACGGCGGCGTCCAGCACTACGCGTCCGCGCCCGACGTCGGGCGGCTCGGGCGGCGGACACCCCGGTGGGACGACAAACCGCTGGTCCCGGGCCTTTCCGACCACCGCGGAGCACTCCGTCACGATGTGGATGTTTTGTGGATTCCGCTATTGACAAACCAACCACGCGGTTTGTTAGTTTGAGATCAACGACGTCCCCGGAGGTGGGGGCTCGCCGGGCCTGTGCGGACCGCTCTCGCCGGAGGGGGGTGTGGCCAGGGGGGAACGGCGGGTTTGCCGGGGTGTCGGGGGGAGCGGCAACGCCGAAGCCGCGCGACGAGGCGGGGGGTGGGGGGGGGGTGGGGGCGGGGCCGGCGGGCGCGGCCGGGTGTGTAACATTCAGATACGCCGGAAAAAAGCGAAGCGGCTAGGTCGAAT
>NZ_JBHJSJ010000016.1:35927-143556 GCF_042268845.1 Kitasatospora sp. NPDC056273 | reverse complement strand
ACGGGGGGGGGGGGGGGGGGGGGGGGGGGGTGGGGGGGGGGGGGGGGGGCGGCCCCCCCCCCCCCCGCGGGGGGGGGGGGGGGGGGGGGGGGGGGGGGGGGCCCCCCCCTCCACGCCTCCCCCGGTCCCCAGCGCCCCCGGCTAGACCAGCGCCCCCGGCTAGACCAGCACCCTCGGCCGGACCAGCGCTCCCGGCTGGACCAGTGCCCCCGGCTAGACCAGCGCGCTCCAATACGGGCAGCGGACGTACGGCAGCGGCGGCGCACAGCGGTCGACGCTCCCGGACAGCACCGGGCCCCGCTCCGAGCGGGCCACTCCGGGCGAGCTCGCCGTCAGCCCGGCCTCGCCCGACTCGCCGAAGCGCAGCTCCAGCCGGTAGCCGTCCGGCGTGGCCGCGGCGACGCCGGGGCGGTCCCGGCCGGCGTTCAGCGAGGTGATGGTCCAGCCGCGCCGCCGCCAGTGCCGCTCCACCACGTCCGCCAGCGCCGCCCGTCGGGACAGCGAGACGACGGTGAGGAGGTCCCGGCCCCGGGTGACGTACCAGAGCAGCTCCGACTCGCGCCCCGGCAGCGGCAGCCGCGCCCCCGCCCGCGCGGGCGCCCCCTGCCAGACCGGCGCCGGACGGACGGCGTCCAGGGTGTCCTGGAGCAGCGTCTCGCAGCGTTCGGTGGCGTCGAGTTGGTCGATCGTCACCTCCGGCCCCGACTCCGCCCCCGGCTCGGACTCCGACCGCCGGACCGGCGCGACCCGCGCACCGCCGGGGCGGCCGGGGCCGCCGCCGCCCGGGCATCCGACGTTCAGTTCGGCACCACCTGACTGCACAGGGCCCTCCGTACTCCCCCGGTGTTCAACCCGGGCCGGCATTCCGTCACTGCTTGGACGGCGGGCGGGTACGGGCAGTTCCCCTCCCGGTTCCGTCCCTCACCGTTCCCACACCTTCAAAATGCACTGCACGGTGCAGTTGAATCAATAATCTGCACTGTGTAGTTTACTTCCTGGGCCGACCGGCCGGGCCGGACCGGCCCACCGGCCGCACCCGGCAGGCCTTCTGACCTGCCGTCCGACCCAGCCATCGAGAGGACCCGCCATGCCCGTCATCACCGTCGGCACCGCCCGCATCCCCTACCGCGTCGTCGGCGACGGCCCCGACACCCTCGTCCTGGTGCACGGCACCGGCCCCGGCTCCGCCATGTGGGACGGCCTGCTGGACTCCTTCACCGACCGCTGGACCGTGCTGCTGCCCGACCTCTCCGGCAGCGCGGCCGCCGAGGACGACGGCGGTCCGCTCGCCCTGGAGGCTCTGGCCGCCCAGGTCGCCGCCGTGATCGAGGACGCCGGCCGCGGCCCCGCCGACGTCCTCGGCTTCTCGCTCGGCGCCGTCGTCGCCACCGCGACCGCCGCCCTGCACCCCGGGCGGGTCCGCCGCCTGGTCGCCGCCGCCGGCTGGATCAGCGCGGAACAGGACGAGTACCTGCGGCTCTCCATGGCCACCTGGCTCTCCCTCGCCGACCACCCCGCCGCGTTCGGCGGCTACGCCACCCTCACCGCCTTCAGCCCCGGCTTCCTCGACCGGATCGGGCGCGCCGCCGTCCAGGCCAACACCGCCTACATGCGGCCGACCCCGGGCACCCTGCGGCACATCGCCCTCAACCTCGGCCTGAACCTCGGCCCGCTGCTCCCGCGCGTCCAGGCCCCCGCCCTGGTGATCGGCTGCCGCCAGGACGCCACCGTCCCGGTGGAGAACGCCCGCCGGCTGCACGCCGCCCTGCCCGGCAGCGCCTACGCCGAGTTCGACACCGGCCACATCGTGCTCGCCGAGCAGACCGGGGCGTTCACCAGCGCCGTCCGGGACTTCCTCGTCGCCGCGTGACCGCCCGCCGCACGACCGCCCGCCGCCCGCCGAGCGCCGACCACCGACCACCGACCGCCGGGAGGGAGCGAACGGCGGCGCGCGGGCGGCCCGTCCGGCGGGCGCGCACGGCCCGGGCGACCGGCGCGTGGAGCACACCGTTGCCCGCGAGGCAAGCCCTGCTCCAGAAAGGCCGATTACCGCGCATGGTGATCCTTATCGAATTGACTGAACGTCAACTTCAAAGGTGAGACTGCCTTGTCAGCAACATTCGCAAGGAGACCACCATGCGCATACTCTTCACCGGCCCCGCCGCGGCCGGTCACCTCTACCCGATGGTGCCCACCGCCCAGGCGCTGCGCGCCGTCGGGCACGAGGTCCTGTTCGCCACCGGGCAGCCCGTCGAGCTGATCCGCTCCGCGGGCTTCCCCGTCGCCCAGGTCGGCGACGGCCGGGGCCTGCGGGAGATCATCGAGGAGGGTCTCGGCGGCAAGGTCCAGTACGTCAACCGGGACAAGACCCAGGAAGAGATCCTCGACATGGCGGCCGCGATGTTCGCGCACGCCTCCCGCCCTGACGTGGACGGCCTGCTCGCGGTCGCCACCGACTGGGGCGCCGACCTGATCGTCCACGACTCCTTCGCCGCCGCCGGCCCGCTGGTCGCCGCCCAGCTCAAGATCCCGTCGGTGGTGCAGAACTTCGGTGCCAGCCCCGGCCGCCCGATGGCCGACCTGGTGGCCTCGCACGTCTCCGACCTGTACGAGGAGCGCGGCCTGACCGCTCCGGGCGTCACCGCGGTGCTCAACCTCGGCCCGCTCGGCGGCGACCCGGACGGCCTGCCGGTGCGCTACGTCCCGTACAACGGCGGCGGCATCGTCCCGGGCGAGTTCCTCCGTAAGCCCGAGCGCCCGCGGGCGGTCGTCACCCTGGGCACCGTGCTCGCCGAGATCGACGGCGTCCGCGCGGTGGTCCGCCTGGTCGAGGCGGCGGCCGAGGTCGACGCCGACTTCCTGCTCGCGGTCGGCAACGCCGACCTCGCCCCGCTCGGCACCCTGCCCGCCAACGTCCGCGGCCTGCCCTGGGTCCCGCTCAACGAGCTGCTCGGCCGCGCCGACGCGCTGATCCACCACGGCGGTTCGGGCACCATGCTGACCGCCCTCCAGGCCGGCCTGCCCCAGCTGCTGCTCCCCCAGGGCGCGGACCACTTCCTCAACGCCGACGCCATCACCGCCACCGGTGCCGCCCTGAGCTCCACCTCCGAGGCCGTCGACACCCCGCTGCTCACCCGTGTCCTCACCGACGCCGCGCTGCGCGACGCCGCCCACCGCCTCCGGGCCGACAACGCCGCCCTGCCCACCCCGGCCGCCCTGGTCCCCGCCCTGGAGGACCTCGCCGCCCGCCGCTGATCCCACCCCCGCCGCCGGTGGCCGTACCGCTCACGGCCGTACCCGCTCACAGCGGTGCGGCCACCGGCGGTACGGCCGCCGACGCGTCGGCCCGGGGCAGCAGGAGCGGCGTGGCGAGGATGAGCAGTCCCGCGACCGCGAGGGCGGTGCGCGGTCCGGTGGCGGCCGCGAGCAGCCCGCCGAGCGCGGTGCAGACGGCGATGGACGCCTGCTGGCCGATCGACCAGGCCGACAGCGTGCGGGCGACCAGGTGCTTGGGCGTGCGTTCGAGCCGGTAGGTGGCGAGCACCGGGTTGAACAGGCTCATGTTGACGATGATCGCCAGCTCGACGGCCATCACGGTGACCAGGCCGACCACGCCGGGGCGGACGAAGGCCAGGCCGATCAGCCAGACGGCGCGCAGGGTGCCGACGGTCCGGAACACCCGGTCCCGGCCGTGGCGTGCCACGACCCGCCGGGCCAGCCGGGAGCCGATCAGCCCGCCGAGGCAGGGGGCGGCGAAGGCCAGGCCGTACTGCCATGGGGCGAAGTGGAGTTGGCGGAGCAGGAGGACGGCGAGCACCGGCTCGGTGGCCATGATCAGACCGGCGACGAGCATGTTGTTGAGGTAGAGCGCCCGCAGACCGGGGTCGCCCAGGATGTGCCGCCAGCCGTCGAGCACCGCGCCCGCCCGCACCGGGTTCCCGCCGGTCCGCTGCGGCGCCTCCTCCCGGCCGCGGATCGCGGTGATGCTCAGCGCGGAGAGCAGGTAGCTGAGCGCGTCGGCCACCACGGTGGTGACCGGCCCGAACCGGCCGACCGCCGCCCCGCCCAGCGGCGGACCGATCGCGATGGAGCTCCAGTTCGTGGACTCGAACCGCGCGTTGGCCACCAGCAGGTCGTCCGGCCGGACGAGGGCCTTGAGGTAGGCGCCGCTGGCCGCGCCGAACGCGATCCTGGCCGCGGCGACCACGATCGAGACCACCAGCAGCTGGACGAAGCCCAGCCCTCCCAGGGCGTACGCGACCGGGATCGACGCCATGGCCGCGAACCGGACCAGGTCCATCGCGATCATCACCGGACGCTTGCGCCGGAACTCCACCCACGGCGCGAGCGGCACCGCGATCAGCGCGCCCACCGCCGGCCCCACGGCGGACAGCGCGGACACCTCGGCCGGTCCGGCGCGCAGCACCAGCACGGCGATCAGCGGCAACGCCCCGAACCCCAGCCCGGACCCGTACGCGCTCACCGCGTACGCCGCCCACAGCCAGCCGAACCGCCGGCCCAGCCGTTTCCCACCCGTCATGCGCGGTGCGCTCCCCTCGACGTCCCGACCCCGACCGGACAAACCGGAGTTGACCGGTGAGAGCCAACCGGGAGGCACCACGGCCGGTCAAACAACCGTTTCGCCCACCCCGCACAACCACAGGTTGTTCTCTACAGTGGATCGGCGTGGACCTCGAAGCAGTGCGCACCTTCGCCGCCATCGCGGAAGCCGGCCAGTTCCAGAAGGCCGCAGTCGACCTGTCGATCACCCAGCAGGCCGTCTCCAAACGCGTCGCCGCACTGGAGCGCGACCTCGGCGTGCGACTGTTCACCCGCACCCCGCGCGGCGCCGAACTCACCATCGACGGACAGGCGTTCCTGCCCCACGCCCGCGAACTGCTGCGTGCCGCCGAACGCGCGGTCGCGTCCGTACGGGCCGGCCGCCGCCCGCTGCGCGTCGACGTGCTCAACTCGCGCGGAGCCGTCTCGGGCCTGATGCGCGACTTCCACCGCGCCCACCCGGACATCGACCTCGACGTGCTGATGCTGCACGACATCGAGACCGCCGTGGCCGCCGTCCGCTCCGGCACGATCGACGCCACCTTCCGCGCCGTCGCCATGCCCGGCCGGCCGCTCCCCGAGGACATCGCATCCGTCCGGGTGCTCGACGAACCGCTCCATCTCCTCACCGGCCCCGCCCACGCCCTGGCGGGCGCCAGAACGCTGACCGTCGCCGACCTGGCCGGCCACCGGATCTGGATGCCCGGCATCGTCCCCGGCACCGAGTGGGGCGCCTACTACGCCGACCTCGTCGCCGAGTTCGGCCTCACCATCGAGGCCACCGGCCCCAACTTCGGCTCCGACGCCCTCCTCGACACCATCGCCGACACCCCGGCCCTCGCCACCTTCATGAGCGAGCGGACCCGCCTCGTCTGGCCCGCCGCCCACGGCCTGCGCCGCATCCCGGTGACCGACCCGACGCCCGTCTACCCCCACTCACTCCTCTGGCACCGCGACAACCCCCACCCGGCCCTCCCCGCCCTCCGGGCCCACCTCGCCACCGCCGCCCCCACCCCCGGCACCCCCGGCACCTGGACCCCCGCCTGGACCCACCCCCACTGACCGCCCCGACCGGCCCCGGACAACGCAAAAGCCCCAGGCCACTGGCCTGGGGCTTTACTGCTGGAGCGGGCGACGAGAATCGAACTCGCGCTCTAAGCTTGGGAAGCTCATGTTCTACCATTAAACTACGCCCGCCTGATGAGCCGTCAGAGACCGCTCGATCCAGTGTCACTGTACCCCATTCGCACCGGTGGTTGCACAGGGGGTCGGTGGACGTGGCGGAGCCGGGTGGGGCGGGTGTGGAGGCGTACTGTGTGGGCCGCGCGCGAGTGCTCCGGTGGGTGGGGGCCGAGGCGGCGAGCCATGGTGAGGAATGTCCGGAACATCCCCTAATGTGACGCTGTCCCGGGGCTCGGCCGTCGGGGCGAGTGCGTACGGGTGAGTACTGGGTTAGGGATGGGAAGGGGATCGATGGAGCAGCGCGCCGTCGTTCGTTGTGCCGAGGGGCACCTGTTCAGCACCACCACGTTCCCGATGCAGAACCTCGGTCCTGGCCGGCTCGGGCCCGGACGGTTGATCCGCTGCCCGCAGTGCGGACGGATGCGGAGTTCGGTGCTGGCCGACGTGCGGGAGCTGTCGGAGCCGCAACTGGCGCGGGCGATGCGGTTGGAGGCCGCGGAGTTCCTGGCCTGACGGTCGCGGAGGGACGGAACGGGCCCCGGGCGGATTCGTCCGGGGCCCTGTCGTGCACGTAACCTCGAAGCGTGCTGCTCTCTGACAAGGACATCCGGACCGAAATCGACCTGGGTCGGGTCGTCGTCGACCCGTTCGACCCGGCGATG
This sequence comes from Kitasatospora sp. NPDC056273, assembly GCF_042268845.1. Classification (NCBI taxonomy): domain Bacteria; kingdom Bacillati; phylum Actinomycetota; class Actinomycetes; order Kitasatosporales; family Streptomycetaceae; genus Kitasatospora; species Kitasatospora sp. NPDC056273. The sequence goes on along the minus strand of NZ_JBHJSJ010000016.1, from coordinate 137,152 downwards.
ATCCAGCCGTCGAGTATCGACGTGCGCCTCGACCGCTTCTTCCGCGTGTTCGAGAACCACAAGTACCCGCACATCGACCCCTCCGAGGAGCAGCCGGACCTGACCCGGCTGGTCGAGCCGGAGGGCGACGAGGCGTTCATCCTGCACCCCGGCGAGTTCGTGCTGGCCTCGACGTACGAGGTCATCACGCTGCCCGACGACGTCGCGTCCCGGCTGGAGGGCAAGTCGAGCCTGGGCCGGCTGGGCCTGCTCACCCACTCCACGGCCGGCTTCATCGACCCCGGTTTCAGCGGCCACGTGACCCTGGAGCTGTCGAACGTCGCGACGCTGCCGATCAAGCTCTACCCGGGCATGAAGATCGGGCAGCTGTGCCTGTTCCGGCTCTCCTCGCCCTCGGAGCACCCGTACGGCTCGGAGCGCTACGGCTCGCGCTACCAGGGCCAGCGCGGCCCGACGCCGTCCCGCTCGTACCTGAACTTCCACCGCAGCGACGTCTGAGCACAGGACCCGCAGGACCCGCGGGCCCCACGGAGCGCACGCACGACGGGCGGTCTGTCCCTCACGTGAGGGACAGACCGCCCGCGGCGTTTCTCAGGCCCGCTTCGGGCTGGTGACGGCGACCAGCTCGGTGCCGTCCTCGGACAGCCGCAGCTCGGTGCGCAGCTCGGCCAGCTCGCCGAGGTGGTGCAGGTGGGTGCCGCCGCAGAAGATCTGCGCGCCGCCCTCGGGCAGCTCGCAGTGCCACTGGCGGCGGGCGGTGAGCTCGGGGCCGGGCACCTCGATGCGGACCGGGGCGTCGGCGGCGACCCAGGCGGCCAGCCGGGCGTTGACGGCCTCGGTGAGGGCCGGCAGGGCGTCGGCGAGGGCCGGGAACTCCTCGGTGGCGTCCACCGTGAAGCCCTTCTTCTTCAGCGACTTGCCGAGCCGGTAGGTGTCGGTGCTGGCCGCGGTGTCCATCACCGAGCTCGCCATCGCGAGGCTGTCGAAGTCCGGGTGGCCGAAGGCGTCCGAGCGGCCCGGGTCCTTGCGCCAGCGCGGGGCGAGCGCGGCGTTCAGGGCGAGGGCGAGCAGGTGGCAGCCGCTGTGCGAGGCGCTGAGGGCGCCCCGGCGGTCGGCGTCGACGGCGAGCGCGGCGGTGCGGCCGACGAGGTCCCCCGGGTCGCCGTCGACGACGTGCAGGACCAGCCAGGACCACTCCTCGTCACCGCGCCGGACCGGGATGTCGGCGCCGACCAGCGGCTCCCCGCCCTCCGGGCCGACGGCGCCGGTCAGGCAGTCGACCACGGCCAGCTCGGTGCCGTCGACGGTCAGGGTGCCGAGGTCGGCCGGCTGGTCGGGCCAGGTGTGGTCGAGCGGGTGGAACGGGGTCGCCGCGGTGACGACGGCGTACCGGCCGTCGGCCAGCGGGTGCACCGCGAGCACCGGGGACTCGCCGGTCACCGCCCCGGCCGGGAAGCTGACGTGGGTGGTGGGGAGGGTCATTCCTGGCTCCGGTGAAGGTGGGACGACGAGGGTGGGGCGGGCCCGGCGCTCGGCCGCGACCCGCCCCCATTCTGCCCTTCGCCCGTCGGAGCCCTCGGCCCGGCGTCGCTCCGCCCGGTGCGGCTCAGCCCAGCGTCGGCAGCTTGATCAGCACCAGCAGCGCCACCAGCTGTATCGCCGAGGCGGCCGCGGCCTTGCCCCAGGGCAGGTCGTGCAGCCGCCGGACCATGCTGGTCAGCAGGTACGCGCAGAGCATCCAGGTGGCCCAGCCGACGACCTGGACGACGGCGCTGCCGGAGGGCAGCACCAGGTCGAGCAGCAGCCGGGGCGCGTCGGTGAGCCAGCCGATCAGCGCGGCCAGGCCGACGGTCGCCTTCCACGGGCCGTCGCCGCCCAGCTGGCGGGCCATCGCGTAGGTGACCCCGCCGAAGAGCGCGCCGGCCACGGTGAAGCCGACGGCGGCGGCGAGGATGCCGGTCAGCGCCACGGTGAAGGTCGAGTTGACGATGTCGTCGTGGGTCAGCCCGATGCCGAGCACCGCGAGCGCGCCGTACAGCAGCGAGACGGTGAGCGCGGGCAGCCAGACCTGGTGGTCGCGAGTGCGGTCGAAGACCGCGGTCGGGCTGCGGAACAGGCCGGTGAACAGTTCACGCCAGTGCGGCCGGGGCCCGGCGACGTGCGGGGCGGACTGGCCGCCGGCCCGGTAGACGGCGACGTTGTCCTGGCCGTACGGCTGCTGGTCGTAGCCCTGCTCGGCGCCGTAGCCCTGGTCGGGGCCGTAGGGCGGCTGCTGCCCGTGGCCGTCGTCGTAGTAGCCGTGCTCCTGGCCGGGGTGCCCCTGGTACGGCGGCTGTCCCTGGTACGGACCGCCGGCCGCGTACGGGTCGCCGACGGGGAAGGCCCGGGTGCTGCCGGGCCGGTCCGCCGCGTACGGGTCGTACCCGTCCCCCGCCGTCTGCCCGGGACCACCGGGCGTGCCGGGACCACCGGGCGCGCCGGGACCGCCGGGCGCGCCGCCGGGCCCGCCGGGCGTCGCCGCGTGCGGGGCCGTGAAGTACTCCGGCCCGTCCGTCCCCCCGTGCCCCCCGGGCGCGGACGGCGGCGGAGGGGCCGACCACCCGCCGCGCGGACGGTCCGCGCCCTGACCGTTGTCGTATCGATTACCAGCCACGGTCCGAAGGTACCCGTCCGGCCCGGCCCGCGGCGGCCCCGGACGAAGCCGGGGCCGGTTTGCAGCGAGGCTGAGACGAACGGGGCCGAAAACCCGCGGGGCGCGGGGTGGCTACCGCTGTGCGCCGACCGACGGCCCGTGCACCGCCGCGGCCGCGCTGGTGCCGGCCGGGCAGCCGCCCGGGCCGGCCGAGGTGCGGACGGCGCCGACCGGCAGCAGGGTGCCGCAGGCGATCCGGATGCCGTTCGGCAGCTCGTTGTCCGACTCCACGATCGCGCCGTCGCCGATCACCGCGCCGTCCAGCGCCGAGCGGTCGCCGACGGTGGCGAAGGCGCCCACGATCGAGTCCTTGACCAGGGTGTCCGGGCCGATCACCGCGCCGGGCAGGATCACGCTGCCCTCGACGATCGCGCCGGCCTCGACCACCGCGTCCTCGGCGACCACGGTGCCGCCGCTGAGCACCGCGCCCGGGTGGACGGTGGCGCCGGGCAGCAGCAGGGCGTCGCCGGTCGGGCCGGGGACGGCCGGGGAGTCGACCTTGCCGAGCACCAGGTCCGCCGAGCCGCGGACGAAGGCCGCCGGGGTACCCAGGTCCAGCCAGTACGAGGTGTCGACGACACCGCGCAGCAGCGCGCCGGTGGCCAGCAGTTCGGGGAAGGTCTCGCGCTCGACGGACACCTCGCGGCCGGTCGGGATGCGGTCGATCACGGACCGGGTGAAGACGTAGCAGCCGGCGTTGATCTGGTCGGTGACGATCTGCTCCGGGGTCTCCGGCTTCTCCAGGAACTCCAGCACCCGCCCGTCCTCGTCGGTCGGGACGAGGCCGAAGGCCCGCGGGTCCTCGACCCGGGTCAGGTGCAGGGTGACGTCGGCCCCGGCGGCCACGTGGCCGTCGCGCAGGGCGGCGATGTCGACGCCGGAGAGGATGTCGCCGTTGAAGACCAGGACCGGTTCGTCCGGGCCGCAGGTCAGGCCGGAGGCGGCGTTGCGGATCGCCCCGCCGGTGCCCAGCGGCTCGCGCTCGGTCAGGTAGACGAGCTCGATGCCGTACGGGGTGCCGTCCTGGAAGTGGTCCTCGAACACCTCGGCCAGGTACGAGGTGGCCAGCACGACGCGGGTGACGCCGGCGGCGGCCGCGCGGGCCAACTGGTGCGCGATGAACGGGACGCCTGCCACCGGCAGCATCGGCTTGGGGGTGTGGGTGGTCAGCGGACGCAGTCGCGTGCCCTTACCACCGACCAGCATGATCGCCTCGGTCATGGTCTGCGCTGTTCCCCTTGTGGTCTCTGCGGCCCGGCCCGGCGGGCCGACACCTCGTCGTCGGTCTGGACCCGGCCGTGCGGCCGGCGCGGGTCGCCACCCGCCCGGGGCTTCCGTCCGGAACGGGTCGACCGGCACGAAGCCGGTCCGGGCCTACTGTATTTGCTTCCGACCGAATGCCCGTCCGGCGCCTGTGCGATTGCCGTCACCCCCCGTACGCCCGCCGTACCGGGGCGGGCCGTCCGGAGCGACCGAAAGCCCGGCCCGGCGGGCGCGTTCGCGGCGTCCACCGGGCCGGGCAGTTGTTGCAGAACTGTCGAACAGCGGGCTCGTCGGCGCCGGTCAGGCGTCCACCGTCGCGGGCTGCTCCTCGTCCCCGGTCGGCGGGAGGGCCTTCACCGAGTCGAGCAGCAGCTGGGCCACGTCGACCACCTTCAGGTGCTCCTTGGCCGCGCCCTCGTTCTTCTTGCCGTTGACCGAGTCGGAGAGCATCACCAGGCAGAACGGGCAGGCGGTGGAGACGATGTCCGGGTCGAGCGACAGCGCCTCGTCCACGCGCTCGGTGTTGATCCGCTTGCCGATGCGCTCCTCCATCCACATCCGGGCACCGCCGGCGCCGCAGCAGAAGCCGCGCTCCTTGTGCCGGTGCATCTCCTGCTGGCGCAGACCGGGGACCTTGTCCATGATCTCGCGCGGCGGGCTGTAGACCTTGTTGTGGCGGCCCAGGTAGCAGGGGTCGTGGTAGGTGATCAGGCCCTCGACCGGGTTGACCGGGATCAGCTTGCCCTCGTCGATGAGGTGCTGCAGCAGCTGGGTGTGGTGGATGACCTCGAAGTGGCCGCCCAGCTGCGGGTACTCGTTGGCGATGGTGTTGAAGCAGTGCGGGCAGGTGGCCACGATCCGCTTGACCGGGGCGTCCTCCAGGGCCGCGTTCAGCGTCTCCACGTTCTGCGCGCCGAGCATCTGGAACAGGAACTCGTTGCCCAGGCGGCGGGCGGAGTCACCGGTGCAGGACTCCTCCTTGCCGAGGATCGCGAACTTCACGCCCGCGGTGTGCAGCAGCTCGGCGAAGGCCTTGGTGGTCTTCTTGGCGCGGTCCTCCAGGGCGCCGGCGCAGCCGACCCAGTAGAGGTACTCGACCTCGGCGGGGTCGATGTCCTCGCCGATCACCGGCACCTCGATGCCGGTCTCCTTCTTGAGCTCCTTGACCCAGTCCAGGCGGGCCTTGGTGGCCATGCCCCACGGGTTGCCCTTGTTCTCCAGGTTCTTGAGCATCGTCCCGGCCTCGGTCGGGAACGAGGACTCGATCATCACCTGGTAGCGGCGCATGTCGACGATGTGGTCGATGTGCTCGATGTCCACCGGGCACTGCTCGACGCAGGCGCCGCAGGTGGTGCAGGACCACAGCACGTCCGGGTCGATGACGCCGTTCTCCTCGGCGGTGCCGATCAGCGGGCGCTCGGCCTCGGCCAGGGCGGCCGCCGGGACATCCTTGAGCTGCTCGGAGGTGGCCCGCTCCTCGCCCTCCATGTCCTTGCCGCCACCGGCCAGCAGGTACGGCGCCTTGCCGTAGGCGTGCTCGCGCAGGCTCATGATCAGCAGCTTCGGCGAGAGCGGCTTGCCGGTGTTCCAGGCCGGGCACTGCGACTGGCAGCGGCCGCACTCGGTGCAGGTGGAGAAGTCGAGGATGCCCTTCCAGGAGAAGTGCTCGACCTGGGAGACGCCGAAGACGGCGTCCTCGGCCGGGTCCTCGAAGTCGATCGGCTGGCCGCCCGAGGTCATCGGACGGAGGGCGCCGAGCGCGGTGCCGCCGTCCTCCTCGCGCTTGAAGTAGATGTTGAAGAAGCCGAGGAAGCGGTGCCAGGCCACGCCCATCGAGGGGTTGAGGCCGATGGTGGTCGCCCACGCGAACGAGATGCAGATCTTCAGCATCGCGAACAGGTAGATCAGGTTCTCCAGCGTGCCGTGCGACAGGCCGCCCAGCGCGGAGACCAGCGGGTACGAGACCAGGTGCTCCGGCCCGTACGAGTCGACGCCGTTGAGGGCGCCCTCCAGGCCGCGCAGCATCAGGATGCACAGGCCGATGCCGAGGATCGTGTACTCGACGTAGAAGGCCTGCCAGGCGATCGAGCCGGCGAACCGGGACTTGCGGCCGGACCGGGACGGCAGGCTCATCAGCCGGATCACGATCAGGACGGCGATGCCCAGCGTGGTCAGGGTGCCGACCAGCTCGACGAAGAGCTGCCAGATCATCCAGTGGCCGATGATCGGCAGCGCGAAGTCGGCGTCGAAGAGCTGGCCGAAGGCGTTGACGATGGTCAGCACCAGGCTGAAGAAGCCGACCGCCACGAACCAGTGGGCGATGCCGACGATCCCCCAGCGGTTCATCCTGGTGTGGCCGACGAACTCGGTCGCGACGGTCTTCACCCGCTGGGCGGGCTGCCCGAAGCGGGTGGAGTCCGGCGCACCGGTGCGGACCACCTTGTAGATGTACAGCGCCGCACGGGCGGCGAGCGCGGTGCCGATCACGAATGTGACCAGCGAGATGACGATCGCTGCTAGCTGCATCGGCTCTCCGTCTCCTGCGGCTTTGCGGTTGAGCAGGCTCTGCGTTACACGGTCTTGGGAACTGAGTGTACTGGTCGGTAACTTGCCGGGCCGACGGCCCGGACATTACCGGTGACCGACCGTTGTCCAGAAGATTCCCAAGCTATGGCGGCAGTCACGTGGCCGCACCCCCGCCCCGGCGTGGCGCGCCCGCTCCGCCCCATCGCTCAGCAAAGTTGAGCGAGCGGCGCTCATAGCTGTTGACTCCGTCCATCGGGTCGTGCATCCTTGAGCCTGTAAAGCTCAACTCTTCCGTGGAGGTATCTACGATGGCACGCGCGGTCGGCATCGACCTCGGTACGACGAACTCGGTCGTCAGCGTTCTGGAGGGTGGCGAGCCCACCGTCATCACGAACGCCGAGGGCGCTCGGACCACGCCGTCCGTCGTCGCCTTCGCCAAGAACGGCGAGGTCCTCGTCGGCGAGGTGGCCAAGCGCCAGGCGGTCACCAACGTCGACCGCACCATCCGCTCGGTCAAGCGCCACATGGGCACCGGGTGGAAGATCAACATCGATGGCAAGGACTTCAACCCCCAGCAGATCTCGGCCTTCGTGCTGCAGAAGCTGAAGCGGGACGCCGAGGCGTACCTGGGCGAGACGGTCACCGACGCCGTCATCACCGTCCCGGCGTACTTCAACGACTCGGAGCGCCAGGCCACCAAGGAGGCCGGCGAGATCGCGGGCCTGAACGTCCTGCGCATCGTCAACGAGCCGACCGCGGCCGCCCTGGCGTACGGCCTGGACAAGGACGACCAGACCATCCTGGTCTTCGACCTCGGCGGCGGCACCTTCGACGTCTCCCTGCTGGAGATCGGCGACGGGGTCGTCGAGGTGAAGGCCACCAACGGTGACAACCACCTCGGTGGCGACGACTGGGACCAGCGCGTCGTCGACCACCTGGTCAAGGTCTTCCAGGGCGGCCACGGCGTCGACCTGTCCAAGGACAAGATGGCCCTCCAGCGTCTGCGCGAGGCCGCCGAGAAGGCCAAGATCGAGCTGTCCTCGTCCTCCGAGACCTCGATCAACCTGCCGTACATCACGGCCTCCGCCGAGGGCCCGCTGCACCTGGACGAGAAGCTCACCCGCGCCCAGTTCCAGCAGCTGACCGCGGACCTGCTGGAGCGCTGCAAGGTCCCGTTCCACAACGTCATCAAGGACGCCGGCATCTCGCTGTCCGAGATCGACCACGTCGTCCTCGTCGGCGGCTCGACCCGCATGCCGGCCGTCGCCGAGCTCGTCAAGGAGCTGACCGGCGGCCAGGACGCCAACAAGGGCGTCAACCCGGACGAGGTCGTCGCCATCGGCGCCGCGCTCCAGGCCGGTGTCCTGAAGGGCGAGGTCAAGGACGTCCTGCTGCTCGACGTCACCCCGCTGTCCCTCGGCATCGAGACCAAGGGCGGCATCATGACCAAGCTGATCGAGCGCAACACCACGATCCCGACCAAGCGCTCCGAGATCTTCACCACGGCCGAGGACAACCAGCCGTCCGTGCAGATCCAGGTCTACCAGGGCGAGCGCGAGATCGCGGCGTACAACAAGAAGCTCGGCATGTTCGAGCTGACCGGCCTGCCGCCGGCGCCGCGCGGCCTGCCGCAGATCGAGGTCACCTTCGACATCGACGCCAACGGCATCATGCACGTCGGCGCCAAGGACCTCGGCACCGGCAAGGAGCAGAAGATGACCGTCACCGGCGGCTCCTCGCTGCCGAAGGACGAGGTCGACCGCATGCGCCGCGAGGCCGAGCAGTACGCCGAGGACGACCACAAGCGCCGCGAGGCCGTCGAGACGCGCAACTCCGCCGAGCAGCTCGTCTACTCGACCGAGAAGTTCATCGCCGACAACGCCGACAAGCTGCCGGGCGACGTCAAGACCGAGGTCGAGACCGCCATCGGCGAGCTCAAGGAGGCCCTGAAGGGCGAGGACATCGCGAAGATCCGCGAGGCCTCGGAGAAGGTCTCCACCACCGCGCAGAAGCTCGGCCAGGCGCTGTACGCCAACGCCGACGCCACCGCCGGTGCCGCCCCCTCCGGTGACTCCGCCCAGGCCAAGGACGACGACGTCGTCGACGCCGAGATCGTGGACGACGAGAAGCCCAAGGGCGGTGCGGCATGACGGACAAGCCGCAGGGCGGCAAGCCCGGCGACGACTCCGCCGCCGAAGAGGCCGTGATCAAGGCTGCCGAGGAGGCCGCCGCGGCCGGCAGCGGGGAGTCCGGTTCGGAGGGTCTCGCCGCCGCCAAGCGCGAGCTCGCCGAGCGCACCGGTGACCTGCAGCGCCTCCAGGCCGAGTACCAGAACTACCGCAAGCGGGTCGAGCGCGACCGGCTGACCGTCCGCGAGATCGCCGTCTCCAACATCCTGGAGTCGCTGATCCCGGTCCTGGACGACATCGGCCGCGCCCGCGAGCACGGCGAGGTCACCGGCGGCTTCAAGTCCGTCGCCGAGTCGCTGGAGACGGTCGTCGCCAAGCTGGGCCTGCAGCAGTTCGGCAAGGAGGGCGAGCCCTTCGACCCGACCATGCACGAGGCGCTGATGCACAGCTACTCCTCGGACGTCACCGAGGACACCTGTGTCCAGGTCCTCCAGCCCGGCTACCGCATCGGCGAGCGGATCATCCGCCCGGCGATGGTGGCCGTCGCCGAGCCCCAGCCCGGCAGCCAGGCGTCCACGGACGCCGAGGCCAAGTCCGCCGACGCGGACAAGTCCGACGGTGGCTCGGACAGCTGACAACCTGTGACGGGTGACAACCAGTGCGCTGCGGAGTCGTACGCCGGCCAGTACGGCGGCCGGCTCCGCAGCGCGCTGTCAGCAGTCGTGCTCGCAGCCGCTGTTGACAGCTCAGTGACGATGGACATCGGGAGGTGGCGTACGCCATGAGTGGCAAGGACTTTGTCGAGAAGGACTACTACAAGGTCCTCGGCGTGCCCAAGGACGCCACCGCCACCGAGATCAAGAAGACCTACCGCAAGCTCGCGCGCGAGTTCCACCCCGACGCCAACAAGGGTGACGCCAAGGCCGAGGAGCGGTTCAAGGACATCTCCGAGGCGTACGACGTCCTCTCCGACGAGAAGCGCCGCAAGGAGTACGACGAGGCCCGCAGCCTCTTCGCCAACGGCGGCTTCCGGGCCGGCGGCGGCCCCGGCGGCACCGGCAGCTACAGCTTCGACTTCGGCGACCTCTTCAGCGGCAGCCAGGGCGGCGCCGGCAGCGGGGGCGGCATCGGCGACGTCTTCGGCGGCCTCTTCAATCGCGGCGGCACCCGACAGGCCCAGCCCCGGCGCGGCGCCGACGTCGAGACCGAGGTGACGCTCTCCTTCGAGGAGGCGGTGGACGGCGCGACCGTCCCGCTGCGGATGACCAGCCAGGCCCCCTGCCGCAGCTGCAACGGCACCGGCGCCAAGACCGGCACCACCCCGCGGGTCTGCCCGACCTGCGTCGGCGCGGGCACCGTCAGCCGCGGCCAGGGCGCCTTCGCGCTCTCCGAGCCGTGCAAGGACTGCCGCGGCCGGGGCATGATCGTCGACGACCCGTGCACCGACTGCCACGGCAGTGGCCGGGCCAGCTCGGCCCGCACCATGCAGGTCCGCATCCCGGCCGGCGTCCAGGCCGACCAGCGCATCCGGCTCAAGGGCAAGGGCGCACAGGGCGAGCGCGGCGGACAGCCCGGCGACCTCTACGTCACCGTGCACGTCGACCCCCACCCCGTCTTCGGCCGCAAGGGCGACAACCTCACCGTCACCGTGCCGGTCACCTTCCCCGAGGCCACGCTCGGCGCCACCATCGAGGTGCCCACGCTGAACGGCCCCGCCGTGAAGCTCAAGCTGCCCCCGGGCAGCGCCAACGGCCTCACCATGCGCGCCCGCGGCAAGGGCGCCACCCGCAAGGACGGCACCCGCGGCGACCTCCTCGTCACCGTCGAGGTCGTGGTGCCGCAGCACGTCACCGGCGACGCGCTGAACGCCCTCGAGCAGTACCGCGAGGCCACCGCCTCCGACGATCCGCGCGCCGCCCTCTTCCGGGCGGCGAAGGGAGCGTGACGACCAGATGTCCCCGATGAACCCGATCGACCCCGACACCCCGATCGGCCCCGGCCTCGGCGAAGGCCTGCCCGGCGCCGGCCCCCGCCGCACCCGCCGCGCCGCCGCGTCCCCGCCGCCGTACGTCCTCACCGAGGACACCCCGGTGTACGTCATCTCCGTGGCCGCCGAACTGTCCGGCCTGCACCCGCAGACCCTGCGCCAGTACGACCGCCTCGGCCTGGTCTGCCCCGACCGCACCGCCGGCCGCGGCCGCCGCTACTCCGCACGCGACATCCAGCAGCTGCGCGAGGTCCAGCGGCTCTCCCAGGACGAGGGCATCAACCTGGCGGGCATCAAGCGGATCATCGAGCTGGAGAACCAGGTCACCGCCCTCCAGTCCCGCGTCACGGAACTGGTCGACTCCCTGGAAGGCGCCGCCACCGCCCTCCAGCAGCGCGAGGCCGCCGTCCACGCCTCCTACCGCCGCGACCTCGTCCCGTACCAGCCCCCCACCCCGCAGTCCAGCGCCCTCGTCGTCTGGCGCCCCAAGCGCTGACCGGGCACCCACCGGCCGCCGGCCCCTCCTCTCGGGGGGTGCCGGCGGCTGCCGTGTGGTGAGAGAGTGCAGTCACATTTCGTCTTCATCGGACTCATCAGGTCTGGCATGCTGAAACGTGACTCAGCGGCGGCGCTGATGGGACACAGGCGTCACGGTAACGGCAAGGAGCCGCAGATGAGTGAACGAGAGCAGCCCGTTGCCGCTGGCTCACCCGTCCTGTCGGCCGAGGCCCGAGAGCTATATCTGGCCGTCATCCGAGGAGACGGTCATCTGCCGTCAGGATCCGATCCCGGGCGGGCCGATGCCGCTCGGGACGAGTTGGTCGGAATTGGCCTCCTCGTACCCGACACCGACGATCCGAGCGATTTCATAGCGGCCGATCCCACCCAGCTCTCGACAAGCCTCAGCCATTCGTGGCAACGCCAAGCACTGGATCTCCTCTCGCGGGCCGTTTCACTCCCGTCCGAACTCCAGGAACTCGCACAGGAATTCCACGCCCCGAAACAGCAGGGAGGGTCGATCGAATATGTGCGAGGGAAGGCCCTAATTCATCAGCGAGTACAGCAGTACAGGGTTTCCATGGAGGAAGCCCTGGCGCTCCAGCCTGGCGGCCCTCGGCCGCCGGACGTTCTCTCGGTCATGGTCGAGCAGGACCTGAACACCCTCCGCAGTGGCACGACGATGCGGACGATTTACCACGCCAGCACCCGGTACCATCAGCCGACCAGGGATTACGTGGCCACACTCGCACGTGCTGGTGGGCAGTACCGGACTCTCGACGAGCCCTACACGCGACTGATAGTGATGGATCGGCGCGTGGCCGTGATCCCGATCGCCGATGACATGAGCCTCGCGGCCTTCATCTACGACCCCGCAGTCGTCAGCTATCTCGTCGAAGAGGTATTCGAGCGCTGCTGGAGCCGCGCGCTGGAATTCGAGGGCGACCGCACAGTGCCACAACAGGTGGTGTCCCGCCTGCGCCAGACGATTATTGACCAGATGCTAGAGGGCACCAATCACCGGGTCATCGCACGACGCCTGGGAATCAGCGAGCGAACGCTGGCCAGACATATAGCCGAGATGCGGGACGACTACAAGGTCGACTCACTGTTCCAGCTCGGATACGTTCTCGGCCGCAAGGCACAGGGGCCGATCGACTGAATCACCGCCCACTACGGACAGACCGGAGAATGTTCCGGGATTCCGGCATGGCCGGGGCGAACAGGGCCGCACTCAGGTCCAGGCGATGTCGTCGGCAAGGGTCACAGCAGCTTCCGTAGCGCCTGTCCCATGAGAATCGACAGCGTCCGCGAGGCAGCCAACGCCAACCACAGCAGCCGCGACGGCCAACGAAAGCACAACCTTGCGGACAAATCGGCGCATGGTAGGCACGCCCCCACTCTCTCCCTCGGGAATCGCCACTGGAAGTTTCAAGCCAGGATAACGGCTCACATAGTGCCGCACGATAGAGAAGCTGTCACCTGGCCTGCCGCAGAGTGTGCGTCATCTCCCTGCCAGGCGTCCAGATGACACAGGCCAACCCTGGACGCGACGCCGCCCGGCGATGGACGATCAGTTCGCTCCCAATGGTCCGGCAAGACACCACATCTTGCCAATGTACCGTCAAATGCTAAGTCGTTCACCAGCGGCATCACCACACAGAGCAGCCCACAGCCAACGCGTCGCCGACTCTCACTCCCCCGGTCGGCCTTTCCCCGGAGTCGACATGACCGAGCCCTACCTGCGTCACCACGACAGCCAGGCCCCTGAGGGTCGGCGTGCACGTGTGTTCCTGGCCGCCCCGCTGATGCGACTGACCGGGCCGGCCGACAGCGTGGTGACCCTCGCCAGCCGGACGCGGCTGACGACGCTCCGCACCACCCTCCTCCGCAGCGGTGCCGCCGTGTACAGCGCGCACCACAGCGACGCCTGGACCATCTCCGGCCGCGCGCCGGAGCCCCGCGTCCCCTCCGACTTCCGCGCCCTCCAGTCCGCGGACCTCGTGTTCGCCTACGTCGGCGCCCCGCTCTCGGCCGGTGTGAGCCTGGAGCTCGGCTGGGCGTCCGCGCTGCGCAAGCCGATCGTCCTCCTGGTCGACGAGGCCATCACCCACAACCCGCTGATCGCCACCATCGAGCAGGTCGCCCCCGTCCTCCCGCTGGTCTTCGACGACACCTGGTCGCAGGAGGCCCTCAACCACACGGTCGAGACCGCGCTCGACTGGGCCGGCATGGCGCTCTCCCTGCGCGAGGGCTTCTGGACCGCCCCCGGCGAGCAGTTCAACGTCCCCCGACAGCAGCCCGCCGTCCCCGGCTACTGGCCGACCGGCGCCGCCACCGGCTGAGCAGCGGCTACCCACCGGGCTCCCCCGCCCGGGCTCCCCGCATCTGCCAGCCCAACTGGAACAGCGTCTCCGCGTCGTACAGCTCACGCAGCCGGGCGATGTGACCGGCGACGGTGCGTTCGCTCAGCCCCAACCGGCTGGCGATCGCCCGCTGCGTGAGGCCGCGGGCGAGCAGCCGCGCGACCTGCTCGTGGGCGGCCGGCGCCACCGAACCGGCGGCCAGTGCGGCCCAGTCCACGACATCGGCCTGCTGCCAACGCTGCTCGAAGACGTCGACCACGTACGCGACCACCGCGGGATCCTCCACCACGGCGGCGACCTTGTTGTCAGGGGTCGCCGGGATCACGGCGACGGTGCGGTCGAAGATGAGCGTCCGGCTGAAGGAGGCGTCGAGGACGCGGATCCGCGAGCCGATCCTCGTGGACTCCGCCGCGAACTCGACCTGGTCCCCGTCCAGTCGGGCCTGCGGTTGGTAGATCGTACGCACCGAGCCACCGCGCTCGATGTAGCGGAGCGTATGGGCCAGACCGTCCCCTCGCTGCGCGGGCGGCTGGAACCTGCCCGGCTGGGCGGTCAGGCATTCGTGCGGATAGTCCTTGATGAGCCGGGCGACCAGGTGCCGGATCTCCACCATGCCCGCCACCCTCCGCACCCCGCCCGCCGGTTCCGTCCGACGTGGTGCCGCGTCGTAGGCCTGGGTGAGGTCCTCCAGCAGATCCGGAATGAGAGCGGCCTTGGCGAGCAGGCGGGAACTCTCCTCCCGCAGTTCGGTACCCAGGCGTTCGCCCACGGCCCGGGGGTTGATCGAGGTGTAGAAGCCGTCCGTGGCATGGAGGAGCAGGAGTCCCAGGTCGGCGAGTTGTCTGACCGTCGGCTCGTCCTCGGGACGGATGTCGGCGACGTGGAGGCGGCCGCCGTCCCGGAGGATCTCCCGGTAGAGCTCCCGGGCAGCGGCGTCCGGCAGGTCGGCGTCAGGCATCGTGGGCTCCCCGCATCTGCCAGCCCAGCTGGAACAGCGTCTCGGCGTCGTACTGATCCCGCAGCCGGGCGATGTGGGCCGCGACCGTCCGCTCGCCCAGGCCCAGGCGGGTGGCGATCGCCCGCTGGGTGAGGCCGCGGGCGAGCAGCCGGCCGACCTGCTCGGGCACGGACGGCTCGCTGGAACCGGATGCCAGGGAGGCCCAGTTGACGCCCTCGGCGTCCTGCCAGTGCAGTTCGAAGGTCCGCACCAGGAAGTCGACCACGGCCGGGTCGTCGATGACGGCCGCGCTGGTTACCCCCGGTGCGGCGGCGACCACCGCCACGGTGCGGTCGAAGATCAGCATCTTGGGGAACGAGAACGCCGCGACCCTGATGTGGCAGCCGATCCCGGTCAGCCGGGCAGCCAGTCGGACGGTAGAGGCGTCGAGACGGGCCGCGGACTGGTAGAGGGTGCGGATCGAACCACCTGTCTCCAGGAAGCGGCGGGCGTGGTTCACGGTGTCGTCGGCGGCGTCCACCGGCCGGGCGCCGCCGGGGTGGGCGCAGAGTGCCTCGTGACGGAGCTCCTCGGAGAGTTGGGAGACCTGGTGCCGGATGTTCTCCATGCCCTCGACGACCCGGGTGCTCCCGGAGCGGTCGCGGCGGCGGGACGCCGCGTCATAGGCGACGGTGAGGTCGCCGAACACGTCCGGGAGTTCTTCGGCCCGTGTCAGCAGACGCGTGCCGGCCGCCCGCAGGTCGGCGCCGATCCGGGCCGTGACCGAGCGCGGGTCCACCGCGCTGAGCGAGCCGTCCAGGACGTACGGCTTCAGCAGCCCCAGGTCCATCAGGGTCTGGACGGTCTGCGCGTCCTCCTCCGCCACGTCCGCGATCCGGATCCGGCCGCCCTCGCGCAGGATGGCCAGGTAGAGGGCGCGGGCGGTGTCGTCGAGCAGGGCGAATCCGGTGTCGGTCACAGCCGCTCCCCCCGCATCTGCCAGCCCAGCTGGAACAGCGTCTCCGCGTCGTACTGCTCCCGCAGCCGGGCGATGTGGCCGGCCACGGTCCGCTCGCCCAGGCCCAGGCGGGTGGCGATCGCGCGCTGGGTGAGGCCCTGGGCGAGCAGTCGGGCGATCTGCTGATGGCTGGGCGAGTCGGCGGAACCGGCGGCCGGGATGACGGCCACGGTGCGGTCGAAGACCAGGAAGCGTGTGAACGGGACGGCGAGGATCCGGGTGGTGCAGCCGAGCAGGGCGACCTCGGCGGCGAAGCGGACGGTCGGCGGGTCCAGTCTGGCCGAGGCCTCGTAGAGCGAGCGCACGGTGCCACCGCGCTCGTGGACGCGGCGGGCGCGGTCGAGGGAGTCGGGTAGCAGTTCGGCGGGACGGGGGCCGCCGGGCTGGGCGGTCATCGTCTCGTCGGGGAACTCCTGGGCCAGCAGTTCCAGTTCGTGCCGGATGTCCTCCTTCGCCGTGAGGTAGCGGACCCCGGCCGTGCCGCTCCGCCGTTTCGGGGTCGCGTCGTAGGCGCGGGTCAGTTCGCCCATCAGCTCGGGCAGTTGCTCGGCCTCCACGAGCAGGCGGGCGCTCTGTCGGCGGATCTCGGTGCCGATCCGCTCCGTGGCCGCCCGCGGGTCGACCGCGCTGTACGCCGCGTCCTGCAACTGCGGCACCAGCAGCCCGAGTTCCACCAGCCGTCGGAGCGCAGGCCCGTCTTCCTCGCCGACCTCGGCCGACCGGACCCGGCCGCCTTCGCGCAGGACGGCGAGGTAGAGGGCGCGGGCGGCGGCGTCCGGGAGGGCGGCGGAGAGCGGGGTGGCGGGGGTGTCAGTCATGGTGTTCTCCGCGGAGCTGCCAGCCGAGGTGGAAGAGGCTGTGGGCGCCGTAGCGGTCGCGCAGCCGGGAGATGTGGGCGGCGACGGTGCGTTCGCTCACGCCGAGCCGGGTGGCGACGGCCCGTTGGGTGAGGCCGCGGGCGAGCAGTCGGCCGATCCGGACGGTGGTGACGGACGGCGGGTCGAGGTGGCGGTCGGCGGGGGTGGCGCGGGCCCAGTCGCGTTCGAACTGGGCGACCAGGTAGGCGACGGTGGTGGGGTCGGTGAGGAAGGCGGCCCGGTTGCGGTCCTCGTCGGCGGGGATGACGGCCACCGCGCGGTCGAAGACCAGTACCCGCTCGTACGGTTCGGCGAGGACGCGGACCTGGGCGCCGTGCCCGGTGCGCAGCGCGACCTGGCTCCGTGCGGCGGGGTCGGCGAGGGTGACCGGCTGGTAGACGGTGCGCAGCGAGCAGCCGCGGCGGAGCAGCGAGAGGTCCTGGGCGAGGGCCATCCGGAGGGCTTCGAGGGGACGCGGTCCGGGCTGGGCGGCGAGGACCTCCTCCCGGCATTCCGAGACGAGTTCGCCGACCCGCCGGCGGACTTCGGCGGCGTCGTCGACGGTGCCGGCCGCGGGATCGCCGGCACCGGGATCGCCGGCACCGGAGTGGACAGCCGGGAGGTCGACGCCCGGGTGGCGGGCGGCGTCGTAGGCGCGGGCCAGTGGCCCGAGGGTGCCCGGGAGCCGCTCGGCGTGCCGTAGCAGGCGGAGGGCGCGGGTGCGCAGTTCGAGGCCGATCCGGTCGCCGAGGGCGCGCGGGCTGGCGGCGGTCCAGCCGGTGGCGGTGGGGGTGAGCAGGCCGCGGGCGACGAGGGCGGCCAGGGTGGGGCGGTCGGCGGGGGCGAGGTCCTCGGGGCGCAGTCGGCCGCCGCCCCGGACGGCGGTGAGGTAGAGCGCCCGCTCGGCCGGGCCCGGCTCATCGGTCATCGCGGGAGCCTCGCATCAGCCAGCCGAGTTGGAAGAGGGTCTGGGCGCCGTAGCGGTCGCGCAGCCGGGAGATGTGGGCGGCGACGGTGCGTTCGCTCAGGCCCAGCCGGGTGGCGACGGCGCGCTGGGTGAGGCCGCGGGCGAGCAGCCGGCCGACCCGGTCGGGGATGGTGCGGGCGGGTGCCTGGCCGGGGGCGGCGGCGCCGGCGGTGTCGGCGCGGGCCCAGTCGCGTTCGAAGGTGCCGACCAGGTAGGTGATGGTGGCCGGGTCGGTGATGAAGGCGGCGGTGCTGTTGTCGTCGTTGGCGGAGATCACGGCGACGGTCCGGTCGAAGACGATCAGCCGCTGGAAGGGCTCGTCGAGCACCCGGATGAGCGAGCCGTGCCGGGTGACCTCCTCGGCGTAGGCGAGGGCGGGCGGGTCGGCGAGGGCGACCGGCTGGTAGATGGTGCGCAGCGAGCAGCCGCGCCGGAGCAGTTGGACGTCCTGGAGGAGGGCGACCTGGAGGGTGTCGGCGGGCCGGTGGCCGGGTTGCGCGGTGAGGACCTCGGAGCGGCAGTCGGAGACCAGTTGGGAGATCCGCTGGCGGATGTGGACGTGCCCCTCGACGTGGACGGCGCCGCCGGCCCGGTCGGTCGGCCGGGGCATCGCGTCGTAGGCCCGGGTGAGGCCGTCGAGGGCGCCCGGGAGGTTCTCCGCGCGGACCAGCAGCCGGGTGGCCTCGCTGCGCAGTTCGGCGCCGAGGCGGTCGCTGACCGAGCGCGGGCTGACGGCGGTGTAGCAGCGGTCCATCCGGTTGACCATCAACAGGCCGATGTCGATGAGCTGTTGGAGCGCGCCCCGGTCGGCGTCCGCGACCTCGCCGGTGGGGACGCGGCCGCCCTCGGCGATGATGGCCAGGTAGAGCTGCCGGGCGGCCTCGTCGGGCTCCTCGCCCACCGGTCCCTGCTGCGGTGTGACCGCCGGTTCCGCCGTCACGTCGCACTCTCCCTGCCGGACGCCTCTCCCCTGGTGCTGCCCCTGTTCCTCGCCGCGCGGGCCGCGGCACCGGTGGGCCGGGCGGGCTCACGGTGCCGGTGGGCGGTACGGCGTGATCATGGATCAGGCGGTCACGGTACCGGGTGGGACGGCGGACCCCCGGGCCCGGGTGCCGTCGCACGCCGGGTCGTCCGGGGGCCGCCATCGGTACGCCAATGCCAAGGCGCTCCCGTCGAGGCGGAGCAGCAACGCCTCGACGGGTCCGGCTGGGAGGCCATCACCACACATGGTCCCGGCCGGCGCCCTTCCCCCCCGTTCCACCGGTGCGGGTTGTCGCACCTGCGGTCAGTTTCGAAGAGCGAGTCGCCACCATCAGGCTGCGGTTGCCTGGACGACTTGGCGTGCCTCCACCCTCACAGCGTGACGGCCGGTGAACAAGTGCCGCCCGAGTGCATGTTCGCGCAATTGCAGCTATCTGCATCCGGGGGCGGCCGCGGGCGGTTCGGGCGGTGGGGCGGATTCCGGTGGGAACCCGGGCCTGGAAGGGGAGTCGGCGCCGACCGGCACTTCCGCCGGGCGGCTGTGCGCGGTCGTCCCGGCCGTGCACGTTCCTGCATCGGCGGCGTGCTCCTGAGCCGTACCGTCCGGCGCGGGGACGGGCCCCGCACCACGCGGACGGCCGCCCCGGGCGACGGGCCCCTCAGCGGGCCAGCAGCCGCCCCCGCGCGAGCCCGGCCGCGGTGCCGCCCGCGGCGAGCACCCAGGCGGACGCCAGCAGCAGGTAGAGGCCGACGGCCAGCGCGCTGAAGCCCGCGAAGCCGGTGTGCCGGGCGAGCGCGGAGGCGCCGGTGACGCAGGTGCCGACCGGGAAGGTGTACGCCCACCAGGTCATCGCGAACGGCATCCCGGCCCGCCGGGCCCGCAGGTTGGCGGCGAGCGCGACGACCAGCCAGAGCATCGCGACGCCGATCACCGCCACGCCATACAGCTCGGCGAGGTCGGTCATGGCGGGGGCCAGCGCGGGCAGTACCGGGCGGGCGGCGTCGGCGAGCTGGTGGACCGCGGTGACGGACTGGCCGAGCGGGCCGAGCACCAGGAACAGCGTGGGGGTGAGCGCCAGGGCGGGCAGCCTGCTGTGGAACAGCCCGGTGAACACCACCGGCAGCAGCACCAGGGTGGCCAGCAGGCCGACGCCGAACAGCGCCCAGCAGCCGTACAGCATGGCCTGCTGGGCCGTTCCGGCCGGCAGGTGCGGGACGAGCGCCGGGCCGCAGGCGGAGGCGACCAGCGGGGCGACCACCGGCAGCAGCCAGGTCGGGTTGGCCTCCAGGGCGGAGACCCGGTGCCGGGTGATCATCAGGTACGGGATGCCGCCGGCCACGGCCAGCGCGTACACGGTGCCGAGGCTCCACAGCACCGCGTCCAGGGCGACCGCCGGGCCGGTGCCGATGACCCGGGAGCCGAGCAGCATGGTGCCCAGTCCGACCGAGAGCAGCGCCATCGGCGGGCAGCCGTAGAAGACCGCGGTCGCCGGGTTGTCCAGCAGCTGGGCGCGGGCCGCCTCGCGGTGCCGGGTGAGGTGGACCAGCCGGGCCCCGGCCAGCACCAGCAGGGCGGCCAGCGCGAGCGCCCACAGCACCTCGCCGAAGCCGGTCAGCCCGGGCGGCCGCACCGGCAGGACGGCGGCGCCGTTCGCCAGGATCGCGGTGCCCATCACGGCGGCGTACCAGTTGGGGCCGAGCTGGGCGAGGTCGGGCCGGCGGCGGGCGGCGGGGCGGGCGAGGGGTCGGATACCGGCCAGAGTGGACATGCTCCCACCGTCGCCCGGAGGGCCCGGCGGCCGGTAGCGCCGGGGCTTCTATGGGGGCATAGCCTGGATCTATGCCCCTCTCCTCGCACGTCCCCGAACTCGGCGCCCTGGAACTGCTGCTCGCGGTGGCCCGGCTGGGCAGCGTCGGACGGGCGGCGGCCGAGCTGGGCGTCAGCCAGCCGACCGCCAGCGCCCGGATCAAGGGCATGGAGCGGCAGATCGGCGTCGCGCTGCTGGACCGCTCGCCCCGGGGCAGCCGGCCGACCGAGGCGGGCCGGCTGGTGGTCGAGTGGGCCCGGCAGGTGGTGGAGGCGGCGCAGGCGCTGGACGCCGGGATCGACGCGCTGCGCGAGCGGCGGGACGCCAAGCTGCGGGTGGTGGCCAGCCTGACCGTCGCCGAGTACCTGATGCCCGGCTGGCTGCTGGGCCTGTCCGAGGCCAGCCCGGGCACCGCGGTGACGCTGCGGACGGCGAACTCGGCGGAGGTCGCCGGGCACGTCCTGGCCGGGGACGCCGACCTCGGCTTCGTCGAGGGCCCGTCCACCCCGCCCGGGCTGGCCGGCGCGGTGGTGGCGGCGGACCGGCTGGTGGTCGTGGTGGCGCCCGGCCACCCGTGGGCGCGCCGCCGCGTCCCGCTGACCGGGGCCGAGCTGGCGGCCGTCCCGCTGGTGCTGCGCGAGCCCGGCTCGGGCACCCGGGAGGTACTGGAGGCGGCCCTGAAGCCGTACGGGGGCGCGGTGCGGCCCCGGATGGAGCTGGCCTCGTCGACCGCGCTGAAGGCGGCGGCGATGACCGGGGCGGGGCCGGTCTGCCTGAGCGAGCTGGCCGTGGTGGAGGAACTGGCCACCCGGCGGCTGGTCGAGGTGCCGCTGGTGGAGGAACTGGACCTGCGGCGGCCGCTGCGCGCGGTCTGGCCGGCCGGGCAGCGGCCGAGCGGGCCGGCCCGGGAGCTGCTGGGGCTGACCCGGCGGCCCGTCGGGCGTCCGGCGGCGCGCCGGCTTCCCCCGGCCTGAAGAAGCCCTGTCCGGGAAAGGTTGAGCGGAATAGACTCAACTTAGTGCATGCTGTACGTAGCAGTAGTGAAGGACGACCAGGGAGGACCCCCCAGCAGTGGACGCCAGCAAGTTCACCACCAAGACGCAGGACGCCCTGTCCGCCGCGATCCGGCAGGCGGGCACGGCCGGCAACCCGGACGTCAGGCCGGTGCACATCCTGATCGCCCTGCTGGAGCAGCCCGAGGGCATCGCCCGGCCCCTGCTGGAGGCGGTCGGCGCCGACGTCGCCCGGGTCGACGCCGAGGCCCGCCGCCAGGCGGCCGCGCTGCCCAGCGCGATGGGCTCGACGGTCTCCGCGCCGCAGCTCGCCCGGGACACCATCGCGGTGCTCACCGAGGCCGGCAAGCGCGCGAGCGACCTCGACGACCAGTACGTCTCCACCGAGCACCTGATGGTCGGCCTGGCCGCCGAGGGCGGGCAGGTGGCCGAGCTGCTGGTGCAGCAGGGCGCCACGCCGAAGGCGCTGCTCGCCGCGTTCAAGGACGTCCGGGGCAGCGGCCGGGTCACCTCGCCGGACCCGGAGGGCACCTACAAGGCGCTGGAGAAGTACGGCACCGACCTCACCCAGGCCGCCCGGGACGGCAAGCTCGACCCGGTGATCGGCCGCGACCACGAGATCCGCCGGGTGGTCCAGGTGCTCTCCCGCCGGACCAAGAACAACCCGGTGCTGATCGGCGAGCCCGGCGTCGGCAAGACCGCCGTGGTCGAGGGCCTGGCCCAGCGCATCGTGGCCGGCGACGTGCCGGAGTCGCTGCGCGGCAAGCGGCTGGTCTCGCTGGACCTCAGCGCGATGGTCGCGGGCGCCAAGTTCCGCGGCGAGTTCGAGGAGCGGCTGAAGGCCGTCCTGAACGACATCAAGGCCTCCGACGGCCAGGTCGTCACCTTCATCGACGAGCTGCACACCATGGTCGGCGCGGGCGCCGGCGGGGACTCCGCGATGGACGCGGGCAACATGCTCAAGCCGATGCTGGCCCGCGGCGAGCTGCGGATGGTCGGCGCCACCACACTGGACGAGTACCGCGAGCGGATCGAGAAGGACCCGGCCCTGGAGCGCCGCTTCCAGCAGGTGCTGGTCGGCGAGCCCAGCGTGGAGGACTCGATCGCCATCCTGCGCGGCCTCAAGGGCCGGTACGAGGCGCACCACAAGGTGCAGATCTCGGACGCCGCCCTGGTCGCCGCGGCCACCCTGTCCAACCGCTACATCACCTCCCGCTTCCTGCCCGACAAGGCGATCGACCTGGTCGACGAGGCGGCCTCCCGGCTGCGGATGGAGATCGACTCCTCCCCGGTCGAGATCGACGAACTCCAGCGCTCGGTCGACCGGTTGCGGATGGAGGAGCTGGCCCTGGAGAAGGAGTCGGACCCCGCCTCGGTCGACCGGCTGGCCCGGCTGCGGCGCGACCTCGCCGACCGGAACGAGCAGTTGAGCGTGCTCACGGCGCGCTGGGAGCAGGAGAAGAAGAGCCTCAACCGGGTCGGCGAGCTCAAGGGGCGGCTGGACGACCTGCACGGCGCGCTCGAACGCGCCCAGCGCGACGGGGACTTCGAGCGGGCGTCCAAGCTGATGTACGCCGAGATCCCGGCCGCCGAGAAGGAGCTCACCGACGCCCAGGAGCGGGCCGCCGACCAGGACGCCTCCGCCTCGATGGTCAAGGAGGAGGTCGGCCCGGACGACGTGGCCGACGTGGTCGCCTCCTGGACGGGCATCCCGGCCGGCCGACTGCTGGAGGGCGAGAGCGCCAAACTCCTGCGCATGGAGGAGGAGTTGGGCCGCCGCCTGATCGGCCAGAAGGAGGCCGTGCAGGCCGTCTCGGACGCGGTGCGGCGCACCCGCTCCGGCATCGCCGACCCGGACCGCCCGACCGGCTCCTTCCTCTTCCTCGGCCCGACCGGCGTCGGCAAGACCGAACTCGCCAAGGCCCTGGCCGACTTCCTGTTCGACGACGCCCGGGCCATGGTCCGGATCGACATGAGCGAGTACGGCGAGAAGCACTCGGTCTCCCGCCTGGTCGGCGCCCCGCCCGGGTACGTCGGCTACGAGGAGGGCGGCCAGCTCACCGAGGCGGTCCGCCGCCGCCCGTACAGCGTGGTGCTGCTGGACGAGGTGGAGAAGGCGCACCCGGAGGTCTTCGACGTCCTGCTCCAGGTGCTGGACGACGGGCGGCTCACCGACGGCCAGGGCCGCACGGTGGACTTCCGCAACGCCATCCTGATCCTCACCTCCAACCTGGGCTCGCAGTACCTCGTCGACCCGGCCACCCCGGAGGCCGAGAAGCGGGAGCTGGTGCTGGGCACGGTCCGGTCCGCGTTCAAGCCGGAGTTCCTCAACCGGCTGGACGACATCGTGGTCTTCGAGCCGCTGGGCACCGGCGAGCTGAGCCGGATCGTCGACCTCCAGGTGGCCCTCCTGGGCGAGCGGCTGCGGGAGCGGCGGCTCACCCTGGACGTCTCCGAGGCCGCCCGCGACTGGCTGGCGCTCACCGGCTACGACCCGGCGTACGGCGCCCGCCCGCTGCGCCGGCTGGTGCAGTCCGCGATCGGCGACCAGCTGGCCCGGGCGATCCTGTCCGGCGCGGTGCACGACGGGGACACCGTCGTGGTCGAGCGGGACGAGGAGGGCGACCGCCTCACCGTCCGCGGCCGGGGGCCGCTGGAGAAGTAGCACCGCCGGGCGTCCGGCGCACGGGCCGTTCCCTCCGCTCCGGCGGCGGGGGACGGCCCGTTCCGCGTCCCCGGGCCGTTCCGCATCCCCGGGCCGTTCCGCGTCCCCGGCCCGTTCCGCGTCCCCGGCCCGGTTCGCGCCCCGGGCCGGACGCCGTCACTCCGCCGCCTGCCGCAGCAGCCGCCGCGTCCGGTCCCGCCGGCTGCGCGCCAGCCGGTGCAGTTCGGCCACCTGGGCGTCCGGCAGCTTCCAGGTCTGGGTCAGCAGCCGCAGCGTGGACACCCGCGGGCAGGACACCTCCCGTTCCAGGTCCCGGATCGACCGCACGCTCAGCCCGGTCGCCTCGCCCAGCTGCTCCTGCGTCATCCCCCGGTCCAGCCGGATGCTCCGCAGCAGCGCCCCGAGCGATGCGCCGTCCCCCGTCGCCGCTCCACCCACTCCTGTTCCCCCCTCAATTCCGGACAGTCCGCCTCAGGACAGCTCAACTCACCCGGCTGGGCCGGGATTTGACCGAAGCGATTTCCGTCGCACGCTAACCGCATCCGGCCCGCACGGCAGCCGAACCGGCGCGCCGGGCGCGTGACGTGGCTCACGCGCGCCCTCCGGACGGCCTCCACCCCGCCCCGCGCACCCTCCGTGACGGCCGCCCGCTCCGCCCCCACCGGAACCGCCGGGGAACACCCGGAGGAAGCCCGGGAAGAACCCGGGAAGGACACCCGGAACGACACCGCGAAGAACGCCGTGAAGAACGCCGGACGAAGATCGACTCGCCCCTCGGCTGCCCCTGTGAGCGGAGCCCCGAATGAGGCAGGATGGGAGGTGGAAAGGGCGGCCTCTCATTGCCGGCCACCACGTGCACTGAGGAATGAGGACCCCCATGAGCATCGACCCGTCGTCCATCCCGTCCTTCGGCGTCCCCCAGGGCGGCCAGCCCGGCGGCCAGGGCGGGCGGCCGGCCGGCCCGCCGCCGATCATCGTCCCGGACCAGGGCCTGGTCACCCAGCTGCTGGACCAGATGCAGCTCAAGCACGTCGTGGACGAGGAGGGCGACCTCACCGCCCCCTGGGAGGGCTTCCGCGTCTACTACATGTTCCGCGGCGAGCAGAAGGAGCTCTTCGCGGTGCGCGCCTTCTACGACCGCGCGTACCCGCTGGAGAAGAAGGGCGAGATCCTCGACCTGATCGACGAGTGGAACCGCGAGACCCTCTGGCCCAAGGTCTACACCCACACCCACGAGGACGGCGTGGTCCGCCTGATCGGCGAGGCCCAGATGATCGTCGGCGCCGGCGTCAACCTGGACTACTTCGTCACCACCACCGCCAACTGGACCCAGGCCGCGGTCGGCTTCGAGCAGTGGATCGTCGAGCGCCTCGGCCTCCAGAACGAGATCGAGGGCGAGGACGGCGAGGGCGCCGAGGGCACCGACGAGGCCTGATCCCGCCCCGGCACCCCCCGCACCGCCCGTTCGGCCCGCCACCCGCCCCCGCGGCGGTGGCGGGCCGTTCTTGTCCCCGGCTCCCGGCTGACCCAGGATGGCCTGACAACGAGCCGTGAGGAGCCACCGATGGGTACCAGGCCACTGCTGAACCGCCGACTGGCCGGGATGGGCACGACGGTCTTCGCCGAGATGTCCGCCCTGGCCACGGCCACCGGTTCGATCAACCTCGGCCAGGGCTTCCCGGACACCGACGGGCCCGAGGAGGTCCGCGAGGCGGCCGTACGGGCCCTGCGCGAGGGCCGCGGCAACCAGTACCCGCCCGGCCCCGGCGTCCCCGAGCTGCGCACCGCGATCGCCGAGCACCAGCAGCGCTTCCACGGCCTCGCGTACGACCCGGACAGCGAGGTGCTGGTCACCGCCGGCGCCACCGAGGCCATCGCCGCCACCCTGCTGGCCCTCCTGGAGCCGGGCGACGAGGTGATCGCCTTCGAGCCGTTCTACGACTCGTACGCCGCCTGCATCGCGATGGCCGGCGCCACCCGGGTGCCGCTCACCCTGCGGGCCCCGTCCTTCCGCCCCGACCTGGACGAGCTGCGCTCGCTGATCACCCCGCGCACCCGGCTGCTGCTGATCAACACCCCGCACAATCCGACCGGCACCGTCCTCACCGCCGAGGAGCTCGCCGCCATCGCCGAACTCGCCGTCGAGCACGACCTGCTGGTCGCCACCGACGAGGTCTACGAGCACCTGGTGTTCGGCGCCGCCCACCACCCGATCGCCGCCCTGCCCGGCATGCGCGGACGCACCGTCAGCATCTCCTCGGCCGGCAAGACCTTCTCCTTCACCGGCTGGAAGGTCGGCTGGGTCACCGCGAGCCCGGACCTGGTGGCGGCCGTGCGCACCGCGAAGCAGTACCTCACCTACGTCAGCGCGGGCCCCTTCCAGTACGCCGTCGCCGAGGCCCTGCGGCTGCCGGACACGTACTTCGACACCCTCCGCGCCGACCTGCTGCGCAAGCGCGACCTGCTGGTCGACGGCCTCACCGCGGCCGGCTTCCGGGCCTTCACCCCCGAGGGCACGTACTTCGTCACCACCGACATCACCCCGCTCGGCGAGAAGGACGGCATCGAGTTCTGCCGTGCCCTGCCCGGCCGTTGCGGCGTCGTCGCCATCCCGAACGCGGTGTTCTACGACGACGTGGAGGCCGGCCGTAGCCTGGTCCGCTTCACTTTCTGCAAAAAGGACGAGGTCCTTCAGGAGGCCGTCGCCCGCCTGCGGCGCCTGTGAGGGGACGCACGCCCCCTTTCACGCCCTTCTCCGCACCCTTCGAACAGGACTGCCCGCAGCCCGACACCAGTTCTGATGGATCATCAACTTCCTTGATCGGCTTGCTTGTTTGCCGCCACTGAGGCACGCTGGCCGACCTTCCGGGTACTCTCCCGCCGCCCTCCACGCCCCGCGCCTGGAGGGCGGCGGTGCGTGATGCGCCCGAACAGCGCACACCCGGCGCGCACGGCGCGCAATCCGGTGATAGGGGCGCGCGCTGTGCAGACTCGTACACGGGCTCGATCAGAGCCGGGAAGCAGGTGTGCTCGAAACGGTGAATGCTTGACAAAGTTGGGTAAATCACCGGCGGGCCCGACGTATTCGTGCTTCTCTGCTGCTGAATCTCCAGCCGGAATCCTTCCTTCCACGGTCGGCCGCGCCCAGGGCCGCACAGCCACGAACAGCCTCGCCATCGCCTAGGCCTACTCGGTGCTGCTCGGCGGGCGCGCACGGAGCTGAAACGCGGAGCCGAGCATGCTCACCACACTGCAGACCTCCTACACGGACACCCGCGCCGGTGACCTCGCCTGGTGCCTCGGCGGCGACCCGCTGCCCGCTCTCGCCGTCCGCGACCTGAGACTCGACGGAGGCGGCCGCCCGGGCGCGTCCGGCACCCTCCAGCTGCGCCTGCTGGGCGCCTCCCACCAGGTGGTGATCGACGCGGGCCCCGGCCGATGTCTGGAGACCGTCGCCTGCCTGCCCGGCCGCCGCACCCCGCTGCCGGCCCGGGTGGCCAAGCAGATCGGCGGCTGGGAGTACGAGTTCGCCGCCCGCATCGAGGCGCTGCCGCCGCACGACTTCGCGGCCCGCGCCCAGGAGCTGCTGGCCCTGGTCGAGGGGCACCCCCGGGGCCTCGCCGGGGTCTTCCCGGGCGACCCGAGCGCCTTCACCGCGCTGGTCACCCAGGGCGGCCCGGACCGGCTCCTGTGGCGCACCTGGCACGCCTACCCGCAGGAGGGGCAGCTGGTGTGCACCCGCTCCTCGCTGGTGGTGTCCGGGGCATGACCGCCCCCAAGTCCGGAGCGGAACACCGGTCCGGCCGTAGGCCGCCCAAGCCGGGCCTACGAATCGTACGCAGGAACGATTCGTCAATTCGACGTCGCTCACTGTCCGTCGGATGGGCGCAGCCATCCGTCCCGCACGTCCCCTAGCGTTTGTTCGTGATCAACCATCCGGCCGGTCCGCCCGCACGCCCGCGAGTGGACCTCGACGACGGCACCCCACCCCGGCCCGGGCGAGCCCACGCCCCACTCCTGCCCGCCCGCCGTCGGCCCCGGCTGCGCTCCCGACCACGGTTCGCCCGCCTGACCGTCCTGCTGGCCGCGTTCGTCTGCGCGGCCTGCGGACTCGTCTACGAGCTCGAACTCGTGGCGCTCGGCGACTACCTGCTCGGGGACACGGTCACCCAAACCTCCGTCGTGCTCTCCGTCATGGTCTTCGCGATGGGCCTCGGCTCCCTCCTCGCCAAACGGCTCACCAGCCGGCCCGCCACCGCCTTCGCCCTGGTCGAGTGCGCGCTCGCGCTCACCGGCGGACTCTCCGTCCTCGCCCTCTACTCCTGCTGGGCCTGGATCGGCCGCTACCAGGCCGCCATGGTCGGCCTCACCTGCCTGATCGGCATCCTCATCGGCGCCGAGATCCCCCTGCTGATGACCCTCATCCAACGGATCCGGCGCGAGGACGCCGGACGGGCCGTCGCCGACCTGTTCGCCGCCGACTACGTGGGCGCCCTGATCGGCGGCCTCGCCTTCCCGTTCCTGATCCTGCCCGGCCTCGGGCCCGGCGACGGAGCACTGCTCACCGGCGCCGTCAACGCCGTCGCCGGGGCCGCCGTGGTGCTCTGGCTGTTCCGCGAGGAACCCGCCCCCCGGATACGACGGCTGCTCTGGGGCGGCTGCCTGCTGGTGCTCGCCGTGCTCGCGGCGGCCGCGGCCGGCTCCGACGCCGTCGAACGCGCCGCCCGGCACGCCCTCTACGGCGACCAGGTCCGCTACGCGACCCGCAGCCGGTACCAGGAGATCGTGCTCACCGGCCCCGCCGAAGGCCCGCTCCGGCTCTACCTCGACGGCCGGCTCGCCGTCTGCGGACCCGACGAGTACCGGGGCAGCGAGGGCCTCGTCCACCCCGCCATGGCGGCCGGCCCGGACGCCCGGGTCCTGCTGCTCGGCGGCGGCGACGGACTCGCCTTGCGGGAAGTGCTGCGGCACCGGGGCGTCCGCACCGTCCGGCTGGTCGACGCCGACCCCGCCCTCCCCCGGCTCGCCCGCACCGACCCCGGGCTCGCCGCCCTCGGCGGCCGCTCCCTGGACGACCCCCGGGTCCGCACCACCGCCGCCGACCCGATGGCCTGGCTGCGCGGCGCGGGCGCCCCCGGCGGGGACGGACCGTACGACGTGGTGCTCGCCGACCTCCCGGCACCGGCCGACGGCGGACCGGTCAAGTTCCACTCCCAGGAGTTCTACGGCCTCGCCACCCGGCTGCTCTCCCCCGGCGGCCGGATCGCCGTCCGCGCCGGGAGCGACCTGGACGGCCTCTGGCAGATCGAGTCCGGCCTGCGGACGACGGGCCTGCAGACCGCCCCGTACGCCGTCCCAGGCAGCGCCACCGCCGCCTGCCGCCCCGGCCCGCCGGACGGCGCCCAGAACTTCCTCCTCGCCGCCGCCACCCGCCCCCCGCTCACCCTCGCCCCCGACGCCCCGGCCCCCCGCGCCCTCACGCCCGACACCCTCCACGCCACCACCACCCGCCTCACCGCCCTCCGCCCCACCCACCCCCCGGCCGCCCTCACCCTCCTCGGCCCCCGCTGAGGTCGCCGCTGAGCCGCGGCCCGGCGGCCCTCCTGCGCCACCGTTGAGGCCGACAGCCGGAAACCCCGCACCCGCACCGCCGCTCCGACGGCCCCGCGGCCGCCACCGGCCGCACCCGACGCCCCGGGAAGAGCGGCCGGAGGAAGCGGCCCCCGCCGGACACGGCAGGGGCCGCCCGGCATCCGCGAAGCGGGCCGAGGCGGGCAGAAGCCCTCCGCTCCCCGGGGTCCGCCCGCAGTCGGAGCGGTGATCGACTCGCCGCCCCCATCGCCGCTGCGCGAGAAGTCGATCCAGCCGACTTCTCGCGCGGGGAGGCCCGGAAGAACGGGCTCCTCGCCCGGCAAGCCCCCACACGGGCGGGGCCGCTCGGCAGCCGGGGAGCGCGCCCAGGCAGGAGAAGGCCCATGGCCCCGGCCCACCTTGCGGGGCGGACGGCCGCCGGACGACGGGCGACGGAGCGGGTCCCATCGCGGTGCGGGGCCGATGGGGAGGGCAGCCCCCGGGCCCGGGGGCCGCTGGATAGGCGCGGGCCCAATGGGCAGGACCGTGGGCGGCCCCGGGCCTGCAGGGCCAAGTGGGCGAGGCGGGGCCGGAGGATGCGGGGCCCGTGAGCGGGGCGGCCCCGGGCCTGGGGCCGGTGGATGGGCGCGGGCCCGGTGCGCAGGGCTGTGGGCGGCCCCGGGCCTGGGGCCGGGTGGGTGGGGCAGCACCGGAGGGCGCGGGGTCGGTGGGCGTGCGCAGCCTCGGGCCTGCGGGGCCGGAGGGTGCCGGGCCGGTGGGCGGGGCGGCCCCGGGCCCGGGGTGGCGAGATGGTGCGACGGCCAAGGGAACGGGTGGGGCGGGGAAAATCTGGTGGTGGTGGGTAGGGACCGGGCGGGGACCAGTCGGTAGGCTCCGTGGCATGGAGCATGAGGTTGTCGTCCCGATGTCCGCCGAGCTGGTGCGGCAGGCCTTGCAGGATCCGGCGCTGCTGGCGCGGAGCGTGCCGGGGCTGAGCACCGAGCCGGCCGCGGCCGGGTCCGGTGCGGCCGAGGAGATCGGCGGCCGGCTGAAGCTGCGGATCGGCGGCTCCACGATCACGTACAAGGGCGTGCTGTCGCTGATCGAGGGCCGGGAGGGCGTGCTGACCGTGCTCGCCGAGGGCGAGGAGGCCCGGGGCAGCGGTGAGGCGACCGCGACCGTCCGGGTCAGCGTCGTGGACGGCGCCGAGGAGGGCACCGCGGCGATCCGCTTCACCGGCGACCTGAGCGCCACCGGCCGGCTGACCGAGTTCGACGAGGAGACCCTCGACGCCACCGGCCGCCGTCTGCTGGACAGGTTCGCCGCCGCGCTGGTCGCCCCGGAGGGCGAGCAGCCGCAGGACCAGGAGGGCTCGGAGGACCTGGAGGAGCAGGAGGACCAGGCCGCGGAGACCTCGACCGGCGCGGGTGTGGTCTTCATCGAGGAGCGCCAGGACCAGCCCGGCGACGACCTGGACGACGACCTCTCCGACCTGATCGCCTTCTCCGACGCCGACGCCGAGCGCTTCGGTCTGCCCACCGGCTCCGCCGACGACGACGAGAACGACGTCGAGGGCGAGGGCGAGGCCGCGGACGGCTCCGCCGGGCAGGACGGCGTCGCCGAGGAGCTGCCCGCCGAGCCGCTCTTCGCGTACGAGGACGAGCCGGTGCTCTCCGGCCCGGTGCGCCGCAGCATCGTCGGCCGGTCCGCCGAGGAGGTGGACCACGCCCCGCCGCGCGGCCCGTACGCCCCGGCGCTGCCCGCCCGCAGTGCGCGGGCCCGGGCGGCGTCCCGCTGGGGCGGGGAGGCCGGCGGGATCGTGGTGCCGGGCGCGGGCGGCCGCAACGCGGTGCCGTGGGTGATCGGCGGCTCGGTGGCCCTGCTGGGCGGTGCCGTGGTGCTGGTCAGGGCGCTGCGCCGCCGCTGACCTGGCGCCGGCCGGGTGCGAGCCCGGAGAGCCGCGGGGACTGCCAGGGCCTAGACTGAACGCTCATGAGCAACGACCGCGACGCCCTGCTGGCACAGATCAAGGACAAGGCCGTCGTGCACGGCAAGGTCACCCTCTCCTCCGGCAAGGAGGCCGACTACTACGTCGACCTGCGCCGGATCACGCTGGACGGCGTGGCCGCCCCGCTGGTCGGCCGGGTGATGCTGGACGCGACCTCGCACCTGGAGTACGACGCCGTCGGCGGTCTGACCCTGGGCGCCGACCCGGTGGCCGCCTCGATGCTGCACGCCGCCGCCGCGCGCGGGCAGCAGCTGGACGCCTTCGTGGTCCGCAAGACCGGCAAGGCGCACGGCCTGCAGCGCCGGATCGAGGGCCCGGAGGTCAAGGGCCGCCGGGTGCTGGCCGTCGAGGACACCTCCACCACCGGTGGCTCGGTGCTGACCGCCGTGGAGGCGCTGCGCGAGGCGGGTGCCGAGGTGGTCGGCGTCGCGGTGATCGTGGAGCGCGGCGGCGCGGCCGCCGTCGAGGCCCAGGGCCTGGAGTACGTGACCGCGTACACCCTGGACGACCTGGGTCTCTGACCCCGACCCGCCGGGACGACAACGCCGGGGCGACGAACGACCGAGGGCCGGTGCTGTTTCACGTGAAACAGCACCGGCCCTAGCCGTGTCCGGAGCGGCGGGCGCTCAGCCCCGCCGGTGCCGGCCGCCGCCGGCCTGGACCTGGCTCTCCTCGTCGACCTCGGCGCCGACGCCGGCCCGCTTCTTCTTCCGCTCGCGCATGACCTCGATCAGGATCGGCGAGATGGACAGCAGGACGATCAGCAGCACCGCCGGGATCAGGTACTTGTCGATCACCGGGGCGAGCGCGTCACCGAAGAAGTAGCCGATCAGCAGCATGGACTCGGTCCACAGCACGCCGCCGATCACGTTCCAGACGAAGAAGGTCCGGGCGGGCATCTCCAGGGTGCCGGCGACCGGGTTCAGGAAGGTGCGGATGATCGGCATGAAGCGGGCCAGCACGACGGCCTTGCCGGAGCCGAACTTGTTGAAGTACTCCTCCGCCTTCACCACGTAGTCGCGGCGGAAGATCTTCGAATCGGGCTTGTCGAACATCTTCGGCCCGACCTTGGCGCCGATCAGGTGCCCGAGCTGGGCGCCGGCGATCGCCGCGATCGGGCAGCCGATCAGCAGGACGGCGATCGGCAGCTTGGCGCCGTCACCGAGCACCGAGGAGGCTGCGTTCGAGGCGGCGACGCCCGCGAGGATCAGCAGCGAGTCACCCGGGAAGAAGAAGCCGACCAGCAGGCCGGTCTCCGCGAAGATGATCGCGATCAGCCCGATGGCGCCGAGGGACGAGATCAGGGATTTGGCGTCGAGCAGGTTGACGGCCAGCTGGTTGTAGTCCACGGGCGCAGGATAGCGGGCGCACCTTGCCGGCGACGCGGGCGTACCGTGCCGACGGCGCCCGGCCGGGACCGGTTCCGGCCCCCGCCGGGGCCGCCCGGGTGCCGCCGTGCGCCCGTACCGTGCGACGTTCCGCATGGCGGGCTCCTGCTGACCCGCGGGCACGAGTCTGGGAAGATGGCACAGGCGTCCGGTCCGCGGTGGCACACCACCCTCATGGCCGTACCGCGCAGGTCGCCGCGAACGTGCCGGAGAGCCACCACCGCAACGCCGCGCGTCGGCGGGCCGGCACGGAGTCGTCACGAAGGCGTACACAGCGTCGGACAGCACCGTCCGTACGCCGCAACCCGACAGGAGCGGATCGCATGCCCATCGCAACTCCCGAGGTCTACAACGAGATGCTCGACCGGGCCAAGGCGGGCAAGTTCGCCTACCCGGCCATCAACGTCACGTCGTCGCAGACCCTGCACGCCGCGCTGCGTGGTTTCGCCGAGGCCGAGAGCGACGGCATCATCCAGATCTCGACCGGTGGCGCGGAGTTCCTGGGCGGCCAGCACAGCAAGGACATGGTGACCGGCGCGGTCGCGCTCGCCGAGTTCGCCCACATCGTCGCCGCCAAGTACGACGTCACCGTCGCGCTGCACACCGACCACTGCCCGAAGGACAAGCTGGACGGCTACGTCCGCCCGCTGCTGGCGGTCTCCGCCGAGCGCGTGGCCAAGGGCGAGAACCCGCTGTTCCAGTCGCACATGTGGGACGGCTCGGCCGAGACCCTCGCCGACAACCTGGCCATCGCCCAGGAGCTGCTGGCCCAGGCCGCCGCCGCCAAGATCATCCTCGAGGTCGAGATCACCCCGACCGGCGGCGAGGAGGACGGCGTCACCCACGAGATCAACGACGAGCTGTACACCACCGTCAACGACGCCGTGCGCACCGCCGAGGCGCTGGGCCTGGGCGAGCAGGGCCGCTACCTGCTGGCCGCCTCCTTCGGCAACGTGCACGGCGTGTACAAGCCGGGCAACGTCGTGCTGAAGCCGGAGCTGCTGCGCGAGCTGCAGGACGCGATCGGCAAGCAGTACGGCAAGACCGACCCGTTCGACTTCGTCTTCCACGGCGGCTCGGGCTCGACCGCCGAGGAGATCGCCACCGCGCTGGAGAACGGCGTCGTGAAGATGAACCTGGACACCGACACCCAGTACGCCTTCACCCGCCCGGTGGCCGGCCACATGTTCGCCAACTACGACGGCGTGCTGAAGGTCGACGGCGAGGTCGGCAAGAAGAACACCTACGACCCGCGCACCTGGGGCAAGCTGGCCGAGGCCGGCATGGCCGCCCGCGTGCGCGAGGCCGCCGAGCAGCTGCGTTCGGCGGGCAAGCGCCTGAAGTGAGGCCCGCGCCCCGCGTAGGTCCCGCGCCCCGAGCGTGAGAAACGGGTGCCCCCGGCGGACTCCGCCGGGGGCACCCGTACGTCGGGGGTGTCTACCGCTCTACAGCTCTGCCGCTCTCTACGGCTCTACCGATCTCTACGGCTCCGCCGCTCGACCGCTCTACTGCTTGAGCTCCGCGTACGCCTCCGCGCTGCTGTCCTTCAGGAACTGCCAGCAGCGGGCCTCCTCCTCGGTCTCCTTGATCGCGCCGGCCGCCCGGGCGAGCGCCGCCAGGCAGCGCAGGAAGCCGCGGTTGCCGCGGTGCTCCCACGGCACCGGGCCGTGGCCCTTCCAGCCGTTGCGCCGCAGCGCGTCCAGACCACGGTGGTAGCCGGTACGGGCGTAGGCGTACGACTCGACGTACCGGCCGGCCGCGTAGGCGTCGTCGGCCAGCATCGCCCAGGCGAGGCAGAAGACCGGGAACTCGGCCGCCACCTGGGTCGGGGAGGCCGATTCCTCCGCCAGCATCCGGTAGGGCCGCTCCTCCTCCGGGAGCAGGGTCGGTTCGGGACCGTCGAGAAGATTCCTGTGAATCGCCATGCCCTGAAGTCTGCCACCCGAGACGCAGGGGTCAACCGCCGTCCCGGACGGGCGGCCGCCACGGGCACCGGCACCGCCCACGGGAAGGTGGACATTCACCCGTTCGCCATGCCAGTGTGAAGATCATGTCTGCAGCCCGATCCGTCGGCAGGCGCACCGCACCGCCCCGGAAGGGCGGTCGCCGACGCCGCCGGCAGCGGCGCAGACCCGGTCCTGGCATGCTCACGGCACTGGTGCTCTCCGTGCTGGTGCTGGGCGCCACGGCGGTCATGCTGAACCGCCCCTCGGCCACCCCGGCCACCACCCCGACCACCCAGGCGAGGGTCGCCCCGCCGGCCGAGCAGGCCGCCACGGCGGCACCGGCGCCGGCTCCCGCACCGGCCGACACCCCGCCGCCCCCGCCGGCCCCGACACCGACCCCGCCGCCCGCCCCCGCCGCGCCGGACCCCGGCCCCGCCAAGGGCGCGGGCACCTTCACCGTCGCCCCCGCCACCGCCAAGCCGGTCGGGCGCGGCACCGTGCGCCGCTACCGGGTCGAGGTCGAGGACGGCATCGGCATCGACGCCCCGTCCGCCGCCGCGCAGGTCCACGGCATCCTCGGCGACAAGCGCGGCTGGACCAACGACCGCAAGAACGGCTTCCAGCTGGTCGCCGACGGCCCGTACGACTTCACCGTGAAGATCGCCTCACCGGCCACCGTGGACCGGATCTGCGGCGCCTCCGGACTGGACACCCACGGCGAGGTCAACTGCAACGTCGGCAACCAGGTGCTCGTCAACTCCAAGCGCTGGAACACCGGTTCACCGCAGTTCAGCGGCCCGCTGGAGGAGTACCGGGCACTGATCGTCAACCACGAGGTGGGCCACCGGATCGGCCACGGGCACGAGGGCTGCCCGGGCGAGGGCAAGCCCGCGCCCGCGATGATGCAGCAGATCTACGGTCTCAAGGGCTGCGCGCCCAACGCCTGGCCGTACTCGGCGGAGGGCACCTACCTCAGCGGGCCGTCCGTCCCGTAGCCCGCGGGACCGGAGCCGCACCGGGGAGCCGGTCAGCCGAGCACCGGCAGGTACGCCCGCAGGTCGCTGCGCTCCCCCGAGGCGGACACCTCGGCCGCGTCCACCGCCGCCGCCCAGTCCGTCCGGCCGGTGGCCAGCCGGATCCAGGTCAGCGGGTCGGTCTCCACCACGTTGGGCGGGGTGCCCCGGGTGTGCCGGGGGCCCTCGACGGCCTGCACCACCGCGTACGGCGGGATCCGCAGCTCGACCGCGCCGCCCGGGGTGCGGTCGGCGAAGGCGTCGGCCAGCAGCCGGGTGACGGCCGCGACGGCCTGCCGGTCGTGCGGGAAGGCCGGGAGAGCCCGGGAGGCCGAGGAGGTCAGGGAAACCGAGGAGACCGGGGAGCCGGGGAAGGCGTCGGGCCCGAGCGCGGCGGCCAGGTCGTCGGCGTGCACGACCGTCTCCACCAGCCTGGTCACCAGCATGTCGGAGAGCGTCATCGAACCCAGCCGGATCTCGAACCGCCGCGCCGGGTCGGCGGCTTCGGGCCGCTCCAGCAGGGCGAGCAGCGCGTCCGCGGCCCGGCCGAAGGCGGCCGCCACCGAGGCCGCGTCCCCGGCGAACTCCGCCGCGCCCCGCTCCCGGGCCTGCTCGTCCAGCAGCGGCGCGACGGTGGCGACCCCGGCCGCCCAGCCCGACAGGTCCAGCGGTGCCCGCCCCTGCGGCCGGTCGTCCAGGTGCGCCGGGACGTAGTCGAGTTGGACGGCCAGGTGGGCGAGCAGTTCGCGGACCCGCCACCGCCCCAGCCGGGTCGGCAGGTCCAGCTGCTCCGTGCTGAGCGCGTCCACGGCGGCACGCAGCGCCCTGGTCTGGGCGGCCAGCGCGGCGCGGACCTTCTGCGGCTGGTACGTACGGGGCTTGGCAGGCATGGGGCTCAACATACGCCGAGGGGCGGACGGTTCCGGAGAACCGCCCGCCCCTCGAACAGGCCGATCAGGCCAGCAGGGCCTCGATGACGCCGGTGTGGGCGTCCTTCAGCTCCGCCAGCGAGACGCTGAACTGGCCCTGGACGTCCAGGCTGTCGCCGTCCACGACACCGATCCGGGTGGCCGGCAGGCCGCGCGCGGTGCACATGTCGTTGAAGCGGAGCTCCTCGCTGCGCGGCACCGCCACGACGGCGCGACCGGCCGACTCCGAGAACAGCAGGACGAACGGGTCCTGGCCCTCGGGCAGGACGATCCGCGCACCGTGGCCGCCCTTGAGGCAGCTCTCCACGAGCGCCTGGCCGAGGCCGCCGTCGGACAGGTCGTGCGCGGCGTCGATCATGCCGTCGCGCGAGGCGGCGATCAGGATGTCGCCGAGCAGCCGCTCGCGCTCCAGGTCCACCGCGGGCGGCAGGCCGCCGAGGTGGTCGTGGACGGCCTGCGACCAGGCCGAGCCGCCGAGCTCGTCCGCCGTGTCGCCGAGCAGGTAGAGCAGCTGCCCCTCCTCGGCGAAGGCCAGCGGGGTGCGCCGGGTGACGTCGTCGATGACGCCGAGCACCGCGACCACCGGGGTCGGGTGGATGGCGACCTCGCCGGTCTGGTTGTACAGCGAGACGTTGCCGCCGGTGACCGGGGTGCCGAGCACCAGGCAGGCGTCGGCCAGGCCGCGGGTGGCCTCGGCGAACTGCCACATCACGTCCGGGTCCTCGGGGGAGCCGAAGTTGAGGCAGTCGGAGACGGCGAGCGGCTTGGCACCGCCGGCCGCGACGTTGCGGTACGCCTCGGCCAGGGCCAGCTGGGCGCCGGTGTACGGGTCCAGCTTGGCGAAGCGGCCGTTGCCGTCGGTGGCGACCGAGACGCCGAGGTTGGTCTCCTCGTCGATCCGGATCATGCCCGAGTCCTCGCCGACCGAGAGCACGGTGTTGCCGAGCACGTAGCGGTCGTACTGGTCGGTGATCCAGGACTTGGAGGCCTGGTTCGGGTGGCTCGCGACCTTCAGCAGGTCGGCCTTGAGGCCCTCGCCGGTGGTCGGGCGGGCCAGCCGCTCGGCGGTCGGGGCGTCGGCCTGCAGCGCGTCCTGCCAGCTGGGGCGGGCGTACGGGCGCTGGTAGGTCGGGCCCTCGTGGGCGACGGTGCGCGGCGGGACGTCCACCACGAGCTCGCCGTGCCAGTAGATCTCCAGGCGCTCGCCGTCGGTCACCTCACCGATGACGTTGGCGATGACGTCCCACTTCTCGCAGATCTCCAGGAAGCGGTCGATCTTGTCGGGCTCCACGATCGCGCACATGCGCTCCTGCGACTCGCTCATGAGGATCTCCTCCGGCGAGAGCGTGTGGTCGCGCAGGTGCACGGTGTCGAGCTCGATCCGCATGCCGCCGGAGCCGGCCGAGGCCAGCTCGCTGGTGGCGCAGGACAGGCCGGCGCCGCCGAGGTCCTGGATGCCCTTGACGAGCTTCTCCCGGAAGATCTCCAGGGTGCACTCGATCAGGAGCTTCTCCTGGAACGGGTCGCCGACCTGGACCGCCGGGCGCTTGGCCGGCTTGGTGTCGTCGAAGGTCTCGGAGGCGAGCACCGAGACGCCGCCGATGCCGTCGCCACCGGTGCGGGCGCCGTACAGGACGACCTTGTTGCCGGCGCCGGAGGCCTGCGCGAGGTGGATGTCCTCGTGCTTCATGACGCCCACGCACAGCGCGTTGACCAGCGGGTTGCCCTGGTAGCAGGAGTCGAAGACGACCTCGCCGCCGATGTTCGGCAGGCCCAGGCAGTTGCCGTAGCCGCCGATGCCCGCGACGATCCCGGGCAGCACGCGCCGGGTGTCCGGGTGGTCGGCCGCACCGAAGCGCAGCGGGTCCATCACGGCGACCGGGCGGGCGCCCATCGCCAGGATGTCGCGCACGATGCCGCCGATGCCGGTGGCCGCGCCCTGGTAGGGCTCGATGTACGACGGGTGGTTGTGCGACTCGACCTTGAAGGTGACCGCGTAGCCCTGGCCGACGTCGACGACACCGGCGTTCTCGCCGATGCCGACGAGCATCGCGTCCGAATCCGGCTTCTTCTCGCCGAACTGCTTCAGGTGGACCTTGCTGCTCTTGTACGAACAGTGCTCCGACCACATGACCGAGTACATGGCGAGCTCGGCGCCGGTGGGACGGCGGCCGAGGATCTCGCGGATGCGCGCGTACTCGTCCTCCTTGAGGCCGAGGTCGGCCCAGGGCTGGGCGGCGTCCGGGGTCTGCTCGGCGTTCTTGACGGTGTCGAGGCTCATCAGGCGTTCACCAGCTGCTTCAGGACGGAAGTGAAGAAGCCCAGGCCCTCGGTGGTCGGACCGGTGAGCGGCTCCACGGCGTGCTCCGGGTGCGGCATCAGGCCGACGACATTGCCGGCGGCGTTGGTGATGCCGGCGATGTCGCGGTACGAACCGTTCGGGTTGACGTCCAGGTAACGGGCGACGACCCGGCCCTCCGCCTCCAGCTCGTCGAGCACCCGCTCCTCGGCGACGAAGCGGCCCTCGCCGTTCTTCAGCGGGACGACGATTTCCTGGCCGACGGAGTAATCCCCGGTCCAGGCGGTGCCGGCGTTCTCGATGCGCAGCTTCTGGTCGCGGCAGATGAAGTGCAGCGAGTCGTTCCGGGTGAGCGCACCGGGCAGCAGGTGCGATTCGCAGAGCACCTGGAAGCCGTTGCAGATACCGAGCACCGGCATTCCGAGCTTCGCCTGCTCGATGACGGTCTCCATCACCGGCGAGAACCGGGAGATGGCACCGCAGCGCAGATAGTCGCCGTAGCTGAATCCGCCCGGCAGGACGACGGCGTCGACCTGGTGGAGATCCTTGTCACGGTGCCAGAGGGCGACCGGCTCGGCGCCGGCGAGACGGACCGCCCGCCGGGCGTCGCGGTCGTCGAGGGAGCCGGGGAAAGTGACGACGCCGACGCGGGTGGTCACTTGCCCTCCTCCTCGACCCGGACGGTGAAGTCCTCGATCACGGTGTTGGCGAGAAAGGTCTCGGCGGCTTCGCGGATACGGGCGAGCGCCGCGTCGTCGACCGGGCCCTCCACATCCAGCTCGAAACGCTTGCCCTGGCGGACGTCGGCGATCCCGGTGAATCCGAGACGGGGCAGTGCACGCTGCACCGCCTGTCCCTGGGGGTCGAGGATCTCCGGCTTGAGCATGACGTCGACTACGACGCGTGCCACTGGCACTCCCGGTGGTGTCTTCGGTGAGGCGGGGGAACTCCAGACTACCGGTGGTTTCGGGCAGGATTGCTGGCCGGGCATAGCGACGCGCGTAGACCCCAGACCCTTACGCAGCAAGGGATCCAGCGCCCCGATCACCTGCCCGGGCCGGCCGGTTTCCCCGGATTCGGCACTCGGAACGACGCCCTCCGGAGAACACCCGAATACGGCACTTGGGGACAGAACCGCCCGACCCGCACATCGGTATCAAGGAACCCGCCGAAGAGACGTGAATATCCGGAAAAGAATGCCGGACTCTTCGATTTCGGCCCCCTTCGGGTGCAGAATAGGGCCACCTGTCGCGGCAAGTGCTGCGTATCAGGCGAGCCGCCCGGCCCGCCCGTACGCGCTTGCGCGAGTTGGTGCACATCAGGCCCCGGTACCCCCTCGGACCGGCGGCCGAATTGCCCGAGAGGATTGACACCCATGGCTCAGCGTGTAGTTGTCACGCTCTCCGACGACCTGGACGGCGGCGCCGCCGCCGAAACCGTCCACTTCGGCGTCGACGGAAAGTCGTACGAGATCGACCTGTCCGTGGACAACGCGGAAAAGCTGCGGGAGGCCCTCGCTCCGTTCGTCGCCGCCGGCCGCCGGCAGAGCCGCACCGGAAAGTCCTTCCGGCGCACCGCCCTCACCCCGGACCCGGCCGCCGTCCGCGCCTGGGCCCTGTCCCGCGGGATGGAACTGCCGGCCCGCGGCCGCATCCCCAAGCACGTGTACGAGGCGTTCGCCGAGGCGAACTGACCCCGCGGGGAGCCCGCTCCCCGGTCGCCCCGCCCGCCCGGTCCGAAAGGGTGGGGCGACCACCCCGAACGATGCTGTAGAGTATTCCTCGTCGCCGCAACGGAGAGATCCGAAGAGGCGGCGGGTGCCCCACCAGGCACCATGCGGACGTGGCTCAGTTGGTAGAGCATCACCTTGCCAAGGTGAGGGTCGCGAGTTCGAATCTCGTCGTCCGCTCGCAGTGCGCGAGCACAGCACAACTCAATAGTTTGACCTGCGGACGTGGCTCAGTTGGTAGAGCATCACCTTGCCAAGGTGAGGGTCGCGAGTTCGAATCTCGTCGTCCGCTCAGATACGAAGGGCCCCCTCAATCGAGGGGGCCCTTCGGCATTCCCTCCCGGGGCGGCCCGGCACCCCCGCACCCGGCGGCCGGCGATATCGGCCATGACATTTGTCATCGCCGACCCGTGCGTCCCCACCGCGATGTCATGACGGCGCGCACTGCCCGTACGGCCCGGCCGACGGGAGGCTTGGGGCATGGAAACGAGCCGGCCCTCCCGCCCCAGCGACGACGTGATCGAGGTCACCGACCTGCACCGCCACTACGGCGGCGGCAGCACCGGGTACCACGCCGTGCGCGGCGTCGACCTGACCGTCCGCCGCGGCGAGCTGTTCGCCCTGCTCGGCACCAACGGGGCCGGCAAGACCTCCACCATGGAGGTCATCGAGGGCCTGGCCGCGCCCACCGGCGGCACCGTCCGGGTGCTCGGCCGGGACCCCTTCACGGAGCGCGGCGCCGTCCGCCCGCGGATCGGCATCATGCTCCAGGAGGGCGGCTTCTCCGGCGAGCTCACCGCCGCCGAGACCGGCCGCACCTGGGCCGGGATGACCAGCGGCGCCCGCCCGGTCGCGGAGGCGCTGGAGCTGGTCGGCCTCGGCCACCGGGCGAACGTCCGGGTCAAGCAGCTGTCCGGCGGCGAGAAGCGCCGGCTGGACCTCGCGATGGCCCTGCTCGGCCGCCCCGAGGTGCTCTTCCTGGACGAGCCCAGCACCGGCCTCGACCCGGAGGCCCGCGCCGCCGTCTGGCGGCTGGTCCGCGAGCTGCGCGCCCAGGGCACCACGGTGCTGCTCACCACGCACTACCTGGAGGAGGCCGAGGAGCTGGCCGACCGGCTGGCCATCATGCACGGCGGCCAGGTCGTCACCTCCGGCACCGTCGCCGAGGTGATCGCCGGCCGGCCCTCCCGGATCTCCTTCGAACTGCCCGAGTTCACCGGGACCGCGCTGCCCCTGCTGCCCGGCGCCGAGCTGTCCGTCGACGGCCGCAAGGTCACCGTGCAGACCGTCGGGCTCCAGGACACCCTCACCGACCTGCTCGGCTGGGCCCGGCACCACGGCATCGCGCTCGGCGCGCTGGACGCCCGCAGCGCCTCGCTGGAGGAGGCCTTCCTCGCGATCGCCTCCGAGGCCGCCCACCAGCACCCCCCGCAGGCGCCCGCCGCCACCCGCCCCGCCCGCCGCCGCCTGATCGGATCCGCCCGATGACCACCGCCACCACCACCGCCGCCGCCACCACCACCGCCGGTCCGCAGAGCACCGCCGTCCGCCGGCTGCTCGCCCTCGGCCGGGCCGAGGCCACCCTGCTGCTGCGCAACCGCACGGCCCTGTTCACCGCCCTGGTGCTGCCGCTGTTCCTGGTCGTCGTCCTCCGGAGCACGCTGGCGCAGCAGGCCGAGTCCAACCCCGGCCTGGACGTCGACTCGCTGCTGGTCTACGGCTCGGTCGGGATGGTCCTGGCCTTCGTCGTGTACTACAACCTGACCGCCGCGTACGTCGGACGGCGCGGCGAGCTGGTCCTCAAGCGGCTGCGCACCGGCGAGGCCCGGGACATCGAGATCCTGCTCGGCACCGCCGTCCCCTCGCTCACCCTCGGCCTGCTGATGGCCGCCCTGATCGGGATCGGCGGCAGCGTCGCCCTGCACCTGACCGTGCCGGTCAACCCGCTGCTGATGCTGGTCGGCCTGCTGCTGGCGCTGGCCACCATGATCGCCCTGGCCGCGCTGTCCAGCGCCTTCACCAGGACCGTGGAGAGCGCCGGCATCACCACCCTGCCGGTCATGCTGGTCATGCAGTTCGGCTCCGGCCTGTTCGTCCCGCTGGACGTCATGCCCGAGCAGCTGGCGAACATCTGCCGCCTGCTGCCGACCACCCCGGCCTTCCAGCTGATCCGCGTCGGCTGGTTCGGCACCGACGGCTCGGCCGCCGCGACCGGTTTCGCCGGCTCCTGGGGCGCCGCCGGCTCGCACCTGGTCACCGGGGGCATCTGGCTCGCCCTCGCGGTCTGGGGCGCGGTGCGCTACTTCCGCTGGGAGCCGCGCCGCTGAGCATCCGGCAGTAATCCGAAGGAACACCCCCGGTCCGACCTCTGATATGAAGGCAGCAAGCATGATCGTGGTCGAACTGGGGGCGGAAGAAATGAGAATGCGGTCGCCGCTTCGCAGCTGGACGAGCCTGAGCAATCCCCAGCGCACCGAGCTGTACCTGCGCTGGTCGCTCTACCTGATGGCGCTGTTCATCCTGCCCGGCATCCTGCTCACCGTCGGGAGCGTCGCCGACCAGGCCGAGAACATCCCGGTGATCCGGATCTCCCTGCTGATCGGACTCGCCGTCACCCTGGTGCTGCTGCGGGCCTACCGCACCGCGCTCGACCACTACCTGGGCCGCCCCGCCGACCACCGGCTCTGGACCGCCCTCTCGGCCGGCCTCGCGGTGGCCGGCTCCTGGACGGTCCTGCTGTTCGGGCCCGCCGACGGCGGGACGCGGAACCCGGGCGGCGCGCCCTTCACCCCGTTCGTCGCCAGCGTCCTGCTGATCGCCTCCTTCGGGCCGGTGTGCGTGGCGCTGACCCCGCGCTGGGCCGCCGTCACCGGGGTGGGCATGCTGGCGGCCGTCTTCCCGGCCGGGGTGCTGTCCGGGGGCGACCCCGCCGGCGTCGCCGGGTACCTGACCGGACTGACCATCGGCATGGCCTTCATCGGCTTCAGCTGCCGCAGCTTCGCCTGGCTGACCTCGATCGTCTGGGAACTGGACACCGCCCGCGAGGCGCAGTCCCGGCTGGCCGTCGCCGAGGAGCGGCTGCGCTTCTCCCGCGACCTGCACGACGTGATGGGCCGCAACCTCACCACCATCGCGCTGAAGAGCGAGCTCGCCGTGCAGCTCGCCCGCCGGGGCCGCACCGAGGCCGCCGACCAGATGGCCGAGGTGCAGAAGATCGCCCAGGAGTCGCAGCGCGAGGTCCGGGACGTCATCCGCGGCTACCGCACCGCCGACCTGCACGCCGAGGCGATCGGCGCCCGCGCGGTGCTGCGCTCGGCCGACGTCGTCTGCGAGATCGACCTCGGCGAGCACGCGGACGAGCTGCCGGCCCCGGTCCAGTCGGTGTTCGGCTGGGTCATCCGCGAGGCCACCACCAACGTGCTGCGGCACAGCGAGGCCGACCGCTGCCTGATCCGGCTGCGGACCGAGGACGGACGGGCCGTGCTGGAGCTGGAGAATGACGGGGTGCCCGACGTCCCGTTCCCCTCCCAGGGCAGCGGCACCGGGCTGCGCGGACTGCGCGAACGGCTCGCCGCCCACGGCGGCGAGCTGGCCGTGCCGACCGCCGGGGCGGGCGTCTTCCGGATGCTCGCCACCGTCCC
The DNA here is from genome assembly GCF_042268845.1 of Kitasatospora sp. NPDC056273. Taxonomy (NCBI): domain Bacteria; kingdom Bacillati; phylum Actinomycetota; class Actinomycetes; order Kitasatosporales; family Streptomycetaceae; genus Kitasatospora; species Kitasatospora sp. NPDC056273. The sequence continues at coordinate 92,921 of NZ_JBHJSJ010000016.1, read as the reverse complement.
GCTGCCGAGCTGAGGAAGAAAGACCGCCCGATGACCGAGAACGCCGCGCCCGTCCGCGTCCTGCTCGCCGACGACGAGCACCTGATCCGGGGCGCGCTGGCCGCGCTGCTCTCGCTGGAGGACGACATCGAGGTGGTCGCCCAGGCCGGCTCCGGGACGGAGGCGCTGGCGATGGCCCAGGCGCACCGCCCGGACGTCGCGGTGCTGGACCTCCAGATGCCCGGCAAGGACGGCATCGAGGTGGCCGCCGCGCTGCGGCTGCTGCTGCCGGACTGCCGCTGCATGATCGTCACCGGCCACGGCCGCCCCGGCTACCTGAAGCGGGCGCTGGAGGTCGGGGTGCGCGGCTTCCTGCCGAAGACCGTCTCGGCGGCCGACCTGGCGGGCATCATCCGGACCGTGCGCTCCGGCGGCCGGTACGTGGACCCGGAGCTGGCGGCGGACGCGATCAGCGCCGGCGAGACCCCGCTGACCCCGCGCGAGACGGACGTCCTGGAGCTGGCCGCGGACGGCACCCCGATCGCCGAGATCGCCGAGCGCGCCTCGCTCTCCCAGGGCACCGTGCGCAACTACCTGTCCTCGGCGGCCACCAAGCTGGGCGCGGAGAACCGGCACGCGGCGGTGCGGATCGCCCGCGAGCACGGCTGGATCTGAGGGATCCGGCGCCCGCGGGCGATCGTCCCGGGCTCAGGCCCAGGTGGTGCCGGTCAGCCGCTCGTACACCTCGATGTACCGGGCCCGGGTCTGCTCGACGATCTCGGTCGGCAGCGCCGGCGGCGGCTGCTCGCCGTGGCGGTCCCAGCCGGAGGCCGGGGAGACCAGCCAGTCGCGGATCAGCTGCTTGTCGAAGGACGGCTGCGAGCGGCCCGGCTGCCACTGGTCGGCGGGCCAGTAGCGGGAGGAGTCCGGGGTGAGCACCTCGTCGCCGATCAGCAGCTCGCCGTCCAGCAGGCCGAACTCGAACTTGGTGTCGGCCAGGATGATGCCGCGCTCGCGGGCGATGTCCCGGGCCCGGGCGTAGACGTCCAGGGTGGTGCGGCGCAGCTGGGCGGCGAGCTCGGCGCCGATCCGGCGGGCGGTCTCCTCGTAGGAGACGTTCTCGTCGTGCTCGCCGACCTCGGCCTTGAGCGCCGGGGTGTAGATCGGGGCGGGCAGCTCGGAGCTGTTCTCCAGGCCCTCGGGCAGCGCGATGCCGCAGACCGTGCGGCTCTCCTGGTACTCGGCCAGGCCGGAGCCGGCCAGGTAGCCGCGGGCGACCGCCTCGACCGGGACCATCTCCAGGCTGCGGCAGACCAGCGTGCGGCCCTTCCAGTCGGCCGGGGCGCCGGCCGGGACCTCGGTGGAGATCACGTGGTTGGGGACGATGTCCGCGATCCGCTCGAACCACCACAGCGACAGCTGGGTGAGGATGCGGCCCTTGTCCGGGATCTCGTTCGGCAGCACCCAGTCGTGGGCGGACGTCCGGTCGCTGGCCACCATGACCAGCTCGCCCGATCCGGTGCGGTAGAGGTCGCGCACCTTGCCGGTGTGCAGGTGGACCAGGCCGGGTACCTGGACCGGCTCGGGCTTGGTGACAAATCCGCTCAAGGTGTTCAGTCCTCAGGGGTCGTTCGCGGGTGGGGCACCGCGAAAGGGGAGGTCACTGCCCCCGCAGTCTTTCACGACCGGGTTCGCCCGCCCCGACCCGTCCCCGGCCTCGGGGGACGGAGCGCCTAGTTCTTGCACAGTCGGTCCAGCAGGTTGGCGGTGGCCCGCTGGATCCGCTCGTCGGTCAGGCCCGGGCGGCCCAGCGCGGGCGACCAGGCGAAGGTGCCCGCCGCGAAGACGTACGCGCCGCTGGGCGCCCGGTACAGCGAGGTCTCCTGGTAGCGGGTGCGGCCGCCCAGGTCCTGGTACGGCGAGTGCGCCAGCAGCACCCGCTCGATGTGCTCGGGCAGCGCCACCTTGGGGTAGTAGCGGTCGGCCTCGCCGGCGACCAGCCCGGGCAGCTCGTCGCCCTCCTGGAGGCCGGTGCCGTCCCAGAGCCAGTGCGCGGTGTGCCGGGCGACCAGCGGGACGGGCGCGGCGACCCGCCCCGAGTACTGCACCCCGAGCAGCTGCTGCTCGGGCTCCCCGGCGTCCCGCCACAGCGCGCTGGCCGCGCCGGGCGCCCCGGCGGCCGGGCTGCCGGGGCGGACCTTCTGCCGCTTGCGGCAGTTGAGCAGCCGGTTGGGCTCGCCGGAGGCGGCGGCGCTCAGCTCGACCCGCCAGTACATGGTGTTGGCGGAGAGGAACACCAGCGAGGTGCCGCCGTCCCGGGCCCGCTCGGCGGCCCGGCGCATCGGCTCGGACCAGTACTCGTCGTGGCCGGGGAAGACCAGCGCCCGGTGCCGGGACGGGTCCACCAGGCCGGCGTGCAGGTCGGTGGCGGTGGCGTAGGAGAGGTCGTAGCCGAAGCGCTCGGCCCAGCGGATGAAGTCGTACGCGTGGCCGACGTGCAGCGGCAGTCCGGCGGTGGCGTGCGGGCGGTCGAAGGAGACGGTGACGGCCGCCTCCGGCTCGCCGACCAGACCGCCCAGGCCGTCCCAGGCGTGGTAGAGGCTGGCGCCGGTGCGGCCGTCCTCGGGGAACAGGTTGTACGCCTGCCAGGTCACGTCCGGGAGCACCAGGAGCAGCTCGGCGGTGCGCGCCCGCTCGTCGAAGTCCCGGACGGTGAAGGGGATGTGGCTGCGGTGCAGCATGTCCGCGGTGGTCAGCACGGCGACGTACGAGCCGGGCTTCCAGTGCGCCGGGATCTGGAGCCGCCAGGAGTGCCACCAGTGGTGGCAGGAGACCGTCCGGTCGACCACCAGCGGGGCGGGCTGGGCGAGGCCGGAGATCAGCGGGCTGGAGGTCATGTGGCGGGCGCCGTCGCCGCCGTAGTGGCCGATCCGGAAGACGTCCACGGTGAACTCGCGGGGCGGGTTGACGGTGACCCGGAAGTCCACCGAGCCGCCGGGGCGGATCACCCCGGCCGAGGCGAAGCCCTTGATCTGCTGGTCCACGTCGTTGGCGCCCTGCGGGCTGCCGACCGACGGCTTGGGCCGGGTGCCCGCGGCCAGCGGCTGCTGGCCGGGCGCGTCCACCGAGACGTACCAGGGGACGGCGCCCTCCGCCCCCGCCAGGTACTGGTCCGGGCTGCGCAGCCAGGGCAGCGGCCCCTGACCGAAGGGGTCGGAGACGCTGTAGGCGTGCGTCCCCGACTCCCAGCGGCGGTTGAGTTCGGTCCCCACGCGCCCCTCCCAGGTGCACTTCCGCCCGGTGGCACGTGCCCCCCGGATGTGCGTGCGGTCTAATACACCACAGAGTGCTGCCGTAACGTCACCCTCCGGTAGCAATTGGTGCAGGGAATCTCGCGCGCCTCCCGGGCAGGGCCTCCGGCCTGCGAAGACGCCGGGCGGCCAACCGATTTGGGGGCGCGCACCGGGGCACCGAGCGCCCTCCTGGAACGCCTGGGACGTCAGAGGCGGACGGGTTTCTCGAGACGGACGTCGGCCGCGTCCAGCCAGGCGCGCAGCGGGCCGTCCTGGCCCTGTTCGACGGCCTGGGCGACCGGGCCGGCCAGGTCGGTGCGGCGTACCCCGCCGAGCAGCAGCACCGGGCCGTCCAGCCAGTCCAGGCCGGGGGCGCCGCCGGCGGTGTCCACGGCGGCGCAGCAGACCATCGCGGTGACGTGGTCGACCAGCAGGTCGCGGCCGCTGCGGTCGGGTTCGAGCAGCGGGGCCGGGGCGGTGGTGCGGGCCAGCTGGGCGGCGAGCGCGGCGGCCAGCAGCTCGCCGTCGCCCTCGGCGAGCCGGCCCAGCAGCCGGGTGAGGGTCGGAGCGCCCGGGCGGGACTGCGGGGCGAGCCGGTCCAGGGCGGTCTGCAGGGCGGCGGCGCCCGCCCGCCAGCCGGCGTCCACCACCTCGGCCGGGTAGTCGGCCCACTCCAGCTCGTGCCAGCCGCCGGCCGCCGGGCGGCCGAAGAACAGGTCGGCGGCGAGCCGGGAGACCGCCCGGTCGACGGTGCCGGGCTCCTCCAGCAGGTCGCAGGCGGGGCGGTCGCCGAGCCTGCTGCCGTAGCCGTCGGCCAGCCGGTCGCGCCGGGACAGCTCGGTGAGCGCGGAGACCACGCCGGCGTTGAGGTGGGCCGGGTGGCGGCCGAGCCGCCAGGCGGGCAGCGCGACCCGGGTGAGCAGCCGGTCCCAGCCCGCGTAGGCCAGGCCGACCTGCTCCTGGGCGGCGATCCGCAGGCCGTAGTCGACCGCCCTGGCCTGCTCGGAGGCCCAGCCCGCGACCGAGCGCTCCAGCTCGGCGGAGTGGCCCCGGCAGGCGCCGAGCAGCCGGCGGACGACCCGGCGGACGACCCGGTCGGCGAGTGCGGCCGGACCGCGCCGGGGCGGCCGGGGCGGGGCGGCCAGGATGCCGCCGCCGAGGCCGGGGGCCGTGCCGCCGCCGGAGTCCAGGCAGGCGTCCAGGCGGCGCAGGAAGCGCCGGGCGGCGGCGATCTCCGGGTCGGCGGAGGCGGCGGTGCCGGCCACCACGGGGGCGAGCAGGGCCCGCAGCTCGCCGGCCCGCATCCACCAGAGGAAGGGCGAGCCGATCACCAGGACGGGGGCGGGCTCGGCCGGGTCCGGCTGCGGCGGCGCGGCCGTCGGCCGGGCGGACGGGACGTCCTCCAGCCAGCTGTCGCAGTCCGGGGTGAGGGCGACGGCGGAGGGCGCGGGCACGTCCAGCCGGTCCGCCAGTTCGTCGATCAGCCGGTACAGCTCGGGTGCCTCGGCGCGGTCCAGCGGGACGGCCGGGGTGGACGGCGGGACGGCCCGGCGCAGGGCCCGGGCGGTCAGCCCGGCCACCAGCAGGGTCAGCGCGGCGACCGCGCAGACCGCCCAGCGGGCGGCGTCCCAGCCGGCCGCGTCGGCGGCCCCGGGCGCGCCGATCCGGCCGGTGAACCGGCCCGCGAGCAGGACCACCGCGACGGCGGTGGGCAGGGCGGCGGCGGCCCGGGCGAGGCCTCGGACCCGCAGGACCGCCTGGGCGTGAGCGCGCGCGATGTCGACTGCTGCCATACGGTGCGGCACCCCCTTCGGAGCCCTCGGGCGCCCGGCTTCGGGCCCTGAGCCGACTCGAAATGATCAGTTCCGACCGGGAAGCGGAGGCGTCCGATCCCCGGTAGTGCATGCTGCGTGGCGCTACTGACATTTTCGACGCCCCGGTCCGGGTGGGCGTTCCGGATCACCCCGGTTTCCACTCGTCCCGGTGACACTGCCCGGATTCCGGACGCCGGCGGCCGGTCCGGTGCGAAGCACCCGACGACCGCCCGGCCGGACGCCGTCCAGCATCCCCCCGTGGGAGCACCGCTACCCGGCGGCGACCCCGGCGCACGGGCCCCGCGCACCGCGATCCAGCGCACCATAAGGCCGCGCAGCCGGTTGCGTCAGCCGGATGCGGGTGCTGTCACCCGATGGGCTGGAATCCGTCGGCCGAACGGTGAGTCCGCCCCGGTGGCCCCTCCAGCCCCGAAACGCCCGGGGCACTGCGCCCATGGGGGTTGACCGGCCAGCTCGGTAGTTCGAGCTTCGCTCGCCCCTGCCGGCGGTCCCCCGCCACGGGCCCGAGCGGGGCCGTCACACGCCGCGGCCCCCGTGCGAACGGTTCGCACGGGGGCCGCGGTCGGCACGGGCACAGGTGGCCTCAGGCGGTGGCCGCCTTCAGCGCGATGTCGGTGCGGTGCTGGCCGCCCTTGAGGGAGATCCGGTCCACCGCGGCGTACGCGCGCTCGCGCGCCTCGGCCAGGTCGGCGCCGGTCGCGGTGACCGACAGCACGCGGCCGCCGGCGCTCAGCACCTGGCCGTCCTCGCCCGCCGTCGTCCCGGCGTGCAGCACGAACGCGGTGCCGTCCGCCTCGGCCTCGGCCAGGCCGTCGATCGGGTCGCCGGTGCGCGGGGCGGCCGGGTAGCCCTCGGAGGCGACGACCACGGTGACGGCCGCGCCCTCGTCCCAGCGCAGCGGCTCCAGCTGGTCCAGGGTGCCGTTGGCGGAGGCCAGCAGCACGCCCGCCAGCGGGGTGCGCAGCCGGGCCAGCACGACCTGGGTCTCCGGGTCGCCGAAGCGGGCGTTGAACTCGATCACCCGGGTGCCGCGCGAGGTGAGCGCCAGGCCCGCGTACAGCAGGCCGGAGAACTCGGTGCCGCGGCGGCGCAGCTCGTCCACGGTCGGCTGGAGGACGGTCTCCAGGACCTCCTCGACCAGCCCGGCGGGCGCCCACGGCAGCGGCGAGTAGGCGCCCATGCCGCCGGTGTTGGGGCCCTCGTCGCCGTCCAGCGCGCGCTTGAAGTCCTGGGCGGGCTGGAGCGGGACGACGGTGGTGCCGTCGGTGATCGCGAACAGCGAGACCTCGGGGCCGTCCAGGTACTCCTCGATGACCACGCGCTCGCAGGCCGCGGCGTGCGCCAGCGCCTCCGCGCGGTCGGAGGTGACCACGACGCCCTTGCCGGCGGCCAGGCCGTCGTCCTTCACCACGTACGGGGCGCCGAAGGCGTCCAGCGCCTCGGCCGCCTCCGCGGCGGTGGTGCAGACGTAGGAGCGGGCGGTGGGCACGCCGGCCGCGGCCATCACGTCCTTGGCGAAGGCCTTCGAGCCCTCCAGTCGGGCGGCCGCCGCGGACGGGCCGAACACCGGGACGCCGGCCGCGCGCACGGCGTCCGCGACACCGGCCACCAGCGGGGCCTCCGGCCCGACCACCACCAGGGCGGCGCCCAGCCGGCCGGCCAGCGCGGCGACCTGCGCACCGTCCAGCTGGTCGACCGGGTGGACCGTCGCGACCTGCGCGATCCCGGCGTTGCCCGGGGCACAGTGCAGTTCGGACACAGCGGGATCTTGGGACAGAGAGCGGCACAGGGCGTGTTCGCGGGCGCCGCCGCCGATGACGAGGACCTTCACGCCTGGCAGCGTAGTCGGTGGCCTGTTCCGGCCGCTCTCCGGTCCCGTCGGATCCTCCAGGCGGAACGCTCCGTACGCCGAGCACACTGGAGGATCGTCCAAGCCCGACCGGGCCGATTCGGCGACGGGTGCCCGGGTCACGACGGCGGGTCACCGGACCCTCGCTCGGACGGGTGAAATCTCGCCGACCCCCGCAACCCGCCCACCTCGGGTTCCGTTGGCCGAAACCGGTAACGATCAGCGGAGAAGCGCCCCCACGGTCAGCCATTTGGCGGTAAGAAGTGCTGTTGGAGAACCACCGGCGGACACCACGTCAGCCGTTGCGCCGACAGACCCAGCAGTCCGCCCGCCACAGGGAGCCCCACAGGTGAGCCAGCCGGAAATGCAGCCCGAGGAGAGTGCCTGGGGCAAGGAGATCGGCGAGGAGGACCCGCCCGCCGCCGCCGTCGTCCGACGGGCCTCCACCCGACGCCGGGACGATCTGAGCACCCGACAGTTCCCGCTCGGGGACTGGGGCGAGCCCGCCGAACGGCTGGAGGAGCTCTACCGCTGGTCCGAGGAGCGGGCGGTCGAGGCCATCGAGTGGTACCGCCGGGACCGGATCTGGAAGCGCCGCTGGGCGCGCCTGCTGCGGTTCGGCGCGGCCGGCTTCGCGGTGGGCGGGGTGACCGCCCCGCTGGTCGACCTGGCCGGCGCCTTCGCGAACGGCACCGGCTGGGGCTACGTCGGCTTCGCGCTCTCCGCCGGCTGCCTGGCCGTCGACCGGGTCTTCGGCCTCACCTCCGGCTGGATGCGGGACGTCTCCACCGGACAGGCGCTGCAACGCCGCCTGGAGGCCTTCCAGTTCGACTGGGCGTCGGAGTGCGTGCGCGAGGTGCTCGGCCCGACCGAGGGCACCGCGGGCGAGGCCGCCGAGCGCTGCCTGGGCGTGCTGCGCCGGTTCTGCGAGGACGTCTCCGACATGGTCCGCTCCGAGACCTCGGAGTGGATGCTGGAGTTCCGCGCCTCGATGACCCAGCTGCCCACCCAGTCCGGCGGGGCCTGGGGCGGGCGCAGCGAGCCCGGGGTGGGCGCCCAGGTGCGGGTGCTGCCGCCGCCGGGCACCCGGCCCACCATGCCGCGTCAGCGGCCGCCGGAGGGGCCGCTGCGCTAGCGGTCGGGGCCGGGAGCCGGATCGCGACTCAGGGCTCAGGGCTCAGGCGAAGACGATCATCGAGCCCTGGGCGACGCTCCTGGTCGCCGCCGCGTACAGGCCCGACCAGGCGTGCCGCTCCCGGGCGAAGGGGTGGACGTCGTCGATCGGCGGCCCGAACGGCTGCTCCAGGCCGGTCGGGCCGAGCGGCCGGGTCGGGTCCGGCGGGTTGAGCGGGTCGATGCCCAGCGCCGGTGCGACGGCCTGGAGTTCGCGCAGCAGCCCGTGGCTGGAGCCGAGCGGGCCGCCGGAGGCGAGCAGCGTCTCGTCCACCAGCGGCACCGCGAACTCGACCGGCACGTACGCGCCGGCGTGGTCGAAGTGCCAGACCAGGTGCGACTGTTCGGCACCGCTCTCGAACATCTCCAGCAGCTGCTCGTAGTCGCCGCCGAGCGTGTCGACCGGGGTGATGTCCAGTCCGGTGAGGCCCAACAGGTAGGCGCGGCGCAGGAAGTGCAGCGAGTCGTAGTCGAAGGCGGCTATCGGCTCGACCGCACCGCTGATGCCCGGGACGAACTGGTAGACCGGCACCTCGGGCAGCCCGCGCGAGGCCAGCACCGCGTTGTAGAGCGCGAGGTCGTCCCGGAAGGGGTTGTCGGGACTGTGGCTCAGCACGTCCACCAGCGGGACGAGCCAGAGGTCGCAGGCCATGGCCGGCAGTTCCTCTCCGGAGGCGGGGATCGCCCGCGGAGACGGGGCGACGACGGGGGCTTGGGTCGGTACCCGGACGGCCCGTTGGCGGGGCGCCCGGTCCGACGCCCGCCCACCCTACCGGCCCGGCGCGGCGTGCGGGTCGGACCGCCCCCGCGGGGCCTCCGGGGGCGGCTCGGGCAGCCGCCGGCCGAACCGGCCGTACGGCGTCGCGCGCGGCTGCGGCACCAGGCCGAGGCCCAGTCCCAGTTCACGGCCGAGCTCCCGGCCGACCTCGTCGCTGCGGCGGCTCCGCTCGGCGCGGGCCGCGCCGGGCCCGGCGGCGGACTCGGCGGCCGGCTCCGGCGGGGCCGGCGGCGCGGGCGGCGGCTCGACCGGCACCGCGGGCGGCTCCTCCCCGGCGAACTCGGTGAGCAGCCCGAGGACCGTCACCGACTCCAGCGGCTGTCCGGCCAGCCCGGCCAGCAGCCGGACGGTGTACAGGTTGTACTCGCAGATGATCCGGTGTGCGGCGAGCGGGTCGCGGGCCTCGATCGCCTCGACCAGGTCCGGGTGGCGCTCCCAGCAGACCCCGCCCAGCGCGGGCAGCTCCCGCAGGTAGCGGGCGGCGAACATCCAGGACTGCACCCGCAGCCAGTCCAGGTAGTCGGCGATCCGGCGGTTGCCGAGCAGCGCGCCGACCTCCTGCCAGAACCGGCGGTCGCAGCCCACCATCACGTCCAGGTTCCCGGCCCGGGCGGCCCGCACCGCCGCGTCGGCCCGGCGGTGCAGCGAGGACAGCCGGCTGAGGTCGGGCAGCGCCCGGCGGGCGGTGTACTGGCGGTGGAAGCTGTCGGTGATCAGGACCCGGGACTCGAAGATCTCCAGGAAGTCGTCCCAGCCGAGCTCGGGCACGGTGAAGCCGCGGTGGTGCTCGGCCCGCAGCAGGCCCTGCGCGCCGAGGTCGACCAGGGCCTCGCGGGCCGGGGTCGCGGAGACGCCGTACAGCTCGGCGATCTCCTTGACGGTGAAGTTGCGGCCGGCCGCGAGTCGGCCGGCCATCATCTCCTCGCGCAGCGCGCCGGCGATCTGCTCGCGCAGGCTGTTGCGGTGGATGACGGGACGGGGGGTGTCGCCTGCGCCGTTGTCAGGCATGGGCGCGACCTCCTCGGGCGGGCCGACCGGGCAGGCCCTCGTACGGGCCGGCGGGGAACACGACGAGTGCTCATCTTCTCAAACCCGATCGACCCAGGTACGAACCAACCCTCCGGAACGCCGTCCGCGGCGCCCCGGCGCCGTCCCGTCCCCCGCTCCCGCCGCCGCGCCGGCCCCCGCTCCGGCTCAGCGCTGGACCGGCGCCGGGATCCCCAGCAGGCGGTCCCGCAGCACCGGGAACTCCTCGCGCGCCTTGGCCACCTCGGCCGGGTCGAACTCGACCGTCAGGACCTCCTCGTCCGCCCCCGCCTCGGCCAGCACCCGGCCCCACGGGTCCACCACGATGCTGTGCCCGGCCTGCTCGACCCCGGCGTGCGTCCCGGCGGTGTTGCAGGCCAGCACGAAGGCCTGCTCCTCCACCGCCCGGGCCCGGGCCAGCAGCGTCCAGTGCTCGCGCCGCCGGGCCGGCCAGGCCGCCGGGACCACCAGCAGCTGCGCGCCGGCGTCCAGCAGCGCCCGGAACAGCTCCGGGAAGCGCAGGTCGTAGCAGGTGGCCAGGCCCAGCGTGGCGAAATCGGTGGGCGCGGTGACGATCTCCTGCCCGGCGCCCATCACCACCGCCTCGCCGCTGTCGAAGCCGAAGCGGTGGATCTTGCGGTACGTGTGCACCAGCTCGCCGTCCGGGGAGAACAGCAGCGAGGTGTTGTAGATCGGACCGTCCGGATCGCGTTCGACGATCGAACCGGCGTGCAGCCAGACCCCGGCGGCCCGGGCGGCGGCCGACATCACGTCCGAGGTGGGCCCGTCCAGCGTCTCCGCGCCGTCCGACCAGAGGTCGTAGGCGAAGCCGCCGAGCGGCCACAGCTCCGGGAGGACCACCAGGTCGGCGCCGTGTTGCGCCCGCACCAGGGCGGCCGCCCGAGCCCTCCGCTCGGCGGGCGGCTCCGCGTCGGAGACCGCGAGTTGGATCAATGAAGCGCGCACAGTACCACCGTCCACGGCAAGAGACCTACGATCGTCACCCGAAAGCGCTGCCCAGCTGTCTCCCGGCAGCGTAACGTGCGGTTAGCGTGTGCGCCGGGAAAGCCGGACCATCCCGGTCGGCCGTGACGGCGGGGCACAGGCGGCAAGGAAGCTGACGGAGGGCCGGAGATTCCCGTGACGGACAACCAGACCGTGCAGGCTTACACCGAGGCGTGGACCCAGACCATCGAGTCCATATCGGAGCTGGTCGCCCCCCTTCCCGAGGGCTCCTGGAACCGGGCCACCGAGTGTCCGGGCTGGTCCGTCCGGGACGTCGTCTCGCACGTGATCGCGGTCGAGTCCGACCTGCTCGGCGACCCCCGCCCGATCCACTCGCTGCCGCGTGACCTCCGTCACGTGACCTCCGAGTTCGCCCGCTACGTCGAACTCCCGGTCGACAAGCGCCGCTGCCACACCGCGCTGGAGATGACCAGCGAGCTGGAGTACACGATCATCCGGCGCTCCCGGGCGCTGCGGAACGCCAAGCAGACGCCCGAGGAGCCGGTGCGCTGGCCGGCCGGGCCGCTGGCCAGGGACGTCCCGTACCACGAGCTGCTGCGGAGGCGGGCCTTCGACGTCTGGGTGCACGAGCAGGACCTGCGCCGGGCCCTGGAGGCCCCGGGCAACCTGGACGCCCCGGCCGCGCTGATCACCCGGGACGTGCTGCTGGAGCTGCTGCCCCAGGCCGTCGCCACCAAGGCCGGGGCCCCGGCCGGAACGGCCCTGGTGCTGGACGTCACCGGCCCGGTGGAGTTCCTGCGCACCGTCCGGGTGGACGCCACCGGCCACTGCACCGTGGACGAGTCGATCAGCCTGGCGCCCGACGTCCAGCTCACCATGGACTGGGAGACCTACCTGCGGCTCGCCTGCGGCCGCGGCCGGCCCGGCCCGGTCTCCGTCGAGGGCGACCAGGAGCTGGCCGAGCGGGTGCTGGCCAACTTCTCGGTCACCATCTGAGGCGGGCCGCCCGGGGCCCGGGGCCGGACGGCCCCGGGCTCAGCCCGCCGGCGCCGCGACCGCCTGCGCCGCGACCTTCCGGCGCAGCCGCAGGATCATCGCCGTGCCCACCGCCAGCGGGACGTACTGCCAGCAGAACGCCCAGCGGAAGGCGTCGGCCGAGTACCCGACGGCCCCGTCCGGGGAGAGCGCGTCCAGCAGCACGCCGATGCCGAAGAGGGTGATCATCGTGCCGATGAAGCCGCCCATGTTGACGATCCCGGAGGCGGTGCCGAGCCGCTCCGCGGGGTTGCGGGCGCGCGCGTAGTCGAGGCCGACCAGCGAGGCCGGGCCGTTGCTGCCCATCACCAGGATGATCCCGACCAGCAGCCAGGTCGGCGGGTGGCCGCCGGGCCAGGCCAGCACCAGCGCCCAGCCGAGCGCGGTGGTCACGACGACGGTCAGCACGATCGGCATCCGGGCCCGCGCCGAGGCGGAGAGCAGCCGGCCGAAGAGGAAGCCGAAGCTCATGTTGCTGAGCACCAGCAGGGTCAGCAGCCCGCCGGCCCCCGCCCGGGACATGCCCTGCGCCTGCACCAGGTAGGGCAGGCCCCAGAGCAGGCCGAAGGCGTTGCCGGGGAACTGGGTGGTGAAGTGGATCCAGAGCCCGAGCCGGGTGCCCGGCTCCCGCCAGCAGGCGAGGACCTGCTGGCCGACCTTCGGCCGCGCCCCGGGCGCCCCGCCCCTCCCGGCCTCCCCGGGCCGGGCGGCGGCCTCCTGCGGGGGCGTGTCCTTGAGGAAGAGCGCGACCAGCGCGAACACCGCCACGCCCAGCAGCGCGATCGCGGTGAAGGTGGGCGTCCAGCCCTCGCTGTGCAGCGCCTGGGCGAGCACCACGGTCGTGACCAGGTTGCCGCCCATCCCGGCCAGGCCGGTCAGCTGGGCGACGAACGGGTTCCGGGCCGCCGGGAACCACCGGGCGGCGATCCGCAGCACGCTGATGAAGGTCATCGCGTCGCCGCAGCCGAGCACCGCGCGGGAGGCCAGCGCGGGGCCGAAGGAGGAGCTGAACGCGAAGGCCAGCTGACCGGCGCTCAGCAGCAGGACGCCCAGCAGCAGCACCCGGCGCGGCCCGAACCGGTCGACCAGCAGGCCGACCGGGATCTGCATGGCCGCGTAGACCAGCACCTGGAGGATCGAGAAGGTGGAGAGCGCCGAGGCGCCGATGCCGAAGCGGTCGGCGGCGTCCAGTCCGGCCACGCCGAGGCTGGTGCGGTGGATGACGGCCAGGATGTAGACGCTGACGCCGACGGACCAGGCCAGCCAGGCCGCGCGGCCGCCGGGCGGCTCGAATACGGGTCCGGGCACCGGCGCTGACGCCGGCGCGGGGCCGGCCGGGGGCCCGGCGGCGGGTCGGGGAGCTGGGACGGACGGGGACGGGGCTGGACGGGCGGGCTCCACGGTCATAGTCCGACCAGATTAGTCATCCCATGATTGGACGCCCAGATCCGGGGCGCGCACCGCGCCTCAGCCGGTCAGCGTCCAGGACACCGAGCGGGTCATGTGGCGCTCCCGGAAGGCCTCGTCCCGCACCCAGTCGGTGGTGTCCTTGACGGTCGCCGTCACGGTGGCCGTCCGGCCCGGGGCCAGCTCCAGCGGGGCGGTGTCCAGCCAGGAGCCGTCGGGGGACTGCGGCGTCACCGGGACGCCGTTCACCTTCCACTCCACCTTCAGCTGCCGGGGGCCGGTCAGCGGCAGCGGCCGGACGTCGAGCCGCGGCCGCCCGGACACCTCGCCGGGGGCCGGCACCGGGGCGTCGGTCGGCCGGACCCTGCGGTACAGCTCCTCGATGATCGCCTCGCGCGAGGGCAGGTTGTACGCGCTGCCGAGGGTGCGCATCACCGAGTCCGGGGTGGGCCGGTAGAGGCCGTTGGCACTGCGGTACGCCCCGACCACCCCGGCCCCGTCCGGGGACTCGGCGCCCAGCCAGCGCCACCACTTGGTCTGCTTCCTGCGCATGTCGTCGGCGTTGAGGGTGGCGAGGTTCGGGTAGTCGGCGTCCTCCGGGGCGCTGTCGTACTCGTCGCCGAGGTCCCCCACGGTGTGCCCGATCTCGTGCTGGATGATCCGCCCGGCGTCCGGGCTGCCGCCCGCCAGGGTGGTCACCCCGGTGCCGCCGGCGCCGCCGTACTCGGTGGAGTTGGCCAGGGCTATCAGGTACTGCGGCCCGGCGCCGCCCCCCGCGTACCGGGCGGTGGCGGCCTCGTCGGCGCAGAGCAGCCGGGCGGTGCCCTCGCACCAGAAGTGCATGCCGAGCGGGGTGGCGGTCTTGCGCCCGCGACTCTCGGACTCCGCTATCCCGGAGACCGGGGAGACCACCTCGACCCGTCTGATGTTGAAGAAGCCCTGGTAGGTGCGGAAGGGCTCGATGTCCATCAGCGCGTGCCAGGCCTTGTCGGCCTGCTGCCGGAAGAGCTCCTGCTCGCCGGCCGTGTAGCCGTCGCCGAGCAGCACCAGGGTGATCCGGTTGGCCGGGTCCCCGGTGCGGCGTATGTCGACGGTGGGGGCGGCCGCGGGTATCCGCTGGTCGGCCTGGAGGGCCGCGTGCGGCGGCACCGCGCGGTCGGCGGCGGCCCCCGGCCCGATCACGCCGAACGGCGAGGGGCCGACCAGCTCCAGGGCGCCCGGGAGGGCGGCGGCGGACACCAGCACGAGTGCGGCCAGACTCCGGACGAGACGGCCAGGGTTGCCAGGCGGCATACGGGTGCGTCCTCCGGGTTCCGGTCACCCGGCGTCGCCCGGGTGGTGGAGCGGAGACGTACCCGGGCGGCCGGGACTCCCCTATCCGGCCGCGAAAAAGTCACCGACCTGGCCGAACGATCCGTACTTTCCGGATTATTCAGGTCATACCAACCATCACTCGGACGGTCTCCGAGGCCCGCCGAAGAACTCCGAAAAATTCTCGGAACCCACCTGCAACCCCTGACGGGGATGCGCGTCTATACGGATGAAGGCACGGAGAGCGAGACCGGCGGAGCCGGGGGGCGCTTCCGCTCGTGAAGCAGCGGGGCCGGTCGTCTTCGCCCACACACACCGTCAGACCCATGACCCTGGGGAGTCACGTCATGCGCACGTCCGTTATCACCCGTTTTGCGAAGAACGACCGCGCCTTCTCCGGCCGCCGCCGCATCGCCACCGTCGCCGCCACCGTCGTCCTCGCCGGCGGCGTCCAGTTCCTCGCCACCGACACCGCCTGGGCCTGCGGGGACCACCGGCTCAACGGCGCGTACGAGGCTCCGGCCAACGTGCCCGGACTGTCCCCGGACACCGCCATCGTCTCCGCCAAGTCCTCCGTGGTGGCGGACGGCAGCTGGAACGAGGTCTCCGTCAAGGTCACCAACAAGGCCGCCGAGGACGCCCACGGCATGGAGCCCTTCCTCGGCATCCACACCCCGGGCTCGGGCGCCGCGGCCCGCCTCAAGGACGTCAAGATCCAGTACGAGGACTACACCGGCGCCTGGAAGAACCTCCAGCTGCTCGACGGCTGCTCCCGCGTCGTCGACATCACCGGCTCCCAGCGCCAGCGGATGGCCGCCAACAGCTCGGCGACCTTCAAGTTCCGCTACTCGCTGGCCGCCGGCACCCCGGCCGGCGTGACCACGATCGACCTGCTGGCCTCGACCGAGATGGCCGGCTCCCAGGGCCCGGGCGACTCGGGCTTCAAGACGGTCAAGGTGACCCACCCCCAGGACACCGCCGGCACCAAGCCGACCACCCCGGCCAAGCCCAAGCCCACCCCCACCAAGGACACCAAGCCGGCCCCGGCCAAGCCCGCCGCCGAGCAGACCAAGGACACCACCCCCGCCGCCCCGGCCCCGAAGCCAACCACGCCCTCCGCCGCCCCGGCCACCACCGCCCCCGCCGGCACCCCCGAACTCGCCCAGACCGGCTCCTCCTCCACCAACACCTTCCTCGCCGCCTCCTCCGCCCTGCTCCTCGCCCTCGGGGCCGGCGCCCTGATCGCCGTGCGCCGCCTCCGCCGCCAGCACTGACCTGCGATCGTCAGGGCCGAGCGGGCCCCGGCGCCGACGGTCGAAAGATTCTCGGAACCCGCCTGCAACCCCCGGCGGGGATGCGCGTCCATACAGATGAAGGCACGGAGAGCGAGACCGGCGGAGCCGGGGGGCGCTTCCGCTCGTGAAGGAGCGGAGCCGGTCGTCTTCACCCACACACCACCAGCACGATGTCCCTGGGGAGTCACGTCATGCGCACGTCCGTTATCACCCGTTTCGCGAAGAACGACCGCGCCTTCTCCGGCCGCCGCCGCATCGCCACCCTCGCCGCCACCGTCGTCCTCGCCGGCGGCGTCCAGCTCCTCGCCACCGACACCGCCTGGGCCTGCGGGGCCCCCGACAAGGCCCCGGTCACCACCCCGGCGAAGCCGTCCGCCGCGGACGAGGAGGACCGGTCCGTCGAGTTGCACGGCCAGGGCACCAACGCCACCTTCCTCAAGGCCCCCGGCACGCTCACCGTCGGCGGCCCCAAGGCGGAGTTCGACGTCCAGTTCTTCAACGGGACCGGTGCCGACTACCACCGGATCTTCCCCGGCATCGCGTTCTTCAACACGAACGGGGCCACCCCGAAGCCCTCGCAGGTCACCGCCGAGGTCATGGCGAACGGCACCTGGCAGCGCGTGAAGCTGGCGAACGGCTGCGACCCGGCGATCGGCGGCTCCCTCCCGTCCGCGGGCGGGCCGCTCGCCGACGGCCACGCCGTCCGCTACCGCTTCCGGGTCGGGCTCTCCGCCGACGTGGCCAAGGGCATCGACGGGCTCCAGGTCACCGTCAAGCCCAGCGAGGGCCGGGGCGTGAGCACCGACGTCAAGGTGGTGCACCCGGCGGCGCCCGCCAAGCCGACCACCCCGGCCAAGCCCGCGCCCACCAAGGACACCAAGCCGGCCCCGGCCAAGCCCGCCGCCGAGCAGACCAAGGACACCGCCGCGGCCGCCCCGGCCCCGAAGCCGACCACCCCCTCCGCCGCCCCGGCCACCACCGCCCCCGCCGGCACCCCCGAACTCGCCCAGACCGGCTCCTCCTCCACCAACACCTTCCTCGCCGCCTCCTCCGCCCTCCTCCTCGCCCTCGGGGCCGGCGCCCTGATCGCCGTGCGCCGCCTCCGCCGCCAGCACTGACCTGCGATCGTCGGCGCCGAGCGGGCCCCGGCGCCGACGGTCGAAAGATTCTCGGAACCCGCCTGCAACCCCCGGCGGGGATGCGCGTCCATACAGATGAAGGCACGGAGAGCGAGACCGGCGGAGCCGGGGGGCGCTTCCGCTCGTGAAGGAGCGGAGCCGGTCGTCTTCACCCACACACCACCAGCACGATGTCCCTGGGGAGTCACGTCATGCGCACGTCCGCTATCACCCGTTTCGCGAAGAACGACCGCGCCTTCTCCGGCCGCCGCCGCATCGCCACCCTCGCCGCCACCGTCGTCCTCGCCGGCGGCGTCCAGCTCCTCACCACCGACACCGCCTGGGCCGCCGGGAACGGCGGCACCGCCGCCGCCGGCGCGCCCACCGCGACCGCTCGGCAGGCCACCGCGGACCACCACGGGTCGTACAAGGCCGGGTTCCACATGACCCCGGACGGCCAGACCATCATCGCGGGCGGCCCCAAGGTCGAGATCGGCGTCGCCGTCACCAACTTCACCGGCGCTCCCTACCAGAACGTCTCCGCGATGCTCGCGCTGTTCAACCCGAACTCCGGCACCGGCCTGCGGATCGAGGACCTGACGGTCGAGGTCGCCTCCGCCGGAGGCTGGAAGCCGGTCAAGCTGCGGCACTACGGCGACTCGACGCTGTTCACCGTCGAGTCCCCGGCGACGACCACCCCGCGCCTGGAGGACGGCCGGGCCGCGAACTTCATGTTCCGGGTGGGGCTCTCCGCGAAGGCGCCCAAGGACCTGACCGAGCTCGGGGTCGGCACCATCGCCAAGGCCCCCGGGTTCCCGGCCGACGGCACCGGCGACGCCAACCACACCTTCCAGGTAGCACGGTCCACCGCCCCCGGCACCAAGCCGACCACCCCGGCCAAGCCCAAGCCCACCCCCACCAAGGACGCCAAGCCGGCCCCGGCCAAGCCCGCCGCCGAGCAGACCAAGGACACCGCCCCCGCCACCCCGGCCCCGAAGCCGACCACGCCCTCCGCCGCCCCGGCCACCACCGCCCCCGCCGGCACCCCCGAACTCGCCCAGACCGGCTCCTCCTCCACCAACACCTTCCTCGCCGCCTCCTCCGCCCTGCTCCTCGCCCTCGGAGCGGGCGTCCTGATCGCCGTCCGTCGACTCCGTCCCCAGCGCTAGTCGAACGGGCGGTCACACCGAAGGGGCCCTCCTCCGCACGGCGGTGCGGAGGAGGGCCCCTTCTTCGGTGCTACCGGGCCGTCAGCCCCAGGTGATCAGGCGCTTCGGGCGCTCCAGCAGCGCGGCCACGTCGGCCAGCACCTTGGAGCCCAGCTCCCCGTCCACCAGGCGGTGGTCGAAGGAGAGCGCGAGCGTGGTCACCTGACGCGGGACCACCTTGCCCTTGTGCACCCACGGCAGTTCCCGGACCGCGCCGAAGGCCAGGATGGCGGCCTCGCCCGGGTTGAGGATCGGGGTGCCGGTGTCGACACCGAAGACGCCGACGTTGGTGATGGTGATCGTCCCGCCCTGCATGTCGGCCGGCGAGGTCTTGCCCTGACGGGCGGTCTCGACCAGCTCGCCGAGCGACGTGGCCAGCCCCGAGAGGGTCCTGGACCCGGCGTCCTTGATGTTCGGGACGATCAGGCCGCGCGGGGTGGCCGCGGCGATGCCGAGGTTCACCTGGCCCTTGAGGACGATCTCCTGGGCCGCCTCGTCCCACTGGGCGTTGATCCCGGGGTGCCGCTTGATCGCGGTGAGCAGCGCCTTGGCGACGATCAGCAGCGGGCTGACCCGGACGTCCCGGCCCAGCTCGCCGCTCTCCTTGAGCCGGCGGACGAACTTCATCGTGCGGGTCACGTCGACCTGCACGAACTCGGTGACGTGCGGGGCGGTGAAGGCCGAGGCCACCATCGCCTGCGCGGTCGCCTTGCGGACGCCCTTGATCGGCACCCGGACGTCGCCCGCGCCGGACACCGGCGCCTGCGGCGCGGCCGGCTCGGCCACGGCGGTCTCGGCCACCGGCGCCACCGGGGCCGCCGAAGCGGCCTGGGCGGCGGCGTGGGCGTGCACGTCCTCGCGGGTGATCACGCCGTCCCGGCCGGTCGGGGTGACCGCGCGCAGGTCGACGCCGAGGTCCTTGGCCAGCTTGCGCACCGGCGGCTTGGCCAACGGCCGCTCCCCGGCCGGTACTTCGGCGGCCGGGGCCGCGGGCGCCGGTGCGGCGACCGGGGCCGGGGCGGCGGCCGGGGCCGGGGCGGCGGCCGGAGCCGGCCTGGTCGCGGCGACCTTGGTGGTGGTCGTCCGCCGGGCCCGGCGCTGGCTGCCGCCGGTGCGCGGGCCGTACCCGACCAGCACCTCGCGCCGCTCGGGCTCGGGCTCCTCGGCGGGAGCCGGAACCGGCGCCTGGGCCGGTGCCGCGGCGGTGGCGGCCGGAGCCGCGGCACCCGCCTCCCCGGCGACCGCGATCGAGATGATCACGGTGCCGACGTCGACCGTCGCGCCCTCGGGGAAGTGCAGCGTCTCGACCACCCCGTTGAACGGGATGGGCAGCTCCACGGCCGCCTTGGCGGTCTCCACCTCGCAGACGACCTGCCCGTCGGTGACGGTGTCACCGGGCTTGACGTACCAGCTGAGGATCTCGGCCTCGGTGAGGCCCTCGCCCACATCGGGCATCTTGAACTCGCGGAGCGAGCGAACTTCGGTGGTCATCTTCGCTCCCCGGAGTCAGTACGCGAGCGCGCGGTCGACGGCGTCGAGCACGCGGTCCAGGTCGGGGAGGAAGGCCTCCTCGACCCGGGACGGCGGGTACGGCGCGTGGTAGCCGCCGACCCGCAGCACGGGTGCCTCCAGGTGGTAGAAGCACTTCTCGGTGAGCCGGGCGGCCAGTTCGGCGCCCATGCCCAGGAAGACCGGTGCCTCGTGCACCACGACGGCCCGACCGGTGCGCTTGACCGACGCCTCCAGGGCGGCGAAGTCCACCGGGGAGAGCGAGCGCAGGTCGACGACCTCCAGCCGGCGGCCGTCCTCCTCGGCGGCCGCGGCGGCCTCCAGGCAGACCTTGACCATCGGCCCGTACGCGATCAGCGTCAGGTCGGTGCCGGGCCGGACGACCCGGGCCTCGTGCAGGCCCAGGTCGGCGGCGTCGCCGACCTCGCCCTTGTCCCAGTAGCGGCGCTTGGGCTCCAGGAAGACGACCGGGTCGTCGGACTCGATCGACTGCCGCAGCATCCAGTGCGCGTCGTGCGCGCTGGACGGGGTGACCACGCGCAGACCGGCGGTGTGCGCGAAGTACGCCTCGTGCGACTCGCTGTGGTGCTCGACCGCGCCGATGCCGCCCGCGTAGGGGATGCGGATGGTGACCGGCATCTTGACGTGCCCGAGCGCGCGGGCGTGCATCTTCGCCAGCTGGGAGACGATCTGGTCGAAGGCCGGGTAGACGAAGCCGTCGAACTGGATCTCCACCACCGGGCGGTAGCCGCGCAGCGCCAGGCCGATCGCGGTGCCGACGATGCCGGACTCGGCCAGCGGGGAGTCGATCACCCGGTCCTCGCCGAAGTCCTTCTGCAGGCCGTCGGTGATCCGGAAGACGCCGCCGAGCTTGCCGATGTCCTCGCCCATGAGGAGGGTCTTCGGGTCGTTCTCCAGCGACTTGCGCAGCGCTCCGTTCAGCGCCTTGGCGATGCTCAGCTGACCGGCCATCAGTGGGTCTCCCCCGCCTCGAAGGAGGCCGCGTACTCGACGTACTCGGCCCGTTCCTCATCGACCAGCGTGTGCGGCTCGCTGTACACGTGGTCGAAGATCAGGGTCGGGTCCGGGTCCGGCATGCCGCGCACGCCCTCGCGCACCCGCAGCCCCAGCTGCTCGCTCTCGGCGTCGACGGCGGCGAAGAACTCCTCGTCGGCCAGGCCCTCCTTCTCCAGGTGGGCGCGGAGCCGGGAGATCGGGTCCTTGGCCTTCCAGGCCTCGGTCTCCTCGGTGTGCCGGTAGCGGGTGGGGTCGTCGGAGGTGGTGTGGGCGCCCATCCGGTAGGTGAACGCCTCGATCAGCACCGGGCCGTTGCCGTTGCGGGCGTGGTCGAGCGCCCAGCGGGTGACCGCGAGGCAGGCCAGCACGTCGTTGCCGTCGACCCGCACGCCGGGGAAGCCGAAGCCGGAGGCGCGGCGGTACAGCGGGATCTTGGTCTGGGTGGTGGTGGGCTCGGAGATCGCCCACTGGTTGTTCTGGCAGAAGAAGACCACCGGCGCGTTGTAGACCGAGGCGAAGGTGAAGGCCTCGTTGACGTCGCCCTGGCTGGAGGCGCCGTCGCCGAAGTACGCGATGACCGCGTCGTCGGCGCCGTCCTTGGTGATGCCCATCGCGTACCCGGTGGCGTGCAGGGTCTGCGCGCCGATCACGATGGTGTACAGGTGGAAGTTCTTCTCGTTCGGGTCCCAGCCGCCGTGGTTCACGCCGCGGAACATGCCGAGCAGGTTCAGCGGGTCGACGTCGCGGCACCAGGCCACGCCGTGCTCGCGGTAGGTGGGGAAGGCGTAGTCGCCGGGGCGCATGGCGCGGCCGGAGCCGACCTGGGCGGCCTCCTGGCCGAGCAGCGAGGCCCACAGGCCCAGCTCGCCCTGGCGCTGGAGCGCGGTGGCCTCGCCGTCGAACCGGCGCACCAGCACCAGGTCGCGGTAGAGGGCGCGCAGCTCCTCGGGAGTGGTGGTGAGGGGGTAGTCCGGGTGCTCGACCCGCTCGCCTTCCGGCGTGAGCAGCTGGACGAGCTCCGGCTGGGCGTCCTTGCCCGTGGCGCGGAGGGTGTCAGGGACGCCGGGGGCCGCCTTCTTGCGGGCCCTCGCCGTGCTTTTGACGGTCACGTTCACTCCTCGGTCTGTCCGGCCGCCCGGGGTCGCCGGTGACCGGTCCGGTCACCGCCTCGCGGGGCGCGCGTGGGTGTGCGCTCCCACTGCGGGGCAGGTGGTGATCCTGTTCCGACGGCGTCCCTCACGAGAACGTTACCCAGCGTCCGCCCTCGACGCGCTTGCGCTAGGACGTCCTACTTGTTCAGGGCCTACAACCCCGAGGGTGCCGCGTTCGGCTCGCCGTCGGAAGGGTGGGGGTGACGGTCGGCGTGACGCAGCTCTCAATTCGAGCGCCTTCAGGACACCAGCGCACGTTATCCGGGCAGACGCCCGTACGTAAGGGGGTTCTCGGTATCGGTTTCGGACGGCTGTGGCCGGATCGCGTTGGTATGGAGGTCCGGGCGATAGGTCTTTCGTACGGTGTTATGGGAGGCTTTGGACGTGACTGATAACGGACAAATCAGGGTATTCCTGCTCGACGATCACGAGGTCGTCCGGCGGGGCGTGCACGATCTGCTCTCGGTCGAGGACGACATCGAGGTCGTCGGCGAGGCCGGCACGGCCGCCGAGGCGCTCACCCGGATCCCCGCGGTCCACCCGGACGTGGCGGTGCTCGACGTCCGGCTGCCGGACGGCAACGGGGTCGAGGTCTGCCGCGAGATCCGGTCCAAGCTGCCGGAGATCAAGTGCCTGATGCTCACCTCGTTCTCGGACGACGAGGCGCTGTTCGACTCGATCATGGCCGGCGCCTCCGGCTACGTGCTGAAGGCGATCCGCGGCACCGACCTGATCACCGCCGTCCGGGACGTCGCGGCCGGCCGCTCGCTGCTCGACCCGGTCGCCACCAGCAGGGTGCTCGCCCGGCTGCGCGACGGCGGGGAGAAGGAGGACGAACGGCTCGCCCAACTCACCAAGCAGGAACGGCGGATCCTCGATCTGATCGGCGAAGGTATGACAAATCGTCAGATCGGCAACGAGTTGCACCTGGCGGAGAAGACGGTGAAGAACTACGTCTCCAGTCTGCTCGCCAAGATGGGCATGGAGCGGCGCACCCAGGCGGCCGCCTTCGTGGCGCGGCACCAGGCCGACCACCAGTACTGATCCGGCCCTTCACAGAACTGACGGTTTGTCAAGGGCCCCCACAAGGGGGCCATAACCTCTGCACGTGACTTTCAGCCAGACCCTCGCCTGCGCACCGGCCCGCCCCGATCTCTCCGCACCACCGATGGGGACCCTCAGTCCCCCCGTCCCGGGGGGTGCGCTCGCCGAGGTCCTGGCCCGCTACCGGGTCGGACGGCCGCTGACCACCGAACCCGTCGCCGAGGGCCTGTTGAACCGGGGGTACCTGGTCACCACCGAGGCCGGTCCGTACTTCCTGAAGTGCTACGTCGACTCCGCCACCGCCAGCCGTCCGAAGATCCTCGCCCACCACCGCGCGATGGCCGCGCTGAACACCCTCGGCCTGCCCGTCGCACCCCCGCTGGCCTGCGCCGAACGGTCCGGCACGGTGGCCGCCTGGGGCGGCCGGCTGTTCGCCCTGTTCCCCTGGGTCGAGGGCCGGCACCGGCACGGCGACGAGCTCGACCCGTCGCAGTGCGACGCGCTCGGCACGCTGCTCGGCCGGCTGCACGGCGCGCTCGACGACGTCTGCGCCCCCCTCGAACAACCCGCCGGGTACCGGAGCGCCGACCCCGTCGACAGCGCCGCACTCGCCCGCGACCTGCGGCGCCGCGCCCGGGAGCACCAGCCGGCCGGGGAGTTGGACGCCCTCGTGGTGGAACGGCTCACGGAACGGCTGGAACTGCTCGCCGAGCACGCCCACCGCCGCCCCGCCCCGGAGGCCGCGCCGCCCACCGGCTGGACCCACGGCGACTTCCACGGCCTCAACCTGCTGTACGAGGACGACCCGCGGGGCGGCCGGGTGGCGGCCGTCCTGGACTGGGACAAGCTCGGCCCGCAGCCACGCGCCGAGGAGGCGGTCCGGGCCGCCACGCTGCTCTTCAACGACCGCTCGTCCGGCGCCCTCGACCTGGTCCGGGTCCGCCGCTACTCCCAGGCCTACCGGGCCTCCGGGGCGGCCACCGCCGAGCACCTGGCCGCCGCCGTCCACCGGGTCTGGTGGGAGCGGCTGAACGACTTCTGGATGCTGCAGTGGCGCTACCAGCGGGCCGACCACCGGGCCGACCCGCTCTACCCCGCCTCCGCGGGCCAGCTGGCGTGGTGGTGCCAGGAGTACGAGCAGGTCCTGGACGCCTTCGCCAACTGACCCGCCGCCGCCGACCGGGTCAGGGGGTCGGCGGCACGACCGGGATGGACGGCTTCGGGTCCGTCGGCGGCTTCGGCGACCCGGTGCCGGGGCCCGCGGTCTGCGGCGGCGCCGTCGTGGCCGGCGCCGTCGTCGCGGGCGCCGTCCCGGTCGGCGTGTGGCTGGCCGTCCCGGTCGGCGTCGGGGTCGGGGTGTGCTTGCCCGTGTTCGGCGACGGCGACATGTTGTTGCCGCTGTTCCCGTTGTTGTTCCCGTTGTTGTTGCCGGGGTCGGTCGGCTGCTGCGGCTTCTTGCTGCCGGAGGCCGAGGCCGGCGGGGTCGCCAGGCCGCTCTGGGACGGGGGCGCGGTCGTCTCGGTGTTGGTGGCCGCCGGGGGCTGCGGCGAGATGTCCGAGTGGCCGGCGGGCTCGCTGCCGCTGAGCGCGAACGCGATGCCCGCACCGGCCGCGACCAGCACGGCGATCGCACCGGCCACCCAGGCCCAGGGCCCGCGCCGCCGGCCGGGGCCCTCGTCGTCCCCGCCCGCGCCGGGGCCGCCGCCGTACGGGCCGCCGGCCGCCGGGTAGGGCGAGGAGGGGGTGTGCGGGCCGCCCGTCGAGTACGGCAGCACGGAGGTCTGGTCGGCCGGGCCCACCGCGCCGAAGGCCGCGGTGGCCGCGGCCTGGTCCGGCCGGAGCACCTGGGTCGCGCCGGTGTCGACCGCGGCCCCGCCGGCCCAGGCGGCCCCGCCCGCGCCGTGCATCTCGCGCAGCGCGTGCTGCACGTGGGCGCGGAACTCGTCGGCGTCCTGGAAGCGGTCGTCCGGGTTCTTGGCGAGCGAGCGCAGCACCAGCGCGTCGAGGCCGGCCGGCACCCGGCCGTTGGCCTGCGAGGGCGGCACCGGCGGGTCCTGGACGTGCTGGTAGACCACCGACAGCGGGGTGTCGCCGGTGAACGGCGGTCGCACCGTGAGCAGTTCGTAGAGCATGCAGCCGGCCGCGTACAGGTCCGAGCGGTGGTCGACCGGCTTGCCGAGCGCCTGCTCGGGCGAGAGGTACTGCGGGGTGCCCATGACCATGCCGGTCTGGGTCATCGTGGTGGCCCCGCCGGTCAGCGCCCGGGCGATGCCGAAGTCCATCACCTTGACCGCGCCGGCGTTGGTGATGCTCACGTTGGCGGGCTTGATGTCGCGGTGGACGATGCCGCTGCGGTGGCTGTAGGCGAGCGCCTCCAGCACCCCGGCGATGATGATCAGCGCCTGGTCGACCGGCGGCGCCTCCTCGTCCGCCAGCAGCTCGCGGACGGTGCGGCCCTCGACCAGCTCCATCACGATGTACGGCGTGGACTCGTCCCCGTCGTACTCCTCGCCGGTGTCGTAGACCGCGACGATCGAGTGGTGGTTGAGCGCCGCGACGGCGTGTGCCTCGCGGGTGAAGCGCAGCCGGGCGACGTCGTCCTGGGCCAGCTCGCCACGCAGCAGCTTGACCGCGACGGTGCGGCCGAGCCGCACGTCCTCGGCGGCGAACACCTCGGCCATGCCGCCGCGCCCGAGCCGGTAGGTCAGCCGGTAACGGCCGTCCCCGACGGTGCTCAGCGGCACGGCGGTGCCGCGGCCCGGGGTGTGCGGGCCGCCCGTGGCGACCGGCGGCAGCGCCGAGGTCGGGGCCTCGCCGCCGGGCTCGGGAATCCTCGGGGTTCCGCCGGTCCGGCCGACCGCCCGGACACCCGCGTCGTCGTCCGGCTGCTGCGTCTGTGCCATCGCTCCTCGCCCCGGGCGTTCGCTCGGATCGCGGTGCCCTGTCGCTTACGTATCCCCGAACGCTACCGCCTCCGGCGGACGACCGTGGTACCCCCGAACCTGCCGGAAACCGTCAGAGCAGGCCATTCCGGTCGGCCGGGAGGTCGAGGACCAGCACGTCGGCGGGACGGTCCGCGTGGCTGAACTTGCCGCCCGTCTTCTCGTCCGCCTTGTTGACCACGATCGCGATGATGATGCCCGCGAGCACCAGCACGCCGACGATGATCCCGATCACGACCACGGCCGTCGAGCAGCCGCCGCCGCTGGTGGGCGCCTTCGGCTGCTGGTACGGCGGCATCGGCTGCGGCGGCGGGGTGTGCGCCCCCTGCTGGAGGTACTGCGGGTGCGGCGTGTGCGGGGCCTGCGGCCTCGGGGTCTGGTAGGCGGGCGGCGGGGTCTGGTACTGCTGCCCGCCCTGCTGGAGGTACTGCGGGTGCGGGGTGTGCGGGGCCTGCGGCTGCGGCGTCTGGTAGGCGGGCGGCGGCGTCCGGTACTGCTGGGCCCCCTGCTGGAGGTACTGCGGCTGGGGCGTCTGCGGGGCCTGCGGAGCGGCGTGCACCGAGCGCGGGCCCTCGTTGATCACCAGCGGGGTGCTGGCCTGCAGCCGGTGCCCGTTGTCGCCGCCCTTGGCGGCCGCGATCAGCCGCTCCGCCTCGTCCCGCATCGCCGCCGCGCTCTGGAACCGGTGCGCCGGGTCCTTGCGCAGCGCCTGGGCGACGAAGGCGTCCACCTCGGGCGTGATCGAGCGGTTGAGGGTGGAGGGGGCCGGCGGCTCCTCCTGGACGTGCTTGTAGGCGATCGAGAACGCCGAGTCCCCGTCGAAGACCAGCTGCCCGGTGATCATCTCGAAGAGCATCACGCCGACCGAGTAGAGGTCGGAGCGGGCGTCCACCGGCTTGCCGAGCGCCTGCTCGGGCGAGAGGTACTGCGGGGTGCCGACCACCATGCCGGTCTGCGTCATCGACGTGACGCCGGATTCCAGCGCACGGGCGATGCCGAAGTCCATGACCTTGACGTTGCCCTTGCGGTCGAACATGACGTTGCCGGGCTTGATGTCGCGGTGCACCAGGCCCATGTCGTGCGAGGCCTCCAGCGCGTTCAGCACGCCGACGGTGACCTTCAGGGCCTCCTCGGCCGGCATCGCGCCGTACTGGCCGACCGCCTCGTTGATCGCCTCGCGCAGGCCGTTGCCGTCGATCAGCTGCATCACGATGTACGGCGTGCTGGAGCCGTCCGGGGCGATGTCCTCGCCGCTGTCGTACACGGTGACGATGTTCGGGTGCTCCAGCCGGGCCACCGCCTGGGCCTCGCGGCGGAACCGCTCCTTGAACGAGTCGTCCCGGCCCAGCTCGCTGTGCATGCTCTTCAGCGCGACCTGCCGGTCCAGCACGCGGTCGTGGGCGAGGTGCACGGAGGCCATGCCGCCCTCGCCCAGCAGCCGCTGCAGCACATAGCGGCCGTTGCCCAGGGAGAAGCCCTCGACCGCCGCGTTGCCGTGCTCGCTCATGGTCCTCTGCTCCCCCTCGGCGCGGCCGTGCTCGCCGCAACCTGACGTTCGGTCTCGTCCGTGCGTGGTGGGCCCGGCCCGCTGGCCTGGCGGGCCCCTGCCGCGGCGGTTCCACCGGCCGGCGACAGGGGCCAGGGTATCGGCTCGCGCCGACGGTGATCGGTCCAGGGCCGGGGCCGGTCCCGGCCCGGGGGCCGCCCGGCCCGGCGGCCCGGGGCCGGGGAGGATCGTCGTGGTACGTCCGGTCCGACCGCGGTCCGGGCGGCCCGGACGCGCCTACCGGCGGGTACCGCCGGGTGCGGCTACAGGTAGGGGCCGGAGCGGATGCCGCGGCCCTGGCCCGGCTCGTCCTCGTCCGGCTCGCCGCTGTGCAGCCCGGGCGGCAGCGCCCGCCGCATCTGCTCCAGCTGCGCCCGCGCCGCCATCTGCTGCGCGAACAGGGCGGTCTGGATGCCGTGGAACAGGCCCTCCAGCCAGCCGACCAGCTGGGCCTGGGCGATCCGCAGCTCGGCCTCGGTCGGGATGGTGTCGTCGGTGAACGGCAGCGACAGCCGCTCCAGCTCGGCGACCAGCTCCGGGGCCAGCCCCAGTTCGAGCTCCT
The DNA here is from genome assembly GCF_042268845.1 of Kitasatospora sp. NPDC056273. Taxonomy (NCBI): domain Bacteria; kingdom Bacillati; phylum Actinomycetota; class Actinomycetes; order Kitasatosporales; family Streptomycetaceae; genus Kitasatospora; species Kitasatospora sp. NPDC056273. The sequence continues at coordinate 64,877 of NZ_JBHJSJ010000016.1, read as the reverse complement.
TGATCGAGCTCGCGTGGATGTCCTTCAGCCGGACCCGGCTCGCCTCGTCGAGAGGCGCCGCCCGGACCTCCTCCAACAGCTGCTTGATCATGCTGCCGATGCGCATGACCTTGGCGGGCTGCTCGACCATCTCGGTCACCGGGAGCTCGCGCGGCACGTCGCCCTCGTCGTCCCCGTCCCCAGCCGCACCGGCGAACCCCTGGCCCACGGGCAGCCCGTCCGGTCCGACGATCAGCACCTTCTGGCCGTCCTGCGACTGCCCGCCGCCGGCCCGGAAGGGCTCCTGCGACGGGCGCTCGTTCATCGGATTCGTCATGAACAACATTCTCTCTCACTGGGGTTGGTCGGGCGGAAGCCCCCGGTCGTCCCGCCGTCCTGCGCCACCCGTGACGACGCTACGCCTCCGGACGCCCTGCGGGAATCCGTACGGATACTCAGTTCCCGCACCCGGTCCGCCGACCGGCCACCGGCCGCCCGGCGACGGCACCCCGGCCCCGCGCACGGCGGTCCGCCGCTCCGTGGCCGCCGAAACCCCGGGCCCGCTCCGGGCGCGCCGCGCCCCCAGCCCTTGCACTACCGCAGCCCCGGCCCTGCGAGGCTCAGTCCTTGCGCAGCCGCAGGCCGACCAGTCCCAGGCCGCAGCCGATCAGGCCCAGGCCGACGCCCAGCGGGAGCTGGGTGGTGGAGGCGTCCTGCCAGCGGGCGGGGAAGAGCGTGGGCACCCCGGCCACGGCCGCGACCGGCTGTCCGGCGACCGCCTCGGCCGTGTTCGCCGCGGCCGGGTCCGGGACGGCGGCCGCGCCGGGGGCCTCGGCCTCCGCGGCGTCCCCGTCCGCCTCCGGCTGCTCGGCCCCGACGGCCTGGTCCGGGGCCTCTTCCGGGGTCTGCTCGGCAGCCTGGTCGGGAGCCTGCTCCGGGGCCTGCTCGACGGCCTGCTCGACGGCCTGGTCGGCGGCCTGGTCCGGCAGCTGCTCGGGGGCCTGGTCGGGAGCCTGCTCCACGGCGGCGTCGGAGCGCTCGGGCAGCGAGGCCAGGTGGTGCCGGTGGGCCTGCGGGGCGTTGCCGGCCGGGTGCGGACGCGGCAGCGGTCGCCGCGGCGGCGCGGCCACCGGCCCGGGGACGCCCGGTTCGTCGTCGGCTTCGTCGTCCTGCTCGGCGGCCGGCCCACCGCCCGGCTCGGCACGCGTCCCCGCGTCCGGCGAGGGATACGCCGCCGGCAGGGGGAGCGCCCCCGGCGAGGGCAGCGCCACCGCCGCCGAGGCGGCGGCCAGCGGGAGCGTGAGCCCCAGCACGGCCGCCGCGAACAGCCGCTGGGCGCGGCCCGGAGAACGGCGGGACGGACGACGGTGGTGCGGCGCGACGGGCAGCGGCCCGAGGGATGCGTGCGGAGATGCGGCCACGGTCGGAGTCCTTCCGACGGCCGACGGCGCCCGGGGGCGGGATCGGCGGCGGGACTGCTCCGGACCAGATTCGCACGCGCCCGCCGTTACGGCATTTCGGGCAATTCACACCCGTCCGGCCGCCGCCCCGCCACCGGGGTCCCCCGTGCTCAGGCCCGCAGCACGACCTTCCCGACCTGCTCCCCGCGCTCCAGCACCCGGTGCGCCTCGGCCACCTCGGCCAGCGGCAGCACCCGGTCCACCACCGGCTTCACCACCCCGGACTCGACCAGCGGCCACACGTGCTCCCGCACCGCCGCCACGATCGCCGCCTTCTCCGCCAGCGGCCGCCCGCGCAGGTTGGTGGCGATCACCGCCCCGCGTTTGCGCAGCAGCGTGTTGAGGTCGAGCTCGCCCTTCACCCCGCCCTGGAGTCCGATGATCACCAGCCGCCCGTTGACCGCCAGCGCGTCCACGTTCCGCTGGAGGTACTTGGCGCCCATGATGTCCAGGATCACGTCCGCCCCGGCCCCGTCGGTCGCCTCCCGGAGCACCTCGACGAAGTCCTGCTCGCGGTAGTCGATCAGGATGTCCGCGCCCAGCTCGGCGCAGCGCGCCAGCTTCTCCGGGCCGCCCGCGGTGACCGCGACCCGGGCGCCGACCGCCTTGGCCAGCTGGATCGCCATCGTCCCGATCCCGCTCGCGCCGCCGTGCAGCAGCACCGTCTCGCCGGGCCGCAGGTGCGCGGTGAGGAAGACGTTGGACCACACCGTGCAGGCGACCTCGGGCAGTGCCGCGGCCTGCTCGGCGGACAGCCCCGCGGGCAGCGGCAGCAGCTGCCCGGTCGGCACCGCGACCCGCTGCGCGTAGCCGCCGCCGGCCAGCAGAGCGCACACCTCGTCGCCGACCGCCCAGCCGGCCACCCCGGGCCCGAGCGCGACGATCCGCCCGGCGCACTCCAGCCCCGGGTAGGGCGGGGCGCCGGGCGGCGGGTTGTAGAAGCCCTGCCGCTGGAGCAGGTCGGCGCGGTTGACGGCGGTGGCCGCCACCTCGACCAGGACCTCGCCCTCGGCGGGGACCGGGTCGGGCACCTCGGCCCAGACCAGTGCCTCGGGACCGCCGGGTACGGGAATCGTCATCGCATGCATGCCCCGAACCTACTGCGGGCGGGGGCGGTTCCACGGCGCGGCTCAACCGGTCGGCGCGGCTCGACCCGTGGGCGACGCTCGACCCGCCCGTGGGCGCGGCTCAGCCCGTCGGCGCGGCCGCGCTGGACTTGATGACGATCACCCGGTCGGTGAGCTGGAGCACGGCGGCCTCCGGCTCGGTGTAGTTGAGCACCCGTCGGCCCCGGACCACCGCGACCACCAGGTCCGCGCACTCGCGCGGGCTGTGCCCGGCCTCGGCCCGGGTGACCGGGCGCTCCACCACGTCCAGCCCGTTGCCGTACGTCAGCAGGTCCTCCATCACCGCCCCGGCGTGCGGGCTGAGCATCGACAGCCCGAGCAGCCGCCCGGCCGAACTGGAGCTGGTCACCACGACGTCGGCGCCGCTCTGCCGCAGCAGCGGCGCGTTCTCGTCCTCCCGTACGGCGGCGACCACGGTGGCGGCCTTGTTCAACTGGCGGGCCGTCAGCGTGATCAGCACGGCGGTGTCGTCCCGCTCCGGCGCGACCACCACCCGCGCGGCGGTGGGCAGCCCGGCGCGCACCAGGGTGTCGGTGCGGGTGGCGTCGCCGACCACCCCGACCAGGCCGTGCTGGGCGGCGGCGTCGACCACCTTGCGCTGCGGGTCGACGACGACGATCTCCTCCTTCTTCACCCCCTGCCCGATCAGGGTGTCGACGGCGCTGCGGCCCTTCGTCCCGTAGCCGATGACGACGGTGTGCTCGCGCACGGTGGACCTCCAGCGGTTCAACCGCCATTGCAGGCGGGTCCGTTCGGTGAGCACCTCCAGGGTGGTGCCGACCAGGATGATCAGGAACACCACGCGCAGCGGGGTGATCACGAAGATGTTGGTGAGCCGGGCGCCGTCGCTGAACGGGGTGATGTCGCCGTACCCGGTGGTGGAGAGCGTCACGGTGGCGTAGTACGCCGCGTCCAGGAAGCTCAGCCCGCCGCCGGCGTTGTCGTTGTAGCCGTCCCGGTCGAGATAGACGATGAACGTGGTGGCGACCAGGACGGCGAGCGCCAGCAGCAGCCGGGAGCCGACCTGCCGCACGGCGGGCTCGGCCCGTCGGGCGGGCAGCACGATCCCGGCGTCCGCCCACGGCTCGGTGCCGGGCGCGAGGTTGCGTCGGATCCGGCTCATGCGCCCACCCCGGCGGCCCCCGCGCCGGACGCGCGGCTCTTGACGGTTCCCTCGTTCACGGCACCTCCAGCAGTTCGACCGTCTCCCCCGCCGCCGCCCCGCCGGGCGGCACCACGGCGAGCGCCTCGGCCCTGGCCAGCCCGCGCAGCATCGCCGGGCCGTCGAAGGCCAGCGGCAGGACGCCCTCGGCGGTCCGCCGGACCGGCTGGAGCCGGGTGTCCGTCCGGTGCCCGGCCAGCGGGGCCGCGGCCGGGGCGAGGGCGGGCGGGCCGACGGTCCGTCCGCTGCGGGCGTGCAGCAGCGGCAGGACGAGGGTGACCATCCCGGCGACGGCGGCCAGCGGGTTGCCCGGCAGGCCCACCAGGTGGCGGCCGCCGGGGAGTTCGGCCAGCAGCATGGGGTGCCCCGGCCGGACGGCGACGCCGTCCACCAGCAGTCGGGCGCCGGCCTCGGCGAGCGCCCGGTGCAGGAAGTCGACCGGTCCGGCGGCCGTTCCGCCGGTGGTGACCACCAGATCGGCGGTGGAGTGCCGCAGCGCGTCCCGGAGCAGCCCGAAGTCGTCCCGGACGTACCCGACCTCGGGCGTCCCGGCGCCGGCGGCCCGCAGCCAGGGCGGCAGCAGCGGCCCGAGCGCGTCCCGGACCAGGCCCGACCCGGGCACCCCGGAGGTGAGCAACTCGTCCCCCAGGACGAGCAGTCGGACCTCCGGACGGCGGCGGACCGGCAGCCGGTCGTGGCCGCAGGCGGCGGCCAGGCCGAGCACGGCCGGCCCGACCGGGGTGCCGGACGGCAGCAACTCCTCGCCCAGGCGGCACTCCTGGCCGCGCGGGCGGACGTCCTGGCCGGTGGTCAGCGGCCGCGGGCCGCGGTCGTGCAGCAGCGCGGCGTCCGTCCACCCGTGCTCACGGCGCAGTACGGCGATGGCGCCGGGCGGCAGTTGGGCGCCGGTGGCGATCTCCACGGCGGTGCCGTCGGCCAGCGGCGCCGGCTCGGCCCGTCCGGCCAGCACCCGGCCGGCGACCCGCCACGGGCCGGGACCGGCGACCGCCCAGCCGTCCATCGCGGAGGTGTCGAAGGCGGGCAGGTCGGTCAGCGCGCCGAGCGGCTCGGCGAGGGTGCGGCCGAGCGCCTCGGCCAGCGGGACGGGGACCCCGGGCAGCGGGCGCAGCCCGGCCCGGCGCGCGGTCTCCCGGGCGCCGGGCCAGCTCAGCACGCCGGGACCGGTGGACGGTGCGGCCACGGTCGGCTGTCCGACCGCGCTCACGACTCGCCCGGCCGGTCGGCGGGGCCCCAGCCCTCGGCGAGGGCCTCGGTCCGCCGGGCCGCCTCGGCGACGGCCTCCGCCCCGCCGCCCCGCTGGGCGGCCGCGTACCCGATCAGGAAGGCGGTCAGCGGCGCGGCCGGCCGGGCCACCCCGTGCGCGACCACCCGGGCCGTGTCGAGCAGACCGTGGACGTCGACGTCCAGGTCGATGCCCAGGTCGGCCTTGACCTCGGCGATCCAGTCATCCAGCGTGCGCTCCATGCGCCCATGCTGCCTGATCGGTGGTTTCCCGAAGTGTTCGCCCCGTGTGCGGGGCGCGTCGTTTCGCTCACACGTCGGTGGCCGGGACGGTGCGCTTCAGGTCCGGTCGCGCTCGCGGGCCTGCTCCAGGTCCTCCCAGGTGTCGCAGTCGTAGGCGACGTTGTCGGTGTCGGCCACCCGCAGCCGGGGCAGTCCGCCGACCAGGCGGCGCAGCGGCTGGTCGGCGGGATCGCCGAGGGCGGCCAGCGCGGCGCGCAGCGGGGCGGTGCGGTAGGCGGCGGCGAGCGGCTGGTCGCGGCCGCCCGCGTCGACCAGCACGGCGGCGTCCCCGTGCGCCCCGGCCCGGTCGAGGGCGGCGACCAGCCGGTCCACCGTCCGCCGGTCCAGGAAGGGCAGGTCGGCGGCGAGCAGCAGCACGGTGTCCGCGGTGACCAGGTCGAGCCCGGCCGCGACGGCGGCGACCGGCCCGCCGCCGGGCGGCCGCTCCCTGGTCCAGTGGACGCCGCCGCGCGCGGTCGGCCGGACCGGGCCGACCACGACGGTGGTGCGGGCGCCCGCGCAGGCGGCGAGCACCCGGTCGAGCAGGGTGGTCCCGCCGACCGTCAGCCCGGGCTTGTCGGCCCCGCCGAGGCGCCGGGCGGCCCCGCCCGCCGGGACGATCACGTCGTACGGCGTCATGCGGCCAGTATCCGCCCTACGCCTGCTCGGGCCCGCCGTCCTCCTCGGACTCCCGGTCCTCCCCCGCTGCCTCGGCCCCGGCCGCGCGGGCGGTGTTGGCCGCCGCGCCCAGCTGCAGGAAGGACGGCAGGGTCAGCTCCCCGTACCGCTCGTTCATCGCCGTGACCAGCGCCTCCGGGTCGTCCGGGTGCTCGGCCAGCAGCCGGTCGAAGTCCTGGAGGTACTCGCCGGTGAAGGCCAGCACCCGGGCGGCGTCGTCGCCCTGGTCCGGGGCCCGGTGGCCGGCGATCACCCGGTCCGCGCCGAGGTCGGCGATCCGGCCGAGGTTGTGCCCCCAGGTGGTGCGCTGGGCCGGGGTGGTGTCGGCGGTCCAGACGTGGGTGCCGTTGTGGACGAAGTCCCCGGCGATCACGGTGCGGATGCTCGGCACGTGGACGACCGTGGAGTCCCCGCAGTCGGCCTGGCCGAGCAGCAGCACGGGGATCACCTGGCGGTCCAGCATCAGCGGCTGCGGCAGCAGCGGGGCGGGGATCAGCGGGTGGTCCGGGATGTCGTCGCCGTACACCGGCTTCCACTGCGCGACCTTGGCGGCGACGGTGCGCCGGATGCCCTCGACCACGGCCGGGGCGGCCAGCAGCTGCGCGTCGGGGAAGAGCCGCAGCACCTCCTCGGCGCCGAAGTAGTGGTCCGGGTGCTGGTGGGTGACGACGACGGCGAGCAGGCGTCTGCCCTTGCCGGCGACCCACTCGGCCAGCTCGCGCCCGGCGCTGCGGGTCAGCTGGGCGTCCACCAGGATCGCGGTCCGCTCGCCGAGGATCAGTGTCGAGGTGGCGAAGAAGGCCGACTCGGGGCCGGTGAAGACGGCGACCTCCAGCGGCCGGGCCGGCTGCCCGGGCTCGGGCGGCACCGCGCCCGCGGCCGGGCGGGCCTGGGCACGCTCCGCGCCGGCGCTCTCCTCGGACGGGGACGTCGTCACGGGCTGCTCCCTCTGGTCGGCGGTCGGATTCCCTGCGCCCTACAGCATGGGAGCACCGACGGCCGATTGCGCGGAAGGCGCGCCCGGTGGGGCGCGCCTCCGGTGCACGTCACACCGCGGCTCGGGCGGCCGCTTCCTTGGCCCGGCGGGCGGCCTGCTCCAGGGCCTGGGCCTTGGACTCGACGGCCTTCGGGACGAAGTCGGCCATCGCCGGGACGGCGGCCGCCAGGGTGAACTCCGGGACGATGAAGTCGACCTCCAGCCCGAGCATGCCGGTCAGCACCTTCTCCAGGTAGGTGGTGACGAACTCGAACGGCTCGCGCGGGGCGCCGGGCGCGTACGAGCCGCCGCGGGAGGCGACCACGGTGACCGGGGTGCCCTTGGCGGAGGGCGTCTCGCCGGCGGTGCGGCCGACCAGGATCACGTGGTCCAGCCAGGTCTTGAGGGTCGACGGGATCGTGAAGTTGTACATCGGGCTGCCGATCAGCACGGCGTCGGCCTGCTCCAGCTCGGCCATCACCTGCTCGCGCAGCGCGAAGGCGGCGGCCTGCTCGGCGCTGTGGGCCTCGGCGGGGGCGAATCCGGCGCTGATGCCGTGCACGTCGAGGTGCGGGAGGGGGTCGGCGGCGAGGTCCCGGTAGATCACCGTGCCCTCGGGGTGCTCGGCCTGCCAGGCGGCGCGGAAGGCGGCGGTGACCTCGCGGGAGACGGAGCCGTCGGCGATCGCGGAGGAGTCGAGGTGCAGGAGCGTGGGCATGGCAGTGCCTCCAGATAATAAGTAGCTGCTGATTTCGCTGCGACTGCAATTACGGTAGCAGCTTACTTTTCTACAGTCACTAGTAGGGGTTCGAGTAGGCTGGACCCATGGCCGAGCACGAGGCAGTGACCGACGGAGTCCCGATCGCCACCGACGCGTGCGGCGCCGAGGGCCCCGGCCCGTGCCGCAACGTCGACCTGGCCCTCACCCGGGTGTTCACCCTGCTCGGCAAGCGCTGGACCGGCATGCTGCTGGGCGTCCTCACCAACGGCGGCCCCGCGTACTTCTCCGAGCTGCGCCGCGCCGTCCCGGGCATCAGCGAGCGGATGCTCTCCGACCGGCTGACCGAGCTGGCCGAGGCCGGGCTGGTCGTCCGCGAGGTCGACGCCGGCCCGCCGCTGCGGGTCAGCTACCGGCTCACCGAGGCCGGCTTCGCGCTCAAGCCCGCGCTCACCGAACTGGCCGTCTGGGCCGACCGCTACCTGCCGGAGGGCGTGCTCAGGAGCGGCTGCTGAGCCCCCCGGGCGCCCGGCGCACCTCCCCCGGACATGCGGAAGGGCCCGTCCACCGGTTCGGTGGACGGGCCCTTCGGCCAGGAACGGTTCGGTCGGTCAGCGCTTCGCGGTGGCCCCGCGCAGCTTGGCCAGCCGGTCGGTGACACCCCAGGTGGTCACCCGCCACAGCGCCTCGACCACGATGCCGCGGCTCATCTTGGACGCCCCCAGCTCGCGCTCGACGAAGGTGATCGGCACCTCGGCGACCTTGAACCCGGCCTTCACCGTGCGCCAGGCCAGGTCGACCTGGAAGCAGTACCCGGCCGAGGCGACCTCGTCCATGCCCAGGCCCAGCAGGGTCTCCTTGCGGAACGCCCGGTAGCCGCCGGTGACGTCCCGGATCGGCACGCCCAGCATCAGCCGCGAGTAGGTCGAGCCGCCGCGCGAGAGCAGCAGCCGGGACTTCGGCCAGTTCACCACCCGGCCGCCCGGCACCCAGCGCGAGCCCAGCACCAGGTCGGCGCCGCGCAGCGCGCCCAGCAGCCGGTCCAGCTCCTCGGGCTGGTGCGAGCCGTCCGCGTCCATCTCGACCAGGACGTCGTAGCCGTTGTCGATGCCCCAGCGGAAGCCCGCGAGGTAGGCGGCCCCGAGGCCCTCCTTGCCCTTGCGGTGCATGACGTGGACGTGCTCGTCCTCGACGGCCAGCTTGTCGGCCAGCTCGCCGGTGCCGTCGGGGCTGTTGTCGTCGGCGACCAGGACGTGCGCCTCGGGGACGGCGGCACGGACCCGGCCGACGATCCGCTCGACGTTCTCCGCCTCGTTGTAGGTCGGGATGATCACCAGGACCTTGCCGAGATCAGCAAAACTCTGCTGGTTCACGGTCACGTACAAACCTCTCGGCCGATGACGGGGGGTCTCGGAACACCGGCGCCCGCACTCTGGAACGCGGCTCCGCCGGCAGCCCGCCGGGAGGACCTCGGTGGCGAACTGCGCGCAGGGCGGAGGCTACTGCGTCCTGGCATCCTACTACCGCGCCGGGAACCGCAGGTCCGGCCGTGGCACTCCCACCCGGTGGCCACCGTTTCCCCGTGGGTGACACCGTTCGGCTAGGGTCGTTTCCCTTGCCCGTGCCCGGACCGCCCGCACCGCCGGGCCCGCCCCGGCGATCCGGACTCGGGACATCCGGGGCCGCCCAGACTGCGAAGGAGTAGGACCGCGCGCATGGACAGGCTCGTCAACACCGTCCGCCCGTACGCCTGGGGGTCGCTCACCGCCCTGCCCGAGCTGCTCGGGCAGCGGCCGACCGGTGAACCGCAGGCCGAGCTGTGGATGGGCGCCCACCCCGGCGCCCCGTCCCGCGCCGACCGCGGCGAGGGCCCGCGCCGGCTGGACGAGCTGATCGCGGCCGACCCCGAGGGCGAGCTGGGCGCCGCGAGCGTGGCCAGGTTCGGCCCGACCCTGCCGTTCCTCTTCAAGGTGCTGGCCGCGGGCATCCCGCTGTCCATCCAGGCCCACCCCACGCTCGACCAGGCCCGGGCCGGCTTCGCCGCCGAGAACGCCCTCGGGATCCCCCTGGACGCCCCCGAGCGCAACTACCGGGACGCCAACCACAAGCCCGAAATGGTCTGCGCGCTGGGCGACTTCGACGGCCTGTGCGGCTTCCGGCGGCCCACCGACGCGGCCCGGCTGCTGACCGGGCTCGGGGTGCCCGGGCTCGCCCCGGTGATCGGGCGGCTGGCCGCCGAGGACACCTCCGAGGCGCTGCGCGGCGCCCTGACCGCCGCCCTCGCGCTGGACCCGGAGACCGTCCGGCGGACCGTCGAGGTGCTGGCGGCGACCGACCCGGACGGGGAGTACGCCCCGTACGCCCGGATCGCCGAGGACTTCCCGGACGACCGCGGCGTGGTCGCCGGCATGCTGCTCAACCACGTCCGGCTGCGGGCCGGCCAGGCGCTCTACCTGGGCGCCGGTGTCCCGCACGGCTACCTGTCCGGCGTCTGCGTCGAGCTCCAGGCCAACTCCGACAACGTGCTGCGGGCCGGCCTCACCCCCAAGCACATCGACGTGCCGGAGCTGCTGAAGGTCGTGGTCTTCGAGGCCGGCGCCCCCGAGCCGCTGGAGCCGGCCCCGGTCGAGGGCACCCCGGGCGAGGAGCTCTACCCCGTCCCGATCGACGAGTTCCGGCTCTCCCGCTTCGTCCTGGACGGCACCGGGCGCGAGATCGACGGCCGCACCCCGCAGATCCTGCTCTGCACCGAGGGCGCCACCCGGCTGACCGCCGCCGACGGCGCCGTCCTGGACCTGGCCCGCGGCCAGGCCGCCTTCCTCCCCGCCACCGGCACCCCGACCCGCCTCTCCGGCACCGGCGGCACGCTCTTCCGCGCCACCGTCACCGTCTGACCGCTCCGGACGGGGCCCGGGCTCAGTCCCGGGTCATGTCGACGAAGCGCGAGTAGTGGCCCTGGAAGGCCACCGTGATCGTCGCGGTCGGACCGTTACGGTGCTTGGCGACGATCAGGTCGGCCTCGCCCGCACGCGGGGACTCCTTCTCGTAGGCGTCCTCGCGGTGCAGCAGGATGACCATGTCGGCGTCCTGCTCGATCGAGCCGGACTCGCGGAGGTCCGAGACCATCGGCCGCTTGTCGGTGCGCTGCTCGGGACCACGGTTCAGCTGGGACAGCGCGATGACCGGGACTTCCAGCTCCTTGGCCAGCAGCTTGAGGTTACGGGACATGTCCGAGACCTCCTGCTGACGGTTCTCGGCCCGCCGGGAGCCGCCGGACTGCATCAGCTGGAGGTAGTCGATGACGACCAGCTTGATGTCGTTGCGCTGCTTCAGCCGGCGGCACTTGGCGCGGATCTCCATCATCGACAGGTTCGGCGAGTCGTCGATGAACAGCGGCGCCTCGCTGACGTCGGGCATCCGGCGGGCCACCCGCGTCCAGTCGTCGTCCGTCATGTTCCCGGAGCGCATGTGGTGCAGCGCCACCCGGGCCTCGGCGGAGAGCAGGCGCATGGCGATCTCGTTGCGGCCCATTTCGAGCGAGAAGATCACGCTCGGCAGCTTGTGGTGGATCGAGCAGGCCCGGGCGAAGTCCAGCGCCAGGGTGGACTTGCCCATCGCGGGACGGGCCGCGATGACGATCATCTGGCCGGGGTGGAGGCCGTTGGTGAGCTGGTCGAAGTCGGCGAAGCCGGTGGGGACGCCGGACATCTCGCCGTTGCGGGAGCCGATCGCCTCGATCTCGTCGAGGGCGCCCTCCATGATGTCGGAGAGCGGGGCGTAGTCCTCGTTGGTGCGCTGCTCGGTGACGGCGTAGATCTCCGCCTGGGCGGCGTTGACGATCTCGTCCACGTCGCCCTCGGCCGCGTAGCCCATGCCGGCGATCCGGGTGCCCGCCTCGACCAGCCGGCGCAGCACCGCGCGCTCGTGCACGATCTGGGCGTAGTACTCGGCGTTGGCCGCGGTCGGGACGGAGTTGACCAGGGTGTGCAGGTAGGAGGCGCCGCCGACGCGCTGGAGCTCGCCGCGCTTGGTCAGCTCGCCGGCCACGGTGATCGGGTCGGCCGGCTCGCCGCGGGCGTAGAGGTCGAGGATCGCGCCGTGGACCATCTCGTGCGCGGGCCGGTAGTAGTCGACCGGCTTGAGCACCTCGACCACGTCGGCGATGGCGTCCTTGGAGAGCAGCATGCCGCCGAGGACGGACTTCTCGGCGTCCAGGTCCTGCGGCGGGACGCGCTCGAAGCCGTCCACGCCCCCGCCCCCGTCGCCGCCGCCCTCGTCCCGGCGCTGCCAGCCGCCGTCCTTCCGGTCGCCCTTGCCGCCCTTCTGGAAGCCGCCCTTCTGGCCGTCACGGCCACCGCCCTGACCGCCCTGGCCACGGCCGCGCGAGACCGGCAGCCGGTCCCCCGGGCCGTCCGGGAAGGGGGCGTCGTCGAAGGCGCCGGCCGGGAAGGGGTCCTCGGCGGGCTGCCAGTCCTCCTCCGGCGGCGGGGCGTCGTGGTCGTCGTACTGGGGGCCGGTCACGCGTGTTCCCCGATCAGCGAGTGGTGCGAAGGTGGAGCGGGCTTGCCGGTGGCTGGGTGGAGCGGAGCCGCTCCTCTTTGTACGCCACGGTCCCGACAAAACGGACGCCGGGGCGGCGGGAGTGTCGGGCGGAGGGCCCACGCTAAGGCGCCGGACGCCGTTGCGCCAAGGCGGTTATCCACAGGGGGTGTGGATGACCGGCCCCGTCCTGTGGAGAACTGCCGCAAAGCTGTGGACACCCCTGTGGACGTCCCTGTGGATAACCGAACAATCGATCCACCGTCAACCTGTTGACCTGGGATTACCTCTTCCCGGTCCTGTGCATGAGAAATTCTTCACACACCTCCGAACGGCTGTGGGCGCAGAGCGGACGAACCGCGCCGCTCAAGATTTCGAGTAATAGTCACTAGGCCCTTACATCTATTACCTGTGGATGAGTAGCCTGGAGCCCATGACCGCCTCGCCCCCGACCCCGGCCCCGAAGCCCTCACGACGCCGGCACGACCGGGAGATCCTCGCCCTGGCCGTCCCGGCCTTCGGCGCGCTCGTCGCCGAACCGCTCTTCCTGATGGCCGACTCGGCGATCGTCGGCCACCTCGGCACCCCCCAGCTGGCCGGGGTGGGCGTCGCCTCCGCCGCGCTCTCCACCGCGACCGGCGTGTTCGTCTTCCTCGCCTACGCCACCACCGCGGCGGTCGCCCGCCGGATCGGCGCCGGGGACCGCCGGGGCGCCGTGCAGCAGGGCATCGACGGCATCTGGCTCGCCCTGGGCCTGGCCGTCCCGGTGGTCCTCCTCACCCTGGTGCTGGCGCCCTGGGCGGCCGACACGCTGGGCGCCTCGGCGACCGCCGCGCCGCACGCGGTGACGTACCTGCGGATCAGCTCGCTGGGCATCCCGGCGATGCTCATGGTGCTGGCCGCCACCGGGGTGCTGCGCGGCCTCCAGGACACCCGCACGCCGCTGGTGGTGGCCGTCGCGGGCTTCGCCGCCAACATCGGCCTGAACGCCGGCCTGGTGTACGGCGCCGGGCTCGGGGTGGCCGGCTCGGCCTGGGGCACCGTGCTCGCCCAGACCGGGATGGCCGCCGCCTACCTGGTCGTGGTGGTCCGCGGCGCCCGCCGGGAAGGGGCCTCGCTGCGGCCGGACACCGCGGGCATCCGGGCCAGTGCCAGGGCCGGCGGCCCGCTGCTGGTCCGGACGATCAGCCTGCGCGCGGTGCTGATGACCGCCACCGCGGTCGCCGCCAGGCTCGGCGACGACCAGGTCGCCGCCCACCAGATCACCATGGCGCTGTTCAACTTCCTGGCCTTCGCGCTGGACGCGATCGCGATCGCCGGCCAGGCCATCATCGGCCGTTACCTGGGCGCCTCGGACGTCCCCGGCGCCAGGGCCGCCACCCGGCGGATGGTCGAGTGGGGCGTCGTCTCCGGGCTGGTGCTCGGCCTGCTGGTGGTGGTCGCCCGCCCGCTGTACGTCCCGCTCTTCACACCCGATCCGGCCGTCCGGGCCCAGCTGGACACCGCCCTGCTGCTGCTCGCGCTCACCCAGCCGGTGGCCGGCCCGGTCTTCGTGCTGGACGGCGTGCTGATGGGCGCCGGGGACGGCCGCTACCTGGCCTGGGCCGGGCTCGCCACCCTGGCGGTGTTCGTCCCGGTGGCCCTGGCGGTGCCGGCCACCGGCACCGGACTGGCCGGGCTCTGGTGGGCGATGAACCTGTTCATGCTGCTGCGGGCCGGCTTCCTGGCCTGGCGCGCCCGCGGCGGCAAGTGGCTGGTCACCGGAGCGGTGCGCGGCTGAGACCCGAAGAGAACCGGGCCGGAAAAGACCGAGGGCCGGACTCCCGGAGGAGTCCGGCCCTCAGGCCTTGTGCTCTACGGAGCTCAGGCAGCCACGACGGCGACGTCGAGGTTGGCCACGACGTCCGAGTGCAGCTTGACCGAGACCTTGTGGGAGCCCACGGTCTTGATCGGCGAGGCGATCGCGACGGCGCGCTTGTCCACGGCCGGGCCGCCGGCGGCCTTGATGGCCTCGACGACGTCGGCCTGGGTCACCGAGCCGAACAGACGGCCGGCGTCGCCCGAGCGGACGGCCAGCTTGACCTGGACGCCCTCGAGCTGACCCTTGACCGCGGTGGCGGCCTCGAGGGTCTGGATCTCGTGGATCTTCCGGGCGCGACGGATGGCGTCGACGTCCTTCTGACCACCCTTGGTCCAGCGGATGGCGAAGCCACGCGGGACCAGGTAGTTGCGGGCGTAGCCGTCCTTGACCTCGACGACCTCGCCGGCGGAGCCGAGACCCGGCACCTCGTGAGTGAGGATGATCTTCATTACTTGGTCACCCTCTCTTAGCGCGCGGTGCTGGTGTAGGGCAGCAGCGCCATCTCACGGCTGTTCTTCACGGCCGTGGCGACGTCACGCTGGTGCTGGGTGCAGTTGCCGGTCACCCGACGGGCACGGATCTTGCCGCGGTCGGAGATGTACTTCCGCAGCAGGTTCGTGTCCTTGTAGTCAACGTAGTTGACCTTGTCCTTGCAGAAGACGCAAACCTTCTTCTTCGGCTTGCGAGCAGGCGGCTTCGCCATTGTGTGCTCCATTTGGGGTTCACGGCCCGGCGGGCGTCCGGGGACGCCGACGGCCGGGCCGCACGAAATCTGTCAGCTCTTAGAACGGGGGCTCTTCCGAGTAGCCGCCACCGCCGCCGGCCGGGGCACCCCAGCCGCCGCCCTGGTTTCCACCGGACGGGGCGCTGGAGGCCCAGGGGTCGTCGGAGGGGCCGGACTGGCCGCCGCCGGAGTTTCCACCCCAGCTGCCGCCGCCCTGCTGGCCGCCGCCGCCGGAGTTCCCACCCCAGCTGCCGCCGCCGCCCTGGCCGCCACCCTGCTGGCCGCCGAAGCCGCCACCGGGGGCGCCGGACCGGTTGGCCCGGGTGACCTTGGCGGTCGCCGAGCGCAGGCTCGGACCGACCTCGTCGACCTCGACCTCGAAGACCGTCCGCTTCTCGCCTTCCTTGGTCTCGTAAGACCGCTGGCGCAGTCGGCCCTGCACGATGACGCGCATGCCGCGCTGCAGCGACTCGGCCACGTTCTCCGCCGGCTGCCGCCAGACGTTGCACGTGAGGAAGAGGCTCTCGCCGTCCTTCCACTCGTTCGTCTGACGGTCGAAGGTGCGGGGGGTGGACGCGATGCGGAACTTCGCGACCGCCGCACCCGACGGGGTGAAGCGCAGCTCGGGGTCGTCGACGAGATTGCCGACGAGGGTGATGACGGTCTCGCCTGCCATGGTGGTGATGACCTCTCGGGAAGATGTCCGTTCACCGCTGTTTCACGTGAAACAGCGGACGCGAGCTACCCGAGACCCGAAGGCCTCAGAGGTGGCTCAGTGGGTGTCCGGGCGCAGGACCTTGGTCCGCAGAACCGACTCGCTCAGGCCCAGCTGGCGGTCGAGCTCCTTGACGACCTCAGGCGTGGCCTTGAGGTCGATGACCGAGTAGATGCCCTCGGACTGCTTGTTGATCTCGTAAGCCAGACGGCGGCGACCCCAGGTGTCGACCTTCTCCACCTTGCCACCCGCGTTGCGGACGACGGTGAGGAAGTTCTCGATCAGGGGGGAGACAGCGCGCTCCTCGACCGAGGGGTCGAGGATGACCATCAGCTCGTAGTGACGCATGAGTAACCCACCTCCTTTGGACTCAGCGGCCACGGTCTCTCCGTGGCAGGAGGGTTGTGCGTAGCGTCGGCACCGGAGCAGTGACGACTCCGGCCCACCGTAGCGGCCGGGTCGGACAATCGGCCCCCGCTCCGCCCGGAGGCGGATCCCACCCGGTAGAGGGTGCAAAGGGGGCACAACTACACCAGTGCAGACGGCACAGCCTACCTGCACCCGGACGGCCGAACAAAACGCATAGGGGTTGTGAGAGCGGCCCAAGCGCCGCAATCTGGACGGAACGGGATTCCTGCCCGTTCGTCTCCACGCCAGGAGGTGGGACCCATGGCACAGTCCGTCCACCGCATGCCCGCCCTCACCCTGAACACCGACGGCCACCCGCACCCCCGCGAGAACGCCCTGGTGGGCGTCACCGCCGTGCTGGGCGTGATCGCCTTCACCACCTCGTTCTTCCACAACCTGCACCTGCTGACCTCGTGGACCGGCCTGTTCGGCATCGTCACGGGCCTGTGGGGCATGTTCGTCTCGGTCACCACC
Organism: Kitasatospora sp. NPDC056273; assembly: GCF_042268845.1. Classification (NCBI taxonomy): domain Bacteria; kingdom Bacillati; phylum Actinomycetota; class Actinomycetes; order Kitasatosporales; family Streptomycetaceae; genus Kitasatospora; species Kitasatospora sp. NPDC056273. The sequence goes on along the minus strand of NZ_JBHJSJ010000016.1, from coordinate 48,532 downwards.
GCCGAGCGCTTCGTCCTGATGATCACACTCGGCGCCGCCGCGATCGGCTTCTACCTCGGCATCGCCCGCGGCGGTCTCTGGGGCTGAACCGGGCCCCCGCGCCCCCTCGCACGCCCCCGGACCGCACCGCTGGGACCGAGCCCACAGGCCCCGCCCGGAACCCTCGCCGCCCCCGTCGCGTATCTGCAGAGGAGACAGGTACCCGACGGGGGCGCCGCCGTGCCCGCAGCGACGGGCGCCCGGACCCCGGACGATAAGGTCAGCCCGAGAACCTGGGCCACCGCAGCCCGACGACGAGGAGCACCGAGCACATGAGCCTGCGCCTGAGGACGATCACCCGCGAGGAGCACCTCGCCTTCATCAGGAGCCGCGCCTCGGCCAGCCACATGCAGGTGCCGTCGTGGGGCGACGTGAAGGCCGAGTGGCGCTCCGAGTCGATCGGCTGGTTCGACGAGACCGACCAGCTCGTCGGCGCCGGCCTGGTCCTCTACCGCCAGCTGCCCAAGCTCAAGCGCTACCTCGCCTACCTGCCCGAGGGACCGGTCATCGACTGGTTCGACCGCGACCTCGACCGCTGGCTCTCCCCGATGCTGGCGCACCTCAAGTCGCAGGGCGCGTTCTCGGTGAAGATGGGCCCGCCGATCGTCATCCGCCGCTGGAACGCCCCCACCATCAAGGAGGCCATCGCCGGCAAGCAGGCCAAGCGCCTGCGCGACGTCGAGGCCGACTGGTACGAGGCCCGCGCCTTCGAGGTGGCCGACCGGCTGCGCAAGGCCGGCTGGCTGCAGGGCGAGGACGGCGGCGCCGGCTTCGGCGACGTCCAGCCCCGCTACGTCTTCCAGGTGCCGCTGGCCAACCGCTCGCTGGACGACATCCACAAGAACTTCAACCAGCTCTGGCGCCGCAACATCAAGAAGGCCGAGAAGAGCGGCGTCGAGGTCTACCAGGGCGGCTACGACGACCTGCCGATCTTCCACCAGCTCTACCTGGTCACCGCCGAGCGCGACAAGTTCACCCCGCGCCCGCTGGCCTACTTCCAGCGGATGTGGAAGGCCCTGGTGGCCGAGGACCCGAACCGCATGCGGCTCTACATCGCCTACCACGAGGGCGAGCCGCTGGCCGCCACCACGATGCTGGTGGTCGGCGAGCACGTCTGGTACTCCTACGGCGCCTCGGCCAACCACAAGCGCGAGGTCAAGCCGTCCAACGCCATCCAGTGGCGGATGATGCGCGACTCCTACGCCCTCGGCGGCGGGGTGTACGACCTGCGCGGCATCAGTGACACCCTGGACGAGAACGACCACCTGTTCGGCCTGATCCAGTTCAAGGTCGGCACCGGCGGCCAGGCGGCCGAGTACCTCGGCGAGTGGGACTTCCCGCTCAACAAGCTGCTGCACAAGGCCCTCGACCTCTACATGTCCCGCCGCTGAGGAGGCTGACCCGATGACGCTGTCGCTCTACCTCGAGACCGAACGCTGGCGCACCCACCAGCGCTCCGTCCTCGCCGAGTTCCCCGGCCTGGTGCCCGTCGCCAAGGGGAACGGCTACGGCCTGGGCAACCACCGGCTGGCCGAGGAGGCGACGCTGCTGGGCACCGGGGTGCTCGCCGTCGGTACCGCGTACGAGGCGGCCGACGCCGCCGAGTGGTACGGCGGCGAGCTGCTGGTGCTCACCCCGTACCGGGTCGGCGAGGAGGTGCTCCCACTGCCGCACGCCCGGGTGATCCGGACGGTGGCCAGCGTGGAGGCGCTGCGCTCGCTGCACGGTGCCCGGGTGGTGCTGGAATGCATGACCACCATGCGCCGGCACGGCGTGAGCGCGGCCGACCTGCGCACCGTCGCCAACGAGCTGGAGGGCGTCGCCTTCGAGGGCCTGGCGCTGCACCTGCCGATGGACCGGCCGGACGGCTCCAGCCCGATCGAGGAGGTCGCGTACTGGGTGGACACCGCCCGGGCGGCCGGCATCCCGGTGCACACCGTGTTCGTCAGCCACCTCGGCGCGGCCGGCATGGACCAGCTGGCCCAGCGCTACCCGGAGACGGTCTTCCGCGCCCGGATCGGCACCCGGCTCTGGCTCGGCGACCACGCCGCACTGGAGGTCCGGGCCACCGTCCTGGACGTCACCCCGCTGCAGAAGGGCGACCGCTACGGCTACCGCCAGCACCCGGCGCCCTCCGACGGCCACATCCTGGTGGTCGCCGGCGGCACCGCGCACGGCATCGGCCTGGAGGCGCCCAAGTACCTCCAGAGCATGGGGGCGCGGGCCAAGGGCATCGCCCGGGCCGGCCTGGCGACCGTCAACAAGACCAAGTCGCCGTTCCACTGGGCCGGCAAGCAGCTGTGGTTCGCCGAGCCGCCGCACATGCAGGTCTCGCTGCTCTTCCTGGACGGGGAGACCAAGCCCCCGGCGATCGGCGAGGAGCTCGGTCTCCAGGTCCGGCACACCACCACGCACTTCGACCGCGTGGTGGACCGCTGACCCGCCAGGCCTTTCCGACCCGCCAGGCCTTTCCGACCGGCTAGGCCTTTTCGGCCGGCTCCGGCAGCTCGGGCTCGTTGAGCCACTGCTCGGGGCCGGCCGGCGCGTACCCGGCGTAGCTCTCCTCCTCGCGCAGCCGGCGGGCGGTGCCCAGCACGGACACGTCCGGGGCGTGGTCCAGCACCCCGCCGGAGGGGTCGTCGCTGCCGTCCCAGCGGACCGGGTCGCGGTCCGGGTGGAGGACGTCGCGGACCACCAGGGCGACCAGGTACAGCGTGCCCAGCAGGTGCAGCCCGATCGCGAAGTGGTACCAGCCCTCGCCGATCCCGTGCTGCTTGGAGCCGGTGACCAGGCCCAGGTGGGACCAGATGCCCAGGGTGTAGAGCACCTCGCAGGCCTGCCAGACCAGGAAGTCCCGCCAGCGCGGCCGGGCCAGCACCGCGAGCGGCAGCAGCCAGAGCGCGTACTGCGGCGAGTACACCTTGTTGACCAGCACGAACAGCGCGACCACCAGGAAGGCCAGCTGGGCGAAGCGCGGCCGGCGCGGGGCCGAGAAGCCGAGCCACGCTATGGCCAGGCAGCCCAGCACCATCAGCACGCCGATGTAGACGTCGAGGTCGGCCAGCCCGGCGCCCCGGCGCTGCATCAGGATCAGCCAGAACGAGCCGTAGTCCTCGCCGCGGTGCTTGCTGAACACGTAGAAGGTCGACCAGCCCCGCCAGTTGGCCAGCATGATCGGCAGGTTGACCACCAGCCAGGAGCCGACCGCGCCGCCCAGCATCACCCGGAACTCGCGCCACCGGCCGGCCCGCCAGCAGAGCACCAGCAGCGGGCCGATCAGCAGCAGCGGGTAGAGCTTGGCCGCGGTGGCCAGGCCGATGAAGACACCGGCCCAGCCCGGGCGGGCACCGCTCCACCAGGCCATCGCCACGGCGGCCAGGGCGACCGCGAGCAGGTCCCAGTTGACGGTGCCGTTGAGCAGCAGGACGGGGGCGAGCGCGAACAGCAGCGCGTCCCACGGACGGCGCCGGTGGGTGCGGGAGAGCGCCACCGCGGCGACCACCGCGCAGGCCATCAGCATCCCGGCGTTGATCGCCCAGAACCACTGCTCCTGGCTCTGCTGGTCCCCGCCGCCCGGCGTCAGCCAGGCCGCGACCTGCATGAACAGGCCGGTCAGCACCGGGTACTCCAGGTACTGGAGGTCCCCTGAGGAGCCCGGGACGCGGTCCACGTACGGGTGCAGCCCGGCCGCGAAGCCGCGTCCGGAGAACAGGTGCGGGATGTCGCTGTAGCAGGCGTGGATGTACTGCGGCGAGCCCGGCTGGAACCAGGCCTGCTCGTAACAGGGCAGCTTCTGCACCATCCCGAGCACCGACACCACGATCACCGCGAGCGCCAGGAAGCGCGCCGGGACCCACCAGGAGACGCCGAGCAGCGCCCGGCGGCCCGGGGGCCCGCCGAACACCTCGCTGCCGGCCGCCGCCACCGGGTCCTCGTCGGCTGGCACGACCACGGTGTTGGCCGGCGGCGCGGCCGTGGCGACGGCTGCCGGGAGGGGCCCTGCGGCGGCGCCGGACCCGTCCGGCCCGGCGGTTTCGTCACGATCGCTCGACGTCATGCCGGACATCCTGCCGCACCCGTCCCGCCGGGACGAGGAGGACCCCGCAACGGTCTGTACCTCTGCGCCGCCGGCGGGCGCGGCGGTCGCGACGGAAACGGCGGTGGCGGCCCTCCGAGGAGGACCGCCACCGCCGTGGTTCCGGGTTCCGGGTTCCGCCCGGCCGGGGCTACTGCCCGGCCGCCCCGCCGCCCTGGAGACCGCCCGTGCTGCTCGGCGTCGGCTTGCCGCCGCCGGTCGGGCGTCCGCCACCGCCACCGTTGCCGCCGCCCGGCGGCGTGGTGTCCGTCGGTCCCGGCGGCTGCGTCGGGCAGCCGATCACCGGCAGACAGGTGTTGCCCGGGTTCGGCCTGGTGTGCGAGGGGGTCGGCTGGTCGCCGGGGCAGTCCACGCCGGGCACGCAGGTCTGGGTGGGCTGCGGCTGCACGGGCGGCTGCGGCGCCTGCGTCTGGGCGGCCGGCGGGGCCGTCGGGCTGTCGGTCGTGGTCGGGGTCGTCGTCGCGCTGGCCGTGGACGGCGCGCCGGAGGAGTCGACCTCGGTGCCGACCGGCTGCGGGGTCGGGAAGTCCATCTTCTTCTCGTTGGCCAGTGCGGCCTTCATGTACCGGGTGAAGACATCGGTCGGGATGTCACCACCGTGGATGGACTCCTTGCCGCCGGTGCCGTTGAGCGACTGCCGCTCGTGCTTGGTCGGGTCCTCGCGCCACATCGCGACGCTGGTCGCCAGCTGCGGGGTGTAGCCGACCCACCAGGCCGACTTGTTCTGGTCGGTGGTACCGGTCTTGCCGGCCACCGGGCGGCCCAGATCCTTCGTCTTCTTACCGGTACCGTTCACCGCCACGTTCACCAGCGTGTCGGTGACGTTGTCGGCGACGGCCGGCTCCAGCGCGACCTTGGGCTCCTTCTTGCCGAAGCCCGGCCGCTCCACGCCGCTCACCTCGACCTTGGTGACCGAGTACGGCTCGGCCTCCTTGCCGCTGGCCGCCAGGGTGCCGTAGGCGGTGGCCATCCGGATCGGGCTGATGGTGGAGGTGCCGAGCGGGAAGGTCGCCGTCTTCGGGTCGGCGAGGCTCTCCTTCTTGATGCCCATCTGCACCGCGATGTCGGCCACGTTCTGGCCGCCGACGTCCTGGTTCAGCTGGACGAAGGGCACGTTGTACGAGTACTGCATGGCCATCCGCAGCGAGACGTAGCCGCGCTTGCCGGCGTCCTCGTTCTTCTGCCGGTACGGCTTGCCGTCGTCGCCGATCACCAGCGAGCCGTCCGCCTTGCGGATCTCGGACATGTCGTCGGCCAGGTAGCGGCTGTCGGCGTTGATCCGCTTCGGCTTGCCCTTGTCGTCCTTCGCGGTCTGCACGCCGGTCTGCATCGCGGTGGCCAGCACGAAGGGCTTGAAGGTCGAGCCGACCTGGACGCCGGTGGCGTCGGCGTTGTTGTCGAAGTGGCCGTTCTCCACGCCGTCGCCGCCGTAGAGGGCGACGATCGCGCCGTCGCCGGGGCGGATGCTGGCGGAGCCGAACTGGATGTTGGTGTCGTTGTCCGGCCGCTTCTGCGGGTTGAGGTTCTCCGCCTTGACGGCGTCGACGGCGCTCTTCAGCGCGTCGACCTTGTCCTTCTCGAAGGTGGTGTAGATCTTCAGGCCGCCCCGGTCGATCATCTGCTGGGTGATCGTCTTGTCGGTGGCCATCACGTACTTGTTGGCGGTGTCGACCAGGTAGCTGATCTCACCGTTCATGTTGGAGTTGGGCTTCTGCGCGATCGGGTCCGGGAACGCGGTGCACTTGGCGCGCTCCTCCGGGGTGATGGCCTTGGTGTCCACCATCTGGTCCAGGATCCAGTTCCACCGGCCCTGGGCCCGGTCCTTGTTGGCCGGGTTGGTGGGGTCGTAGTACGCCGCACCCTTGAGCAGACCGGCCAGCATGGCGCTCTGACAGACGTTGAGGTCCTTGGCGTCCACCCCGTAGTACGCCTGGGCGGCCGCCTGGGCACCGTTCGCACCGCGGCCGAACCAGCTGGTGTTCAGGTAGCCGGTGAGGATCTCCGGCTTCTCCTTCTCCTGGTTGATCTTCAGCGTGATGAAGAACTCCCTCACCTTGCGGCTGAGGGTCTGCTCCTGGCTCAGGTAGGCGTTCTTCACGTACTGCTGGGTGATCGTCGAGGCGCCCTGGGTCTCACCGCCCTTCGCCATGTTCCAGACCGCGCGGAGCATGCCCTTGGGGTCGATGCCGCTGTCGGTCTTGAAGCTCTTGTTCTCCGCGGCGATGACGGCGTCCTGGAGGTGCGGACTGATGTCCTTGAGCTCGACGATCTGACGGTTGGTCTGGCCCTTGCGGGTCATCTCCGTGTTGTCGGCCCAGTAGTAGATCGTGTTCTGGTCCTTCACCAGATCGTTCAGCTTGGGGACCTCGGTGGTCTGGTACAGGTAGAACACCAGGCCCACGAAGCAGCCGAAGACCAGTACGAAGGCGCTCAGCCACTGCTTCCAGGACGGCAGCCAGCGCCGGACGCCGGTCTTGCCGAACCGCGGGTAGTCGATGAAGCGCTTCTTGCCGGGGCCGGCGGCCGCGGCAGCGGAGGCGGCCGCGGCGTCACCACGCCGGCCACCCCCCTTGGCGCCCTTCTTCTGGGCGGCCTTGCGCATCTCCGCACGGGTCATCCGGGGCTGCTGTGCGGTCTCCCTGACCCCCGAGGGGCGTCGCCGACCGGCGCCGTCCGAGCGCAGCTCGTCGGGTCCCGGCCCCTCGCCCTGACGGCCACCGCCTCCCGGGGGCTGCTGCCCCTCACCGCCCGGGTTGGGCGTCCTTCGCCGTCGCTCGCTCATCTTCCAGCCACTCCTCGCCAGGCGTTTCCAGCCTGAAGGCAGGGTTCACGTCCGATGCCCGCCAACCGCCCTGATCCCGGAGGTGGTCCTCGTGCACACGCGACAGCGTACGCAGCACGGATTTACAACTAATCGGACATCAGTTGCCAATGCCCGCAAAACGGCAACAGATCATTACAAGCCCGTTGCCAACACCAGCCGCGCGTCGGCTTGTGATCACATTCACGCGCGCCCCTCTTGCCCGTTCCGGGGGTCGGGTTTACTGTTCTCGATATATCGAGCCGATACATCGAAGCGGTATACCGCCGGATGCAGCGGCCGATCGGACACCGAGCGGGAGGAGGGCGGCGACATTGGGCAGGCGCTCAGGAGTGCTGGAGTTCGCCGTCCTCGGGCTGCTCCACGACGCCCCGATGCACGGCTACGAGCTGCGCAAGCGGCTGAACATCCTGCTCGGGACGTTCCGGGCGCTCTCCTACGGGACGCTCTACCCCTGCCTGAAGAGCCTGGTCGCCCAGGGCTTCCTGGTCGAGGACAACCCCGACGTCGAGTACGTCCCGGCCACCGCGCTCAACGGCAAGCGGTCCAAGATCGTCTACCGGCTCTCCGCCGAGGGGAAGCAGCGCTTCGAGGAGCTGCTCGCCGACTCCGGCCCGGACGCCTGGGAGGACGAGCACTTCGGCGTGCACTTCGCCTTCTTCGGCCAGACCGACCGGGCCGTGCGGATGCGCGTCCTGGAGGGGCGCCGCAGCCGGCTGGAGGAGCGGCTGGAGCGGATGCGCAACTCGCTGGCCCGCGCCCGCGAGCGGTTCGACGACTACACCGTCGAACTCCAGCGGCACGGACTGGAGTCGGTGGAGCGCGAGGTCCGCTGGCTCAACGAGCTGATCGAGACCGAGCGGTCCAACCGCACCGGAAAGACCGGCCCCGACGCCGGCGGCAGCGCCGCCGGACCCCGCAAGACTTCGGACGGCCGTGGCCAGGAGACCGGGTCTCCGGACCCGTCCGGGCCACCGTACGACCGCCCGGGGCGCTCCGCCCAGGAGCGCTGACACCGCGCCAGCCCTGTGCCGCGCGGCAGGAATGGGCGCCTCGCGCCCGTGCACGCAGTCATCGAAGAAGCAGGACGAGTTCCGCCTACCCCGGCGGGCCTCATGAGATCACAGGGAGCAACCGGAATGGGTTCGGTTCGCGTAGCCATCGTGGGCGTGGGCAACTGCGCCGCGTCGCTGGTGCAGGGTGTCGAGTACTACAAGGACGCCGACCCGGCCGGCAAGGTCCCCGGGCTGATGCACGTCCAGTTCGGTGAGTACCACGTCCGCGACGTGGAGTTCGTCGCCGCCTTCGACGTCGACGCCAAGAAGGTCGGCTTCGACCTGGCCGACGCCATCGGCAACAGCGAGAACAACACCATCAAGATCTGCGACGTGCCGCCGACCGGCGTGACCGTCCAGCGCGGCCACACCCTCGACGGCCTGGGCAAGTACTACCTGGAGACCATCGAGGAGTCGGACGAGGCGCCGGTCGACGTCGTCCAGGTCCTCAAGGACCAGCAGGTCGACGTCCTCGTCTGCTACCTGCCCGTCGGTTCCGAGGACGCGGCCAAGTTCTACGCCCAGTGCGCCATCGACGCCAAGGTCGCCTTCGTGAACGCCCTGCCGGTGTTCATCGCGGGCACCAAGGAGTGGGCGGACAAGTTCACCGAGGCCGGCGTGCCGATCGTCGGTGACGACATCAAGTCCCAGGTCGGCGCGACCATCACGCACCGCGTGATGGCCAAGCTGTTCGAGGACCGCGGTGTCATCCTCGAGCGCACCATGCAGCTGAACGTCGGCGGCAACATGGACTTCAAGAACATGCTCGAGCGCGAGCGCCTGGAGTCCAAGAAGATCTCCAAGACCCAGGCCGTCACCTCGCAGATCCGCGACCGCGAGCTGGGCGCCAAGAACGTCCACATCGGTCCCTCGGACTACGTGGCCTGGCTGGACGACCGCAAGTGGGCGTACGTCCGCCTCGAGGGTCGCGCGTTCGGCGACGTCCCGCTGAACCTGGAGTACAAGCTCGAGGTCTGGGACTCCCCGAACTCCGCCGGTGTCATCATCGACGCCGTGCGCGCCGCGAAGATCGCCAAGGACCGCGGCATCGGCGGCCCGATCCTGTCGGCCTCCTCGTACTTCATGAAGTCCCCGCCGGTGCAGTACTTCGACGACGAGGCCCGCGAGAACGTCGAGAAGTTCATCCGCGGCGAGGTCGAGCGCTGAGCGCAGCGAGGTTCGCGACTGTTGAGCGCTGAGCGCTGAGCCTTGAGCTCTGAGCTCTGAGCGCTGAGCGCCGCCAGCTCGCAGGAAGGGCCCGTGGTCTCCGGATCGCGGGCCCTTCACGTTCTCGCGGCCAATGTTTCACGTGAAACAGCGGCCGGTTCCATGGCACTCTGGGCGGGTGGCGATCACCGAGAACGGCAGCACCCACCAGTCCGCGCACCGCGCCACGCTCCTCGACCTGATGAAGGGCCGCGACTTCCGGCGGCTGCTGACCGCCCGGGTGCTCTCCCAGCTCTCGGACGGCGTCTTCCAGGTCTCGCTCGCCGCGTACGTGGTCTTCTCCCCCGAGAAGCAGTCCTCCCCCGCCGACATCGCCTCGGTGCTGGCCGTGATGCTGCTGCCGTTCTCGGTGATCGGCCCGTTCGCCGGTGTGCTGCTGGACCGCTGGCGCCGCCGCCAGGTGCTCTACTTCGGCAACCTGGCCCGCTTCGGACTGGGCCTGGGCACCGGCGCGCTGCTGCTGGCACAGGCCCCGACCTGGCTGTTCTTCGCCTCGGCCCTGCTGGTCACCGCGCTCAACCGGTTCATCCTGGCCGGCCTGTCCGCCGCCCTGCCCCGGGTGGTGGAGCAGGACCAGCTGGTCACCGCCAACGCCCTCTCCCCCACCCTCGGGACGGTCGCCGCCGCCTCCGGCGGGGGCATCGGCTTCGCGCTGCACCAGCTGATGGCCCCCGGGCCGAAGGCCGACGCCGCCCTGGTCACGGTGGCCGCGCTGCTCTACCTGTCGGCCGCGCTGGCCGCCCGGCGGATGGACCGCGACCTGCTCGGCCCGGAGCAGCACCGGGACCGTCCTGGGCTCGGCCAGGCGCTGGTCCGGGCCGCCGTCGAACTCGGCGCCGCGGTGCGCCACCTGGTCCGGGACTGCCGGCCCGCCGTGCACGCGCTGGCCGCCGTCACCGCGGCCCGGTTCTGCTACGGCGTGCTGATCGTGGTGGTGGTGATGCTCGCCCGGTACACCTTCAACGACCCGACCGACAGCGCGGCCGGGCTGGTCACCCTCGGCCAGGCGGTCGGCCTGTCCGCCGCCGGGTTCTTCGTCGCCGCGCTGGTCAGCCCCTGGTGCACCCGCCGGCTGGGCCTGGCCGGGTGGATGACGGCCTGCCTGGTCGCCCCGGTGGTCTTCGTCCCGGCGCTGGGCCTGAGCTTCACCCTGGTGCCCTGCCTGCTCGCCGCCCTGCTGCTCGGGGTGGTCACCCAGGGCACCAAGATCTGCGCCGACACGGCGGTCCAGGAGTCGGTCGAGGACGAGTACCGCGGCCGGGTCTTCGCCATCTACGACGTGCTGTTCAACGTCGCCTTCGTGGCCGCCGCCCTGGTCACCGCGCTGGTGCTGCCGCTGTCCGGCCGCTCGGTCGCGGTGGTGCTCGGGGTCGCCGGGGTATACGCGCTGACGGCGGTCCTCTACCTGCGCTCCGCCCGCCGGAGTCCCCTCCCCCGCTGACCAGGCCTCCTGAAAACCCGCGGGGCTCGGGGCCGACGGCGTCCGACCGACTCGCTAAGGTACTCGAACCTGTCGTAGCGACAGAACTCTGTCTCGGGGGACGAACTGATGAGCACACCGCCCAATCCGTACGGGCCGCCCTCGTCGGCCCCGGTGGGCCCGCCCGCAGCACCGCCGTACGGGGCACCCGTCCCCCCGCCGGCCGCGCCGTACGGGCCGCCGCCGGCCTACGGACAGCCCACGCCGCCGCCCCCGCCCGGCTTCGGCCCGCCGCCCGCCTACGGGCAGCAGCCGAACGGCCAACCGCCGTACGGGCAGCAGCCGTACGGGCAGCAGCCGCCCCCCGGGCCGTACGGCTACCCGCAGCCCGCGCCGCCGGTGCAGCCCGCGCCGCCGGTGCAGCCCGCGCCGGCCGCCAAGCGCGGCATCCGCTCCAAGCTTCGGATCGTCGGGGTGGTCGGCGGCTGCCTGGCGCTGGCGGTGGGCTACTTCGTGGCCGGGCCGAGCGTCAGCAGCGCCAAGGCCGGCGACTGTGTGCACGCCAGCGGCTCCCGAGACGTCGAGATCGTCAAGTGCACTGACACCAAGGCGAATTACCGAGTGCTGTCGAAGTTCGAGGGCACCACGGACGTGACCCGCTGCCAGCAGACGCCGCAGACCACGACCGCCGTCTCGGGCAAGAGCGGCCGCCGCTGGAACAAGAAGCGGTACGTGCTCTGCCTCGGCCCGCTGGCGCCCGCCACCACCGGCGTCCCGCCGGTGAAGAAGTCCTGAACTCTTCCGCCCTTCCTTTCCCGGGGGACCCCTTGTCCGTTCCGCCTCCGCCCCAGATGCCGTACGGCCCGCCACCGGGCGACGGCAACCCGTACGCCTCCGGCGGTTCCTACGGCGCCCCGCCGCCGCCCCCGCCGCCGCCCGGGTACGGCTACCCGAGCGCGCCGCCGCCGCCCGAGCAGCCGTACGGCGTCCAGCCCCCGCCCGGCGGTTACGGCTACGGGTACCCGCCGCCGCCCCCGATGGACGGGACCACCTGCCGGTTCTGCGGCGGCTACCCCGCGGTCAACGCCACCGTCCGCGGCCACCAGGGCCTGATCATCGCCTACCGGATGCTGCGGATGACCGGCCCGTTCTGCCGCACCTGCGGAACGGCGACGGTGCGCGACATGTCGGCCCGGACGCTGGTCCAGGGCTGGTGGAGCCTGGTGTCCTGGCTGCTGACCCCGATCACGCTGCTGCTGAACCTCGGCCCGCACAACAAGTTCAAGCGGCTGCAGCCGCCCGTCCCGGGCAGCCACGGCCCGCAGCTGAACCCGGGCGTCCCGCTGACCAGCCGGCCGCACATCGCGATGCTGCTGGTGCCGGTCTCGCTGGTGGCCGCGGTGACCCTGGCCGCCACCGGCGTGCTCGGCCCCGGGAAGACCGACCCGGCCGCCGACCCGACGCCGACCCCGACCCGGCTGACCCTCTCGCCCACGCCGCCGCCGGTCATCCCCTCGCCGACCTACACGCTGCCGGCGCCGACGCTCACCCTCCCGCCGGTCAGCACCCCGACCGACTCGGACAGCAAGGTGGACGCGGCCGGGGTCGGCGACTGCCTCTACAACGCGAACGGCACCAACCAGACCAACGACACCCACCCGAAGATCACCGTGGTGCCCTGCACCGACGCCAAGGCGCAGTACAAGGTCGTCTACAAGTACCTCGCCACCTCCGACGAGAAGTCCTGCGAGAAGCAGCCGAAGTCGGACAGCTGGTACACCAGCAAGCACCCGAGCTTCCCGGCCCTGGACTACGTGCTCTGCATGAAGCAGATCAAGTAGCCCGGTACGGAGGAGGGGTGGGGGGCGCGCGCGCGCCGGGCGCCCCCCCCCCCCGCGGGCCCCGCGCCCCCCGCCGCCGCGCGCCCCCCCCGCCCCCGCGGGCGCC